>JBDSLV010000099.1:0-6211 GCA_039916205.1 Mesorhizobium sp. | reverse complement strand
AAATCCGTACACACTTTGCGGACACTCTTGGCTCCGATTTGGCCACTTGCAAACCACCGCGACCGACCGTCAGGAAAACGGTCGTTATTCGTACACTAGCCGCGTGTAGGGCGTTGGGTGTCGATTTCATTGATCGCTCCCCGCATCAACGTACAAGCCAGGTAACCTTTTGCCGTATGCAGCGAACCTTCCATAGCAGGCTGCCTTTGGCCTGTTGGACGCTGCTTCCCTGGCGCCCATCACCTTATGTGGAGAATCGTGATGTCAAATCGATTGATGGCCGCCGTAGTGGCCAGTGCTTTCGTCGCAGCCCTCGGCTCCGTTTCCGGCGCGAACGCCGAGGATGCCATGAAGCCGATGACCAAGGACCAGATGATGATGAAACAGGCCGACACCAAGAAGCAGGTCGGCTCCGGCAAGATGGAAATGTGCTTCGGCGTCGCCCTGAAAGGACAGAACGACTGTTTCGCGGGCGCCGGCACAACCTGTGCAGGCACGAGCACGATCGATTACCAGGGCAACGCCTTCAAACTGGAGCCCGCCGGCACGTGCACGACGGTGACGACGCCCAACGGCCACGGTTCCCTTACCCCGATCGGCGCCTGATCCGAGCTTCAGCCATCTGGTTTGCCGGGCGGGGTTCGCCCGGCATCTACACAGGAGGACGCCGTGTCCGTTCCCATCGCCCTTCCAGGCCTGCCCATTCGCTCAGGTGTTGGCCTCAAGCCCGAACACTACCGGACAATCCTCGATACACAGCCCGATCTAGGGTTTTTCGAGGTCCATGCCGAAAATTATATGGGCGCTGGTGGCCCGCCACATCGCTATCTGAATGCAATCCGCGAGGTCTATCCGCTCTCGTTGCATGGTGTTGGCCTTTCGATCGGTGGCAGTCGACCTCTCGATCTTGAGCATCTCGGACGGCTGAAAGCGCTGGTCGAACGCTATGAGCCGGCCCAATTTTCTGAACACTTGGCGTGGTCGACGCATGACAGCGGCTTCCTGAATGACCTGCTGCCCTTGCCATACACGAGCGAGACCCTGGCCCGCGTTTGCGACCATCTCGATGAGGTGCAGCACTTCCTGGGGCATCAGATGCTGCTGGAGAACCCTTCCACCTATGTGGCCTTTGCCGAAAGCACCTTTGAGGAGACCGACTTCATTCGAGAGATCGCGCGCCGCACAGGCTGCGGACTGCTTCTCGATGTCAACAATGTGTTTGTCGCCTCGACCAACCAGCTTTCGGATCCGATCGCCTATGTCGAGCGCTTTCCGCTGGACCATGTCCGCGAAATTCATCTCGGCGGTTTTACGCCAGAGGCCGATGAGCGGGGCAGGCCGCTCTTGATCGACACCCATGACCGACCCGTGGATGCGGAAGTCTGGGACCTCTATCGCCATGTCATAGGCCTGACGGGGCCTAAGCCAACACTGATCGAGTGGGATTCGAAGCTGCCAACCTGGCCTGACCTGCTTGCCGAAGCGCAGCGCGCCGACAGGGTTCTGTCCGAATTCCATGCTGACAGGGCTGTACGGGAACATGCGTGACCTTCTGGGTGAGTTCAGCAGCGCGATCCTCGATCCGGCACGGCCGGTGCCTGATGGTGTCGTAGGCCCCGACGGCCTGCCAAGCGCCAGGCGGTTTGCGGTCTATCGCAACAACGTGGTGGTCGGCCTCATCGATACATTGGCAGCCGCTTACCCCGTCGTTGAGCGGTTGGTTGGCGCGCCGTTTTTCAAGGCGATGGCAGCGGCATACGCTGTCCGACATCCTCCCAGGTCACCGATTATGTTAGACTATGGGGATGGATTCGCTGATTTCATAGCAACGTTTCCGCCTGCAAGCCCGGTGCCCTATCTCGCAGATGTCGCCCGGATTGAACGCGCCTGGGTCGAAGCCTACCACGAACGTGAGGCTGTCCCGGCCACCCCACAACAGTTGGCAACGATCCCTCCCGAACGCTTCGGGGACGCTGTCTTGGTGCTACACCCCACGATAAGGCTCCTGAGCTCGCCTTTTCCGGCCGTCACCATCTGGCAAATGAACAGCGCCGGTGCGAACCCGGACCCTGTCGACAGGACCGATGGATCAGAAAACGCGCTGATCGTGCGCTGTGCGGCCGAAGTCGAGGTGCGGCGCCTTGCACCCGATAGCCTCTTCTTCGTCGGCGCGCTGCAACAAGGCGCAACACCATCAGACGCGGCAAAGCAGGCATTGCGCGTCAACCCCCGGTTCGATTTGCTCGATAATCTGGTGGCCGTGATCGGCCTTGGGCTTGTCATCGGCTGGGATTTCGACGGTCGCCGCAGGCACTTAGGAGGAGGGGACCATGAGCATTCCTACGAACACATCCCAGCGTGAGGCAAGCCAGCGCGCGGGGCGGGCCGTTCAGCTTATCGAATCCATGCTGCATGCGATGAAGGTCGTCGCCGTCGCAGCGGCGCCACCGGTCCTGCGGGTGGCGTTGGCGTTGCCATTCCTTCGTTCTGGTCTCACCCGATGGGACGGCTTTCTATCGCTGTCCCCGAGTGCTGCCTACCTATTCTCTGAGCTGTTTCGCCTGCACATATTCGGAGCTGAAATCGCTTTCCCTTTCCCGATCGTGGTGGCTCATCTTGTCGGCACCGCGGAGATCGTGCTGCCGATCCTGCTGCTGCTTGGCTTGGCGACTAGGCTCACCGCTTTTGGCCTGCTTCTGATGACCGGCGTCATTCAGCTCGTCGTGCCGGATGGGTGGATGAACTTTCACCTTTACTGGGCCTCGATCGCGCTGGCGATCATAGCGCTGGGTGGTGGACCACTTTCGCTCGATTGGCTGGTTGGCCGATTTATGCGGCGCCGTACTTCAGATACTCTCGTGTCATGACCAGGGACACGGGCTCTCCGGGAAGGCCGCAACTGCGATTGGTCGCAACGTCGGCCGAGGTCGTCAGCAGCCCTGCTGAACCCGATTCTTCGTCCAAAGATGTTGACTGGTCCATATTGATGGCGCGCGCCCAGGCGGGAGACGCCGTGTCTTATCGCCGGCTTCTCAAGGAGATCGCGCCCTATCTGCGGTCGCTTGCGGCCCGCTACCGACGCAACCCGCAGGACATCGAGGATGTCGTTCAAGAGATTCTGATGACCATACACTCCATTCGGACCACGTACGATGTGAACCGCCCCTTCTTGCCATGGTTGACCGCGATCGCGCGGCGACGGCTCGTTGACCAGATCAGGAGCCAGATGCGCCGCAGTGCCCGTGAGCAGTCGATGAATGGCGAGGAGGACGTCTTTGCTGACCCGCGACCGAATAGCGAGGAAACCGCGGACCAGCATCGCATTGAGGAAGCAGTTGCGAAATTGCCACCTGTTCAGCAGCAGGCGATCCGGTTGCTCAAACTCAAGGAAATGTCGCTCAAGGAAGCCTCCTTAATATCCGGCGCTTCCATTCCGGCTCTGAAGGTCGCTACCCACCGCGCGATCAAAAGCCTGCGTGACACGTTTTTCAAAGGATCCCGATCGTGAGTACCGACGATCTCATCGACACGCTCTCCACAAACCTGCCACAGGTGCGACGCCTCAGGCCGCCTTTGCTGCGGGCAGCATTTTGGTTGATGCTGGCCGTGGCGGTCCTCTCTTTGCTCGCAATCAGCCAAGGTATCAGGCCCGACATCTGGGACCGCCTGCAGGACCGCTCGTTTGTGGTGACATTGGCTGGCGCAGTCTTGACCGGGATTACCGGCGTGATCGCGGCCTTCATGCTCAGCCTTCCCGACAGGTCGAGGAAATGGATTGCCCTGCCCATCGCGCCGCTTATGTTCTGGATCAGTCATATCGGCTACCAGTGCCTCACCAATTGGGTCAGCTTTGACCCGGCTGGGATGACACTCGGCGAGACGACGCGTTGCTTCGCGACGCTTGTCTTCACCAGCTTGCCGCTGTCGGTGGCGCTGTTCCTGATGCTTAAATACGCGGTGTTTGTGCGTCCAATGATAGTGGCGCTGGTCGGTGGCCTTGCCATCTCAGCACTGACCGCGGCGGCACTTTCGCTGTTCCATGTTCTTGATGCCAGCATATTGATCGTGATGTGGAACCTCGGCACAGCCGTCTTTATTGTCGGCCTCTCCAGCCTGCTCACCAGGCGCTACATCGGCCATCTGCGCGGCATGCCGTTTGGAAATATCGGTTAGTTCGGGTCCTACGGCATAGGATTTGCCAGCTACTCGACCTGCAATGTCAGCGTTTGACCCGCGGCTGCCTCTGCGTCGTCCGGATCGTGGGTCACGAGGAGGACGGGCAGCCGATTGGCGGTTGCCCGATCGAATACAAATCGACGAAACTCGCGCCGCATCTCAATGTCCAGCTTCGGGAAGGGTTCGTCGAGCAACAGCGCCCTGGGTTCGGACAGAAGGGTTCGCATAAGGGCAACCCGGGCGCGCTGGCCGCCCGACAGCGTTGCCGGGTCACGGTCATAAAAGCCTTTGAGGTCTGCTTCCGCCAACGCCTTGTTGACACGGTCGCGCCTTGACGCGCGGTCCACGCCGGAGGCAAGGCCAAATGCGAGATTTGCTCCAACCGACAGGTGGGGGAAAAGCAGATCGTCCTGAAAGAGGATGCCGATCCCGCGTCGCTCCGGAGGCAATTGGGTGACATCGCGACTGTCGATCAGAACCTGCCCCGTCGCGCGAAATGCCGGTTCCAGGTGCCCGCCAATAAAGGAAATCAGTGTCGATTTGCCCGATCCACTTGGCCCCATGACGGTGACGACCGAGCCCTGTGTTACGGTCAGGTCGAGGCTGGAGATGAGCGTTCTTTGCCCGATTGAAATAGTCACAGATTGAAGGATCAGGCCCGTGGTCATGAACGCCCCGACAAAGCCCGGCGATTGGTGAACACCACTCGTGGAATGGCCAGGGCCGCAACGTAGACGAGGAATGGCAACAGGATCTGCAGAAAAGCCAACACTCCGACAGCTCTGCGATCGCCACCGCTTGAGATTGCGACAGCCTCGGTCGTGAGCGTTGCAACGCGGCCAGCGCCTACGAATAAAGTCGGCAGGTATTGGGCCACACTGACGGCGAAACCGATCGCCGATGCGACCAGGATCGGCCGCAGCAAGATGGGCAGTTTGACACGAAACAGTGTCGCCAGGGGCGAAACGCCAAGGGCGGCTGCCGATCGCGCATAGCGTCTATCGAGCGATTTCCATGGATCGGCCAGCGCAAGCAGTAGGTAAGGAAACACAAAGACCATGTGGATCCACGAGACCGCGAGGAACGTCCCATCAATTGCAAGTCTTACCACAGCGACCTGCACGCCGAACATGAATCCGATCTGGGGAAGCAAAAGAGGAACATAAATCGCCTTCAGAAGCGCCGAAGGCTTTGGCCTCGCGGAGCGGTCTTCGGATTCAAGCCAAACGATGGCGAGTAGAAGTGCCGCGCTCGTCGAAAAAATCGCCAGGGCCAGCGTGTTGACAAGAGGCCAGATCACTGCGTGGGCCTGGCGCCTCCAGATGTCTGTGCTCCATGCCGATGGCAATGAATCGGGAAATGGCCAGCGCCAGGCGAACGACCACACGGCAAGCATGACCAGGGCAGCCAGACCCAGCATGAGAATGATAGTCCCGAACGCGGCTGCCAGCTTCAGCCCGGGCTCGCCAGTCAGGCCCCGGCCGCCGCGTGTGGTCCATATCAACCCGATCCGGGTGATTGCACGTTCTCCGAAGCGCCAGAAGACAATAGCTCCAACCACGACCAACAGCTGAAAAGTGGCTGCAGCCGCTGCCGGGAGATACCGGGTAACGTCGGGCGACATGAACGACCTCAGCGCCACGATGGAAAGCGGGGGAGGGTTCGTCGGGGCAAGGATCAGAGCCATGTCCACCACTGACAATGAAAACGCGAGGACGACGTAGACAGGCAGCCGGACCTGCGCATAGACCTGCGGCGCGATGATCTTTATCCATACAATGCCTTGCCCGTAGCCCAATGCGCGGCCGGCCCGCATCTGCTGGTCCACGGGGATCTGGTTCAAGGCTGCTAGAATTACGATCAGCAGGAACGGCAGCTCCTTGGCGAGAAGTCCAATAATGAGAGCCAGTCCCCACGGGTCGTTGATAGTGACGATATCGGGCGGTACGATGTAACCCGTCAGCCACGGGCTCGCGAGCCGCACCAGCCAACCGCTTGGCGCGATGACGAACGCCAGCCCGATCGCCATGGCGGC
>JBDSLV010000098.1:0-5301 GCA_039916205.1 Mesorhizobium sp. | reverse complement strand
TCGGGCAGGGTGGTTTGATCGCTGCCGCCATGACCTTGATCGTGCTGCGTTCGCCGGATTCGCATGTCGCCGCGCATCTTTCGGGCATGGCGCAAGGCGTCGGCTATGTGCTGGCCGCATTCGGGCCGCTGCTGGTCGGACTGATCCGGGGCTGGACCGGCAGTTTTTCAGAAACGGCCTTCCTGTTTGTTGGGCTCGGACTCGGCGCCGCCATCATGGGGTTTGGCGCCGGCCGTGCGTTGCATGTCGATGCGCGCACCGTTCGCACCGAGGGCTGACTTCTCTCGCGTCAATCGCCGAGCGCAGGCAATTCCGCACGAAATGTTGACTTCAGCGCTCAGGCTAAGTCTTGCCCTGCCAATCCGTGCGGATATGTATCGCACGACACACCAACGGAGCGGGCGATGACCAAGCAGGATCTGCAAATCAAGACCAGGGACGGCACGGCAAAGGCCGGGCTCTTCCGCTCCGTGACGGCTTCCTCGGCCAGGGCCGGTGTCATTCTCTACCAGGATGCCTTCGGTCCGCGTCCAGCGCTCGACGGCATGGCCGAGCGGCTGGCGGGCGAGGGCTATGCGGTGCTGGTGCCCGATCTTTTTTACCGCAACGCGCCCTATGGTCCGTTCGATGCCAAGACCGCTTTCGTCGAGGAAAAGAGCAAGGCCGCGCTGATGGCGCTGGTTACCGGCACCAGGCAGGAGATGACCATCAGCGACACCTGCGCGTTTCTCGACGCTCTTGCCGCCGAGGGCGTCACCGGACCGATCGGCACCGTTGGCTATTGCATGGGCGGTGGCCGGGCGCTGAACGCTGCCGCGGCCTATCCCGACAGGATAAAGGCAGCGGCCAGCTTTCACGGCGGCAATCTGGCCAGCGATGCCGCCGACAGTCCGCATCGAAAGGCGGCTTCGATCAAGGCACGCGTCTATGTCGGCATGGCGGGCGTTGACAGAAGTTTCCCGCCGGAGCAGTCGACGCGGCTGGCCGAAGCGCTGCGAGTTGCGGAGGTCGACCATGTTCTGGAGAATTATCTCGGCATGGCGCATGGCTGGTGTGTACCCGACCACAGCGTTTTCAATGCCGTGGGAGCCGAGCGTCACTGGAAGCGATTGACGGCCCTGTTCGCCGAAACGCTGGGCTGAGTTTCACCATCCTGTTGGCCGCAGGGCATATTTGAGGGTATCAGGCGCAATGAGTGGCTCGCCCGGCTAAGCGGCGCGGGCCCAGCGGGAACGAATTGGCTTGATGCAATTTTATGATGTCGTGATCATCGGCGCCGGCGCTGCCGGAATGATGTGCGCCGTGGAGGCCGCCAAGCGCGGCCGCTCGGTGCTGATCCTCGATCACGCAGCGGCGCCCGGCGAAAAGATCCGCATCTCCGGCGGCGGCCGCTGCAACTTCACCAACATCCATGCCAGCCCGAAGAATTTCATTTCGAGGAATCCGCATTTCTGCATCTCGGCGCTCAGCCGCTATACGCAGCGCGATTTCATCGCGATGGTTGAGCGCCACCGCATCGCCTATCACGAGAAGACCTTGGGGCAGCTGTTCTGTGATGGCTCGGCGCGCCAGATCATCGACATGCTGGTCTCGGAAATGCAGGGCAGGGGTGTGGACCTGAAACTGTCCACCCAAGTTCAAAACGTCAGCAAAGCCGTGGATAGCTTTGAACTGACACTCTCCACCGGCACGGTGTCGTGTCAGTCCCTGATCGTTGCCTGTGGCGGCAAGTCCATTCCCAAGATGGGCGCGACGGGTTTCGGCTACGAGCTTGCCGCGCAGTTCGGCTTGGCGATTGTCGAAACGCGGCCGGCACTGGTGCCGCTGACCTTCGACGCCATGACGCTTGAGCGGCTTTCGCCGCTGGCCGGCAATGCGGTCGACGCCGAAGTCGCCTGCGGCAAGACGCGGTTTTCCGAGGCGATGCTGTTCACGCATCGCGGCGTCAGTGGGCCGTCCATCCTGCAAATCTCCTCTTATTGGCGCGAGGGTGACGAAATCCGCATCGCCATGCTGCCGGGGGTGGATGTGGCCGAGCTTGTCCGCGCCGCCAAACGCGGCAATGGCCGGCAAGCGGTGCAGACCGTGCTGGCAAACCATCTGCCGAAACGGCTTGCCCAGGCGATCGCGGAGCGAACCGGCATCGATGGCAATCTCGCTGACCTTTCCGACGCCCAGATCAAGATCATCGAGGCAGCTGTGAACGACTGGCGCATCAAGCCAGCCGGGTCGGAGGGCTACCGGACCGCCGAAGTGACGCTTGGCGGGGTGGACACACACGGACTCGACCAGAAGACCATGCAGGCGAAATCCGTGCCCGGCCTGTTTTTCATCGGTGAGGCCGTTGACGTCACCGGCTGGCTGGGCGGCTACAATTTTCAGTGGGCGTGGTCGTCGGGTTGGGTCGCGGGCCAGGCATGCTGATATTCAGGTGATGCCGGCCTGCGAGCGGTAGTTTCCTGCGCTTCCGGTGCTCACGTACTTTAGGTACGCTCCGCTCCGGTTCTCGGCAACCATCGCTCTCGGCTCGGCCTGACCTGAATCTCAACATGCCTGTGCCCAAAAGCGCCATTCTGAAAAAAATCTTTCCATCGGCCCAAGGAATCACCACTAGCCTTCGTCCAACAGTCAAATGATGGCGATGATGCTGGATGAAAGCGAAGCCTCCGACGCCGATCTGATCGGGCGGGCGAAGGGTGGAGACAGGGGTGCCTTCGGCAAATTGCTGGAAAGGCACTATGGCTTTGTCTATCGCGCCGCCTATCGGTGGTGCGGCAAGAAGGCCGATGCCGAAGACATCGCCCAGGAAGTCTGCGTCCGGCTTGGCAAGGCGCTGCGCGACTATCATGGCCGTGGCGCCTTCACCACCTGGCTCTACACCATGACGTTAAACGCGGCCCGCGACATGATGCGCAAATCCGCCCGCGACATGGCAAAGACCGAGGCTTTCGGCGTTCACGCGCTGATCTCGGGCGAGGCGCCAGCCGAACCGGAAGACCCGGCCGAGGCGCTATGGGCGGCAGTGCGGCAGTTGCCGGACAAGCAGCGCGACGCGGTGCTTTTTGTCTATGGCGAAGGCTTGAGCCATGCGGCAACCGCCGAGGCGATGGCGATCTCGGAGACAACGGTTTCCTGGCACATCCATGAAGCGAAGAAACGGCTGAAAGTGCTCATGCGCTCAGCCGGGGAAGTGTGACCATGGTCGACGATAACGAACTCAACAGATTGCGCGGCATCGCGGTGCCGGCACCCGGCGAGGACGCCAAGGCACGCGCCTTCCAGGCTGCCATGCGCGCCTTCGATCAGGAAAATATTTCGACCGTGACCCAAGGATCGACCGCCGGGCTTCGTCTCACTGAACGAGCACAAAAGCTCTGGAGCGAGATCATGCAAAAGAAACTCATCGCCACGCCGGCCATTGCCGGGCTCGTCGCCCTGCCGATCGCCGGATACGCCACCTTCTATATGCTTGAGCAGACGACGAGCCATTTCGGCGACAACGGGAAGGTCACCGAGACGCTGGCCGACAAGCCTGCCACCATCAAGCCGACCACCGCGGAGCCGAAACAGGCTCCAACCGATCTGGCCAAGGACAAGAAGGCCGACGCGGACATCGAAAGCCGTGACGCCACCGATGCGCTCGTGGTGCCGGCCGCGCCGCCGAAATCCGAATCGGGAGGAAAGGCGACGCCGACCGGGGTTCCGGCAACTGCCAACGAAACTGAGTACGGCACCTTGCAGACTTACAAGCAGGTGCCCGAGGCGGCACCTGCGCCGACGGGCGAATTCGCGCTGGATGGCACGACAAACGCTCCCAGGAATGCGCGGGTTGCGCCCATGGCGGAGTCCAAGCTGATGGCGCCGCAGCCGTCCATGGCGCCAGCGGATCAGATTGCGCCGCAAGAGGAAAACCGCGACCGCGTCGAGGATTTCAAGACCAATCCGGTGCATGCGGCACTTGCGGATCCGGTCTCGACCTTCTCGATCGACGTCGACACGGCTTCCTATTCCTTCGTACGGCGCTCGCTGAAGGAAGGGTTCGTGCCGCAGGCCGACACGGTCCGCGTCGAAGAGATGATCAATTACTTCCCATATGACTGGAAGGGCCCTGATACGCCTTCGACGCCGTTCAACTCGACCGTCAGCGTCATGCCAACGCCTTGGAATACGCACACCAAGCTCATGCATGTCGCCATCAAGGGTTTCGACATCAAGCCGACGGAGCAGCCGAAGGCCAATCTGGTCTTCCTGATCGACGTTTCAGGTTCGATGAACGAGCCTGACAAGCTGCCGTTGCTGCAGTCGGCCTTCCGCCTGCTGGTCAACAAGCTGAAGCCCGACGATACAGTCTCGATCGTCACCTATGCGGGTGAGGCCGGCACGGTGCTGATGCCGACCAAGGGGTCCGAGAAGGACAAGATCCTGGCGGCCATCGACAATCTGCAGCCGGGCGGCTCCACCGCAGGCGAGGCGGGTATCAAGGAAGCCTACAAGCTTGCCCAGCAATCCTTCGTCAAGGACGGCGTCAACCGGGTGATGCTGGCCACCGATGGCGACTTCAATGTCGGCCAGTCAGATGACGACGACCTGAAGCGGCTGATCGAAAAGGAGCGCAAGACGGGTGTCTTCCTGTCGGTGTTCGGTTTTGGCCGTGGCAACCTGAACGACCAGATGATGCAGACCATCGCCCAGAACGGCAATGGCACGGCTGCCTATATCGACACGCTGGCCGAGGCCGAGAAGGTGCTGGTCGAGGATGCGTCGTCGACGCTGTTCACCATCGCCAAGGACGTGAAGATCCAGGTCGAGTTCAATCCGGACAAGGTCTCGGAATACCGGCTGATCGGTTACGAGACGCGGGCCTTGAACCGCGAGGATTTCAACAATGACCGCGTCGATGCCGGCGACATCGGCTCCGGCCATGCGGTCACCGCCATCTACGAGATCACGCCGAAGGGCAGTGGCGGCGAGCAGATGGACCCGTTGCGCTATGGCCAGGCGACGGTGAACAATGGCGGCGTCGCCAACGCGGATGAATATGCCTTCGTCAAGATCCGCTACAAGCTGCCGAACGAGGACATCTCGAAGCTGATCACCACGCCGGTAACCTCGGCCAACGAGATATCATCCTTCGACCAAGCCAGCACCGACCAGCGTTTCTCCATCGCCGTCGCGGCCTTCGGCCAGAAGCTGCGCGACGAGGATGCGACCGCGAAGTTCGGCTACGACAAGATCATGGAGATTGCCACTGCCGCTCGAGGAGCCGACCCGTTTGGGTACAGGTCCGAGTTCCTCTCGCTT
>JBDSLV010000097.1:0-4650 GCA_039916205.1 Mesorhizobium sp. | reverse complement strand
CTCGCCTTCATGAAGATGATCGGCTCCGACGGCACGGTGGCGCCGGTCTCGGCGGCGTGGTCGGAATAGTTGAGGCCGATGCAGATGAACTTGCCGGTCCCGGCGACGCAGGCGCCAAGGCGCGGTTTGCCGGAAACGGCTGGCAGCGACTTCGCGTCGAGCTTCGACAGCATCGCCAGCGAGGCCGGATGAAGCACCGTGCCGGCGATGTCGGCCACATGGGCGGAAAGGTCACGGATCGTTCCATCCGCATCGAGCAGGCCGGGGCGTTCGCTCCCTGCCTCGCCATAGCGCAGCAGTTTCATCTAAATCCTTCTCCTGTTTGCGGCCGCGTGGCCGTTTTCAAACTTTCCGCCGAGGCGATCGCTCCACCGAGGAACCGGGCGAACCGTAGCCACCGGCCTGATCCAGGGCAAGCACAGGCTCCGATGCAAGGCCGCCGATGAGCACTATTTTCAGACTTCCTGATCCCTCCGGTAACGAAGGAAGGCGGCCCAATCTTCCTGTTCGCCGCTGATCTTTTCCGGACCAGCGGTCACTATCCTGACGCGTGCCTTAGATCGACCAGCCGCCGTCGATGTTATAGGCCTGCCCTGAAGTGTAGGTGGCGCCGGCCAGATAGACGGCAAGGTCGGCGATTTCCTCTGGCGTGCCGAGCCGGCCCATCGGCTGGCGAGCGATGAAGGCGGCGCGGGCGGCGTCGTAATCTCCCTGTGCATGCATGCGGTCCTGCAGCGACGGGCTTTCCACGGTACCGGGGCAGATGGCGTTGCAGCGGATGCCCTTGCCGACATAGTCGGCGGCAATCGCCTTGGTCAGGCCGATCACTGCCGCCTTGGTGACACCATAGGCGAAACGGTTCGGCACGCCCTTGCCGGCGCCGGCAACCGACGACATGTTGATGATCGATCCATCGCCGCGCTCAAGCATGCCGGGCAGCACCGCCCGGATGGTGCGGATCATGGCGCGGACGTTGAGATTGAAGGCGAAATCGAGGTCGGCGTCCTTCATCTCGAGGATCGAGCCGGAGTGGACGAAGCCGGCGCAGTTGAACAGCACGTCGACGGCACCGATCTCGGCAAAAGCAGCATTGACCGCCTCGTCGTTGAGCACATCGAGCTTGCGGGTCTTGACGCCGGAGGTCTTGGCGAGTTCCGCCAGCAGCGCCTCGTTGATGTCGGTGGCGTAAACCACGGCGCCAGCCTTGGCGAACGCCAGAGCGCTCGCCTTGCCGATGCCTTGCGCCGCTGCCGTGACGACCACGGTCTTGCCTGCCAGATCCGCCATGCTGTTTCTCCTCATCCGCTAGATGCATTCGCCTTTATCGGCGGCCGGCCGAGCCGTCATGTGCCAGTCAGCCGCCATCGTGCGGCCTGATCGGCAGTTCACAGATAAAGATGTTTTTTCTCGTTAAAGAACATGCGTGCGGGCGTCAAGCCCGAACACGATCACCATCACGGCCGCCATTCGTCGCGGATCAGTCGCCGTAAGGCACCCAGACATTCTTCACTTCGATCGCGCGGCGCAGGAAGGCATCGCCGGCCGCCTCGTCCGAGGCCCAGTCAAGGCCGCGGCCATTGCCGCTCCAGACGCGCTTGAGGTTGCCGATGGACTCGGCCTCCGCCTTGGCGCAGGTGTCGGCGTCAGCGAAGATCCAGAGCCCGTCGACATCATCATGCTTGGCCAGCACGCCGGCGAGCTCAGCGCTGCGCCCGGTGACGATGTTGATGGCGCCGGCCGGAACGTCGGAATATTCGATAACCTGATAGAGGTCGGTGGCGAGCAGCGGATAGCGCTCCGAAGGCACGGCGACCACGGTATTGCCCATGGCCAGCGCTGGTGCGACCAGCGAAATCAGCCCGAGCAGCGGTGATGTGTCGGGTGCGACGATACCGATGACGCCGACCGGCTCATGCAGCGCCAGCGTCACGGCGCGCGCCGGCGGCTGGTGCACCCGGCCCTCGAATTTGTCGGCAAGGCCGGCATAGAGGAACAGCCGCTCGATCGACTGCTCGACCTCCTCGCGCGCGGCCTTGGCGGTCGCGCCGGTGAGCTGCACGAGACGCGCCGAAAACTCTTCGGCCCGGCCGGAGAGGTTTTCGGCCAGATAATAGAGCACTTGGCTGCGGTTGTAGGCGGTCGCTTCCGGCCATGCCTTGCAGACGCGGGCAGCGGAAACGGCATCGCGTATGTCCTTGCGGCTGCCAAGGCCAACTTCCCCGGCCAGCTTGCCCTTGGCGTTGGCGACGGCAATTGAATAATTGCCGTCCGGCCGCACCTGCTTGCCGCCGATGAACAGCTTCGCGGTGCGGTCGATGGCGTCGCCATCGGACTGTTCGACGGGCTGCGCCGAGGATGTCGCCGGCTTGATGACCGGGCCGAGCGGCAATTTGGCTGTGAGGTATTCGAACATGCCTTCGCGCCCGCCTTCGCGGCCAAAACCGCTCTCTCGGTAGCCGCCAAAGCCGCAAGCGGCATCGAACATGTTGGTGCCGTTGACCCACACGACACCGGCCTTCAACTGCGGCGCGACGTGCAGGGCGAGATTGACGTTTTCGCTCCACACCGAGGCGGCCAGCCCGTAACGCGTGTTGTTGGCGAGCTCGATCGCCTCTTCGGTGTTGCGGAAGGTCATGGTGGCCAGAACCGGGCCGAACACTTCTTCTTGCGCGAGAATATTAGCCGGCGAAACACCAGTCGCGAGCGTTGGCAGATGGTAATAGCCGGAAGGCGGCAGCGCTGCATCCGGCTGCCAGCAGACAGCGCCCTGCCGGGCACCCTCGGCGACCAGTCCCTTGACGCGCTCAAGCTGGGTATGGTCGACCAGCGGGCCGATATCGGTGTTCTTGTCGAGCGGGCTGCCGACACGCAGCCGGCTCATGCGCGTCTTAACCTTGGCGATCAGGGCATCAGAGATGCCTTCCTGCACCAAAAGCCGCGAACCGGCGCAGCAGACCTGGCCCTGGTTGAACCAGATCCCATCGACCAGGCCTTCGACGGCGCTGTCGAGATCGGCATCCTCGAAAACGATGAAGGCCGATTTGCCGCCGAGTTCCAGCGACAGTTTCTTGCCCGAGCCGGCGGTGGCCTTGCGGATGATCTTGCCGACTTCCGAAGAGCCGGTGAAGGCAATCTTCTGGACGCCGGGGTGATTGACGATGGCGACGCCCGCTTCCGGTCCGCCCTGGACGATGTTGACGACGCCCTTCGGCACGCCAGCGCGTTCGCAGATCTCGGCGAACAGGATTGATGTCAGCGGCGTGAATTCGGCCGGCTTCAGCACCACGGTGCAGCCTGCGGCGAGTGCCGGCGCGATCTTCCAGGCCAGCATCAGCAGCGGAAAATTCCACGGGATGATCTGGCCGACGACGCCGACACCTTTATGGCCAGGAAAATCCTTGTCCAGCGACTGCGCCCAGCCAGCATGATGGATGAAATGGCGGATCGCCAGCGGCACGTCGATGTCGCGGCTTTCGCGGATCGGCTTGCCATTGTCGATTGTCTCCAGCACCGCGAACAGGCGCTGGTGGCGCTGCATGGCGCGGCCGATGGCGTAGAGCACCTTTGCCCTTTGATAACCTGACGACGCCGACCATTTCGGCAGTGCCTTGGCGGCGGCTGACACAGCGGCGTCGATGTCGGCGGCATTGGCATCCGACACCTTTGCCAGCAGCTTGCCGGAGGACGGTTCACTGGTGTCGAAGGTCTTGCCGCCGCTGGCTGCCTTCCAGTCGCCGCCGATGAACAGCGCCTTGCCGAAGTCGCGTGCGGCGAGCCATGTGTCGGCCTCGTTGCGGGCTTCCGGTGCCGGGCCGTATTCCATGGCGTGATAGCGTTCGAGAACGTTCATCGGGCGCTCCAGGTAATTGTCTGTCGCTCACGCCATCGCGTGGCGATGATTGGCCGAATAGTGGCCGGTAAGGTGGTGTTCGAGCTGACGCTCGATGTCGGTCAGCAGGCTTGAGGCGCCAAACCGGAACAGCTCGGGCTCCAGCCATGGCCGGCCCAGTTCTTCCTTCATCAGCACCAGCCAGTCGAGCGAGACCTTGGCCGTGGAAATGCCGCCTGCCGGCTTGAAGCCGATGAGATGGCCGGTTTCCTCGAAATAGGAGCGGATGGCGCGCACCATGGCGAGCCCAACCGGCAGCGTGGCGTTGACGCTTTCCTTGCCGGTTGAAGTCTTGATGAAATCAGCGCCGGCCATCATCGCCACCATCGAGGCCAGCATGACATTGCGCAGCGTGGCGAGGTCGCCGGTGCCAAGGATGACCTTGAGATGCGCGTCGCCGCAGGCAGCGCGCATCGAGACGATCTCGTTGTAAAGCTCGCGCCACTTGGCGCCGAACACCAGGCCGCGCGGAATGACGACGTCGATCTCGTCGGCGCCGTCCTTCACCGAGGCCTCGATCTCCTGCAGGCGGGTGGAGAGCGGCGCGAGGCCATGCGGGAAGGCAGTGGAGACGGCGGCGACGTGGATGCCGGTGCCGCGCACGGCGTCGACAGCAGTGGCAACGAAGGGATGGTAGACGCAGACGGCCGCCGGGCGGATGGTCTCGCCCGATATGCCGAGCCCTTCCATGATGTCGCGGCGGAACGGATTGATCGCCTTGGCGCAAAGCCGGCGCACCCGCTCCTCGGTGTCATTGGAGT
>JBDSLV010000096.1:0-5191 GCA_039916205.1 Mesorhizobium sp. | reverse complement strand
AGGGCCTGCTGCGGAGCCTCGTCCAGCAACTGGCTGTCATAGCCGTCCTCGATGATGATCTGGTTGTGACGCATGGCGCGTGCCAGCAGGTCTTGGCGCCGATCAGCCGACAGCGGCACCATCGTTGGGCAATGATGGCTTGGCGTCACGAAGACGAAGCCAGCATCGGCGGGAATGCTTTGCGTTACAATGCCTTGGCTGTCGACGGGCGTGGCGTGGATGTCGGCGCCGGCGAGCCGGAATATCGAGCGCGCATCCGGATAGCCGGGGTCTTCCATGGCCACCTTGGAGCCCTTGGTCATCAGCAGCGTGGCGAGCATGTAGAGCGCATTCTGCGCGCCGAGCGTCACGATGATCTCGTCGGGATTGGCGAAGATGCCGCGCCGCGGCAACAGCCGCGCCTGGATCTGCTCGATCAGCAGCGGATCGTCGCGGTCGACCATGTCTGACGCCCAATTGCGGATTTCGAGCACGGCAAGCGCCATGCGGTTGCACTCGCGCCACTCGGCGGTTGGAAACAGCGCCGGGTCGAACTGGCCATAGACGAAGGGGTAGGAAGACTTGATCCAGTTCTCGTGCTTGGCCGGCGGCGGCATGTCGCTGGCGGCGATCTGGCGGCGTGCCTTCCAGTCGATCTCATTGGCCTGGTCGGACGCCTTCTGGTGCGGCTTTGCTGGTGTCGCCAGCACGTCCGGATTGACGAAATGGCCGCGCCGTTCGCGCGCCACCAGGAAGCCTTGGTCGACAAGCTGCTGGAATGCCAGCACCACCGTGCCACGTGCCACGCCGAGTTTTTCAGCCAGAATCCGGCAGGAAGGAAGTGGCATCGAAGCGGCGATCTGCCGATCGAGAATGGCCGCTACGATCGCCTGGCGGATTTGCGCCTGCAAGGTCTGGCCGGATTCGGCCGAAATCCGGAATAGGCCGGACCATATGGCCGTGTCGTTTCGCTGTGGCATGGGAAATGTTCCTCGATGGCCAGCCTTTTTCATTTGGCTGGACCAGTCGAATGTAACGGTGGCACAAGGTGTTGCGCCAATCAATTTTTCTGATCGCTGGGATTTATGCCAGTGATCCTTCGCGTCACGCGCAGCGTCGTCGCGCCCCGCGTAACGCACCGCGTCATCGTGTTGCGTGCGTCATCCCAGGGGGACGCCATGCGTCATCCCGGCGTGACACTCTGCGTCATCGCTACCCATTGAACCGAATGGAATTCGGCTCGATACATTGTTCCGACGACACGCGCCGGAAACATCCGGCCTGTTATGGTGCCGCCGAAAAGCCCAGGAGACCCCCGCCAGTGGATCAATCTTCCTTCCAGAAACGACTTGCCGCATTGCGTGAGCATCGCGCGGCTGCCTCCGGTACCATGCGGGAGGCCTTCGCCGCCGATCCGCGAAGGTTCGAGAAATTCTCGGCCATCGACGACGACCTTTTGCTCGACTGGTCGAAATGCGCCGTCGACGCGCGCACGATGGATCTGCTCGGGAAGCTGGCCGAGGCCGCCGACCTGGACGGCCGCCGCGCCGCGATGTTTTCAGGCAAGAAGATCAACATCACCGAAGACCGCGCCGTACTGCACACCGCGCTGCGCAACCTGACCGGCAAGGGCGTCACGGTCGACGGCCAGGACGTGAAGGCGGACGTGATTGCCGTGCTCGATGCCATGGGTGTCTTTGCCGACGCGGTGCGTTCGGGCAAGGCGACAGGCGCCACCGGCAAGAAGATCACCGACATCGTCAACATTGGCATTGGCGGCTCCGACCTTGGCCCGGCCATGGCGACGCTGGCGCTGGCGCCCTACCATGACGGACCGCGCGCGCACTATGTCTCGAACATCGACGGCGCCCATATCCATGACACGCTGAAGGACCTGTCGGCCGAGACGACGCTGTTCATCATCGCGTCGAAGACCTTCACCACCGTCGAGACGATGACCAATGCCGAGACGGCGCGCAAATGGGTGCAGAAGGCGCTCGGCAAGGAAGCGGTCGGCAAGCATTTCGCCGCCGTTTCCACGGCGCTCGATCTGGTGGCGAAATTCGGCATCGAAGCCGATCGCGTCTTTGGCTTCTGGGACTGGGTCGGCGGCCGCTACTCGCTCTGGGGCGCCATCGGCCTTCCGGTGATGATCGCCATTGGCCCGAAGAATTTCCGCGCCTTTCTCAATGGCGCGCACGAGATGGACGAGCATTTCCGCACCGCGCCGCTGGCCAGCAACCTGCCGGCGCTGCTGGGGCTGGTCGGCTGGTGGCACCGGGTGATCTGCAAATACCCGGCCCGCGCTGTCATTCCTTACGACCAGCGTCTGTCGCGGCTGCCCGCCTATCTGCAGCAGCTCGACATGGAATCGAACGGCAAGAGCGTTAACCTGGAAGGCGGCGCCGTGATGACGCCGACTGGACCGCTGGTCTGGGGCGAGCCTGGCACCAACGGCCAGCATGCTTTCTTCCAGCTGCTACACCAAGGCACGGATTTCATCCCGGTCGAGTTCATTGCCGCCGCCGTCGGCCATGAGCCGGATCTGAAGCACCAGCACGATCTGCTGCTGGCCAATTGCCTGGCGCAATCGGAAGCGTTGATGAAGGGCCGCACGCTGGAGGAAGCGCGCGCGCAGATGCTGGCCAAGGGTATGAAGCCGGCCGCGGTCGACAAGATCGCCCCGCACCGGGTCTTCTCGGGCAACCGGCCCTCGATGACGATCCTCTACAGGAAGCTCGATCCGCATACGTTCGGCCGCCTGATCGCGCTCTACGAACACCGCGTCTTCGTCGAGGGCACGCTCTTCGACATCAACTCCTTCGATCAGTGGGGCGTCGAGCTTGGCAAGGAACTGGCGACCGGCCTGCTGCCTGTCGTGGAAGGCAAGGAGAGTGCCGCAAAGCGGGACGCCTCGACTGCCGGTCTGGTGGGATACATCCACCAATTGCGTGGATCGGAGTGAGCAGTTTGTCAGAAATCAAGGGAATATTGTTCGACAAGGACGGGACACTTGTCGACTTCAACGCCACATGGCTCGGCGTGGCCGATTTCATGGCCATGGATGCAGCGGATGGCGATCGCTGGAAGGCCGACAGGCTGCTCGCGGCGGCGGGCTTCGACTTTGCCAGCAAGCGTTTCAAGCCGGACTCGATCTTTGCCTCCGGCACCAATCTCGACGTTGTCGAATTGTGGTTTCCGCGGCTCTCCAACGAAGACCAGATGCTGGCCGTCGCCCGCTTCAACGACATCACGTCGGTGCAGGGCTCGACGATGGCGGTGGCGCTGCCCGGCATCGTCGAGACGCTCGGTGTCCTGCACAGGAAATCCTATCGGCTGGGCGTCGCAACCAACGACTCGACCAGCGGTGCGGAAAAGACATTGGTCACGCTGGGTGTCGCCCAGCTGTTCGACGCTGCTTACGGCTACGACGCGGTGGCCAATCCCAAACCCGCGCCTGACACGATCCTTGCCTTTTGCGATCTCACCGGCCTGAAGCCGTCCGCGATCGCCATGGTTGGTGACAACCGTCACGATCTCGAGATGGCGCGGGCCGGCGGCTGCGGCCTGGCAGTGGGCGTGCTCTCCGGCACCGGAACGCGCGAGTCGCTGTCGCAGATCGCCGACATCGTTCTGGATTCAGTCGCCGATCTGCCTGAATTTCTTTCGGCGAGGGTCAAGGAGACGATCTGATCAGATCAAGGGGGCGAGCAATATCATTGCTTGCTCCTGGGCCGTTATCCGTTGCTACAGGTTCGGCTCCAACGAAAAGACGCCGCTTGGCTTGCGTGCGGTGTCTTTCGTCTCACCGAAATCCGGCACCGTGTATTCGGCCAGCAGGCGAAGGCGCTGATACGGCAGATAGGCGCGGCCGGGGTCGCCGATCAGCACCTCGATGCCGGCGGCAAGGCAGCGGTCGAGGAAGGGCATGACCCGGTCGGCGACATCCCGGGCATAAAACACGTCGCCGGCGGTGACGATATCAACCTCGGGCGGCATGCCGGCGGTGATGTCTCTTGCAATGACCGTCAAAGCCACACCATTTGCCGCCGCGTTGAGACCGAGCGCGGCGACGCCATTGCGATCAATCTCGGCGGCAATGACGGAACGCGCGCCTGACTTCGCCGCGGCAATGCCGACCAGGCCGGAGCCAGCGCCGAGGTCGAGCACACGTCTGCCCTTGACGGTCTGTGGTTGGTCGAGAATGTAGCGCGCCAGCACGGCGCCACCGGCCCACGGATAGGCCCAGTAGGGTGGCTGCGGTTCAGGTTCGTCGCCTGCCTCGGTGGTGTCGTCGTCAACGTCGAGACTTTGGCGGGATTCAGTCAGCCGCCTCAGGCCGCTTGCCGGATGGGGCGCGTAAAGCCGGATTTCGGGGATCGAGGGAACCGGGGCGATGCGCATGTTCGCCCGGATGAACGCGACGGCGTCGGGGTGCGGATGCGCATCCACGGCGCCGGCGAGATCATCGTCCGCTGTCACTCCCGCAATGCCCGCCGCAGGATCTTGCCGACCGGTGTCTTCGGCAATTCCGTCCTGAACTCGATGTATTTGGGCCGTTTGTAGCCGGTCAGGTTCTCGCGGCAGAAAGCGGTCAGTGCTTCGGCTGTCAGAGCCGGGTCCTTCTTGACGACGAACAGTTTCGGCACTTCGCCCGAATGCTCGTCCGGCACGCCGATCGCCGCCACTTCGAGCACGCCCGGATGCATGGCCACGACTTCCTCAAGTTCGTTCGGATAGACGTTGAAGCCCGAGACGAGGATCATGTCCTTCTTGCGGTCGACGATCTTGGTGTAGCCGCGCTCATCCATGAAGCCCATGTCGCCCGACTTGAAGAAGCCGTCCCTGGTCATGACCTTGGCGGTCTCGTCCGGCCGGTTCCAGTAGCCGGCCATCACCTGTGGTCCCTTGATGCAGATTTCGCCGACTTCGCCGAGCGGCAGGTTGTTGCCGTCGTCGTCGCGAATGGCGATCTCGGTCGAAGGCAGCGGCAGGCCGATCGTGCCGGTAAAGTCGCCGGCGCTGAATTTGTTGGCCGTTGCCACCGGCGACGTTTCGGAGAGCCCGTAGCCCTCGGTGACCGAGCAGCCGGTCAGCGCCTTCCACCGCTCGGCGACGCCCTTCTGCACCGCCATGCCGCCGCCCAGCGTCAGCACCAGCGGCTTGAAGTCCAGCTTGCGGAAATCCTCGTTGTTGAGCAGCGCGTTGAACA
>JBDSLV010000095.1:0-24844 GCA_039916205.1 Mesorhizobium sp. | reverse complement strand
GTAGACAAGAATGGCGAGCGTGAGCAGGCCGCCTATGAACGCCGAAGCAACGAGATATTCGACGAGATGCACGCCGAAACCCATCCACACGGCCGTGGCGGCCAGCAGCTTGGCGTCGCCACCGCCCATGCCACCCATCGCGAACAATCCGAATGTCACAGCGAGGACCAGGCCGCCGGCGGCGAAATGCCAGCCGTATGTTGCCCATTCCATGCCGGTCAGCGGTGCGACCAAGGCAAAGACAACGACAAGCAGGACCGGTACGCGATTGGCGATCGTCATCGACAGCATGTCCGAGATCGCGGCAAAGAGCATGCAGAACGGAAACACAACAAAAATCAGGGCTTCAAGCATCTGTGCCGTGCCTTTGGTCCAATTCCACCTAGCTCAAACTAGGTACATTTGATTAACGATCGATGAGGCCGTGAACAAATGACGTCCTGCACAAGGTGCCTGGAACAAACGAAGCGAGGGCCACCAGTGCGGCGGCCCTCGCTTTGGATTTAAACCGATACTCAGCGATATCGGTATCAGGCGCCGTTACTTGGCGTTGTTCAGCGTGTTGCCGATGAGCTGGAACTTCTGATTCAGCGCATTACCAAGCGCGCTGGCGCCGGTGATGATGGCGAGCGCAATGAGAGCGGCGATCAGACCGTATTCGATAGCGGTCGCGCCGGATTCGTCTTTCACGAAACGTGCAAAAAGGTTAGACATTCGAGAGCTCCTACTCCACGTGTTACAGCACTCCGTCAACTTCTCTTGGTGGTTGATCGGATACTGCCAATCTAGGGAGAAGCTCTTTCGATCGGCTTAATAAACAGCCTTACCGATTCCTTTCCCGATTCGAACATATTGCGTGGTTAACCCCATGCTAAATGCTGGCCTATCGTCTGCCTGCCATGCCAACGGCAAGGAACAGCCCGATTCCGGAGCTGGTGATGCTGGCAAAGGTCATACCGGACAGCAGCGATACCGGCCCCGATACAATCGGCTGATGGTTTCCGCTTAACCGTTGGTTCACCAATCTCGTTCATGTTCCGTGAACAATATGCTTCCAGGGAGCACCGCAATGGCCGGGCCAAGATCGTCAATTCTGATTGCCGTGCTTCTTTCCGCCACGGCCTTCGTCGTGCCCGCCAAGGCTGGCGCCGGCATTGAAGTCACCATGAACCAGGCGAAAATCGTCAAGCTGTCGCGTGCTGCCGACACGATTGTGGTCGGCAATCCCGCCATCGCCGACGCCGCTGTACAGGACGCCTCGACGATCGTGCTGACCGGCAAAGGGTTCGGCGTCACAAATCTCGTCGTCCTGGATCCGGAGGGCAGTCCGATCATAGACGAGCAGATCACCGTTGTACGGCAGGATGCCTCGTCGGTGCGCATCTATCGGCGTGCCGAAATACAAACCATGTCCTGCACACCCTATTGCGAGAGCTCCTACAAGAGCGACGCGGAGAAATCCTCTGAGTCCGAGATGAGCGTCGGCCACTAGGGAATCCGACTTCTGTTCCTGTGCGTGAATGCGCTCCAGGTTAGCAGCTGGTTAATTCGCCTGCTCCGAATTTAACGATCATCCAAACCGGACTTCAATCGGTTTGCGCTAATACTCCTGTCGAGACCGCAGCAGGATCGGCACATGAACAGGAATTTCGGCCCCAAAGATAACGGCACAACAGGACGAGCAAGATTCTTCGCCCGTTTCCTTCGTGACAAAAAAGGCAGCACCGCGCTGGAATTCGCTTTGCTTGCATTGCCGTTCGCGCTTCTTGTCTTTGCCATTCTGGAAAGCTGCATATCTTTTGCCGGCCAGGAAGTGATGGCCAACGTCACCGACGACATCGCGCGGCAATTGCGCACCGGCCAGATAAAGCAAGTCGACGCCACTCCGGAAAAACTGGCGCCGGTCATCTGCGACAGGATGAAGATCATCGTCTCGCAAGACTGTATAGCCTCGCTCGTCGTTGATCTTCACGAATATCCGACGTTCGCCGATGCCGCCACAGCCAGCTTCACGATCACCAACAAAAAGCTCGTTGTGTCGCAAGGCACCAATTCTCAGGATTTTTCAGGCAAGGCAGAGGCAAGGAACGTCCTGCGCGTCTTTTACAAATGGCCGGTCATGACCGACTTCCTGGCTGCGTCGATGGCCAACCTGGAAAACGGCAAGACGCTGCATTTCACCTCGGTGACCTGGCAGAGTGAGCCTTACAACGACTGAACTCGCGACTGTCTAGCAAGCAAAAAACCGAAAAGGGACAAAGGGCATGGTTCGTGCGGGGGCACATCTGACGGGCATATTCAAGAAGGCGGCCCGGTTCTGGGCTGATCGTCGCGGCGTCGCGGCGATCGAGTTCGCCTTCATCGCTCCAATCCTGCTCATCATGTACTTCGTTACCATGGAGGCCTCGCAAGCCATCGAGACCAGCAAGAAGGTCAGCCGTGTCGGCAGCATGGTCGCCGATCTCGTCACGCAGCAGACAAGCGTCGTCAAGGCGGATCTCGACGCCATCATGAAGATCGGGACGTCCACTCTCTTGCCCTACAACCGCTCGGCCCCCGATATTACCATCACCGCAATCCAGGTTACGACCGATGCTACGCCGAAGGTGCTGGTGGTCTGGTCACGCAAGGTGCTCAGTGGCACCTATGGCGCCGGCGCTGTCGCTAACTCGGTCACAACGGTTCCAGCCACTCTCAAGGTCGCCGGCACCTTCCTCATCCGCGTCGAAAGCAGTCTCGGTTACAAGCCGATCCTCACCTGGTCGCCGGGTGGCCAACAGCAGCTTGGATTGACCTCGGCTTTCAACAGCTTATCGATGGGCGAGACTTATTATCTGCGTCCTCGCAGAGGCCTGACAATCACCTGTTCAGACTGCTGAACCTAAGCCTCTATCCTATCGCGGATCGCCACCCGACACGAAGTGAACAATGGCCGAGGCCATTTCATAATCCTTCGGAGCCGCGGCCACGAAGCCGCCGGAATGCTTCGATTCCAGCAATTCGTAGACATCTGGCGATATCGACTTGAGGTTGGTGAGGAACACGGTGAGCCGGCGCTTGGCTTCCGGGTCAAGGTCGCCGCGGACGGCGTGGGGACCGTATCTCAGCAAGCCAGATGCCCATACGGTCCGAAGCGTGGTCCCGGAAAGTCCGGCCGCCTCGAGCCTTGCCCGCGTGCCGGACGACATTTCCGGCTGACCATCGGTGGTGACTGTCGCCCAGCCGAACAAAGCATCGGCGTTGCCATCGATCAGCATTGTTTCAGCAGCGGCGGCCGAATCGGCACGGACCAAAAAGGGCGCATCCTCGGCGACCTTGAAGCCTTCGGCGGCCAGGCCAGCGAGAGGCAAGAGTGAACCACCGACATTGTCCGGCGGCGCCATGGCGATGCGATGGGACTCCATCGCCGCCAGATCAGGCAGCTTCCCATCCCGCGTCAGCAGAATGGAGCGAATGCCAACCGAACCGTCGGAATCGACCGGAGCCACGAGAGGCTCGACGCACCCGCAGCGTTGCAGCGCCGTTGCATAGGCGGTGGCTGAATAGATCGCATATTGGATCCGCGCATTGGCCTGCGCCTCGATCAAGGCGGCATAGTCGCGGGCAACGACAAACTCTACCTTCATGCCGAGCGCCTTGGTGTAGGCGTCGGTCAACAGAGCGAGCCCCGGGACGCTGCCGCCAGCACCGGGTTCAGCGACAATGCCGATGCGAAACGTGCCGATGTCCTCGCGCCAGTCGGCCCACGCAGGGCAAACGGCTCCCAGTAGAGCCAGAGCCGTCGCCGATGCCTTCAAGGCAAGCCGCATGCGAAATTGCGCCCCTGCTGCCATTGCCGCTCACTCATCCCGATTTGCGTTACCTCTCGACTATCGCGCCAAGCAGTTGCCGTTTGGTTTCCGAATTGCCAATGCCTCCATGGAACCCTATGTCTGAGCTTCCAAACTGGCAACAATGACCCAATGGCACGCGCTTTCCTCTTCGTTCTGGACTCTTTCGGGATAGGCGGCGCCGCCGATGCCGAGCGCTATGGCGATACCGGCGCCAATACATTCGGACACATCGCCGAGGCTTGCGCGGAAGGCCGCGCGGACCGCGAAGGCCTGCGCGGCGGACCGCTTTTCATCCCCAACATGGCCGGGCTTGGCCTTGGCGGTGCCGCAAGTACCGCGACCGGCCTGGAGTTCAGCGTCACCGGTGCCGTGCCGATCGCCTCGGCTTTCCATGGCGCGGCGCAAGAGGTTTCAAGCGGCAAGGACACGCCATCCGGCCATTGGGAGATCGCTGCCCTGCCAGTCCGCTTCGATTGGGGCTATTTCCCGGACACTGTTCCCGCATTCCCGCCCGATCTCACCGAAGCCATCATCCGCGAGGGCAAAGTGCCGGGCATCCTCGGCAACTGCCATGCGCCGGGCACCGAGATCATCGAGCGGTTCGGCGAGGAGCATATCCGCACCGGCAAGCCGATTTGCTACACCTCGGTGGACTCCGTACTGCAGATCGCCGCGCACGAGGTTCATTTTGGCCTGGAGCGGCTCTACGAATTCTGCAAGATCGTGCGCGGGCTGGTTGACCCGTTGAAGATCGGCCGGGTGATCGCAAGGCCGTTCATTGGCGAGACCAGTGCCACTTTCGAGCGAACATTCAACCGTCACGACTACGCCGTGCCGCCGCCAGAGCCAACGCTGCTTGACCGGCTCACGGCTCGCGGCAGCCGGGTCATTGCCATTGGCAAGATCGGTGACATCTTCGCCCATCGTGGAATCTCGGAGGTGCGCAAGGCACCCGGCAACATGGCGATGTTCGACAAGGCGCTTGGCGCGATGCAGGACGCCGGTGATGGCGATCTCGTCTTCGCCAATTTCGTCGACTTCGATACCGAGTTCGGCCATCGCCGTGACGTAGCGGGCTATGCCGCCGCGCTCGAAGCCTTTGACCGGCGGCTGCCGGAAGCGCTCGCGCAGCTGAAGCATGGCGATCTTCTCATTCTGACGGCGGATCATGGCAACGATCCGACATGGCGAGGCACCGATCATACCCGCGAACGCATTCCGGTGATCGGTACCGGACCGGGCCTCACAGGCGGTGATATCGGGCTCAGAACGACATTCGCCGACATTGGTGAAACCATTGCCGAACATCTTGGCCTGGCACGCGGGCACCACGGAACCTCTTTCCATAGAATGATTGGCGGTCATGCCTGAATTGCCCGAGGTCGAAACGGTCCGGCGCGGGCTGCAGCCGGTCCTGGAGGGCGCCACCATCACGCGCGTCGAGGCGCGTCGGCCGGACCTGCGCTTCCCGTTTCCTGAAAAGTTCACGCAACGGCTGACCGGCAAGACGATTATCGCTCTCGGCCGGCGGGCCAAGTATCTGACGATGGAGCTGGACGGTGGTCCAGTGCTCATCTGCCATCTCGGCATGTCCGGCTCCTTCCGCATCGAAGCGGACGAAAGCAACGAAATGCCTGGCGTGTTCCACCACGAACGCTCCAAGAGCGCCAATCACGACCACGTCGTCTTCCACGTGGCATCAAGCGCTGGCGCACGGTCGCGCGTGATCTTCAATGATCCGCGCCGCTTCGGCTTCATGCTGTTTGCGGAAGCCGCGCCGGATGCACATCCCATGCTGGCTGGTCTCGGCGTCGAGCCGACAGGGAACACGTTGGACGGGCCTCTGCTTGCCGCGCTGCTGAAGGGCAAGAGGGCGCCGCTGAAGGCAGCGCTGCTCGACCAGAGATTGATCGCCGGGCTTGGCAACATCTATGTCTCGGAAGCATTGTGGCGTGCCGGCCTGTCGCCGCTGCGCGAGGCCGGCACGGTCGCCGGGCCCGGCAAGAAAGCCCAGGCACAGAGCGAACGCCTCGCCGAAGCCATCCGCTCGGTCATCGCGGATGCCATCGCGGCGGGCGGCTCATCGCTGCGGGACTATATGCAGACCGACGGATCGCTGGGCTATTTCCAGCATTCCTTCGCCGTCTATGACCGGGAGGGGGAGCCATGCTCCAAGCCCGGCTGCGGCGGCCACATCGAGCGCATCGTGCAGAGCGGCCGCTCGACCTTCTATTGCAGGACCTGTCAGCGATAAAATCGCGACCAATCGGCGAGGAGACATTGCCATGACCTACGAAACGATCATCGTCGAAACGCGCGGCAAGGTCGGACTGATCACGCTGAACAGGCCGAAAGCGCTCAACGCTTTGAACTCGCAGGTTCTCGCCGAACTGGTCGCGGCCGTGAACCGCTTCGGCGCCAATGCCGATATCGGTGCCATGGTCATCACCGGTTCCGAAAAGGCCTTCGCCGCGGGTGCCGACATCAAGGAGATGCAGGCAATCTCCTATGCCGATGCCTACTCCCAGGACTTCTTTGTCGGCTGGGAAGAATTGACGCGCGTCAGAAAGCCGATCATCGCGGCGGTTGCGGGCTATGCGCTCGGCGGCGGCTGCGAACTGGCGATGATGTGTGACTTCATTAGTGCCGCCGACACCGCAAAGTTTGGCCAGCCTGAAATCACGCTCGGCGTGATGCCAGGCATGGGCGGGTCACAGCGACTGACCCACTTTGTCGGCAAGTCCAAGGCAATGGACATGTGCCTGACCGGGCGGATGATGGATGCGCCCGAGGCCGAGCGTTCAGGCCTGGTGTCGCGGGTCGTGCCCGCCGGTGAACTGATCGATGAGGCGCTGAAGGCAGCTGCCAAGATCGCCGACTTTTCGCTGCCTTCCGTGATGATGACAAAAGAGGCCGTGAACCGCGCCTATGAAACGACGCTGGCCGAAGGATTGCGGTTCGAACGCCGGTTGTTCCACTCGCTTTTCGCCCTGGATGACCAGAAGGAAGGGATGGCGGCCTTCGCTGAAAAGCGGAAGCCGAATTTCACCAACCGGTAAGGCGTTGCAAGCCGGCACCTTAAACCCGTGGTGTCAGCCAAAAAGAAGGCCGGGCCACGTTGACGCGCCGAAAAAGCTGAACTATAAGCCGCACCAACCGAGGCGGCCCTGTGGCTGCCCGTTTGTTTTTTGCGCCCTGCGGCACCCCGCATGCGCCGACCAGATCAGAAGAGAGGCATCATGGCCAATACATCCTCGGCCAAAAAGGCAACGCGCAAGATCGCCCGCCGCGCAGCGATCAACAAGAACCGCCGCTCGCGCGTGCGGACTTATATCCGCCAGGTCGAAGAGGCGCTTGCCGCCGGCGACAAGGCCGCCGCTCAGGCAGCGTTCAAGATCGCCGAGCCGGAGTTGATGCGCGCCGCGACCAAGGGCGTGGTTCATAAGAACACAGCGTCCCGCAAGGTGTCGCGGCTGGCCCAGCGGGTCAAGGTTCTGTCGGCCTGATATCATCCATCTGAATTAGTCTTGTTCGAAACCCGGCCGTTGCGCCGGGTTTTTTTCGTTTGCCGGCAAGCACTTAAAAAGAACGTGCCAAAACTGCGTTCAATACTGATTTCAAAGTTCGAAATGCTTTGCCGGCATATTCATGCCGGCTGATATCCGGCATCCCCGAAAATGGGCATTGAGCTAAATGCCAGCTATCACAAATTATCGTTATTTTTCAGTCGGTTGCAGATGGTGATCCACAGCTTGTTCACATCACGGGCGGGTGACGGGGGACAACTGGCTGTCAAGCGAATTATTTGAGAAAATTTCGAACCGAGCCGGGTTTTTCATATTCGCCGGAAAAGGGTTTGAATCACAATGGCTTTGTTAAAATGTGCCGTTGCGGCACGCCACCCGAACCTACCTCCGGTAACCAGATTCCTTAAAAATGAGTTAGTGGTGGCCTTGCCCTATCCACAGCGATTTCGGTAATGTCGGTCTATCAAAAGGGACGGGCCTTTGGCCCTTAACCCAGCCCGAATCGGCCAGCGTAAATTGGCGGGATTTGCAACGCGGATCAAGTCCGCGAACGGGTTTGGTTTGTCTTTTTTGATACGGTAGGGGACTGGCGTAATTACACATGGCAGGTAGACGGCGCGCCGGCGCTTTTTTCGCCGGACGGTGTTGTATTGCCCTGACATACCCAACGCGGACTGGCTTCCATGAGCCGGCACCGGTTCCCCTAGATAATGGGCGATGCTCACCTGCCGGCGGCGGCAGCGGACATCGTAGCGAAGAAGCAGTCGCCGGGACACGATGCAGGAGGCGCATCCCCGGCGGAAAACAGGTACAGAAAGACAAGGAAGCGATCATGCAGAGCGGCATCGAAAGGGAGCTTACGGGCGACCTCCCATTTCCTGGAACTTCGATCGGAGCAAACGACATGACGGTGTCCAGCGACGCGGAACAGAAGTTCGACCGGGTCAAGGCCCAGTTGAAGGCGCGCCTGGGTACTGAGGTCTACTCGAGCTGGTTCGGCCGCATGAAGGTCGCGGAAGCATCCAAGGGCATTGTCCGCATCTCGGTGCCCACCGCATTCCTGCGTTCATGGATCAATGGCCATTATCTCGACCTCATTTCCGAACTGTGGAAGCAGGAGGACTCCGAGCTTCTGAAGATCGAGATCGTCGTGCGCACAGCAACCCGTCCGGGGCGCAGCAACGTCGAGCCGGAAGTGGCCCCGGCACGCAAGATGACAAAGCAGACGCAGACGGCGCTGGCAGCAGGCACGGTTGGGCCCGGCAGGGTAGAGCGGGCGCCGACGCCGCGCCCGGGAACGCCTGTCGAGACCGAGTTCCGGCACAATGTGCTGGGGTCACCGCTTGATCCGCGCTACACGTTCAACTCCTTCATCGAGGGGCCATCAAACCGCGTTGCCTTCGCCGCCGCCAAAGCGGTTGCGGAATCCCAGTCGAGCGCGGTGCGTTTCAATCCGCTTTTCCTTCACGCCACCGTTGGGCTCGGCAAGACACACCTCTTGCAGGCGATCGCGGCGGAATCGCTGAAGCAGAACCCCAAGTCGCGCGTCGTCTACCTGACGGCTGAATATTTCATGTGGCGCTTTGCCACCGCGATCCGAGACAACAATGCGCTGACGCTCAAGGAGCAGCTGCGCGATATCGACCTTTTGATCATCGACGACATGCAGTTCCTGCAGGGCAAGTCGATCCAGCATGAGTTCTGCCATCTGATCAACATGCTGCTGGACAGCGCCAAGCAGGTGGTGGTCGCCGCCGACCGGCCGCCTTCGGAGCTGGAATCGCTCGAGCCGCGCGTTCGCTCGCGTCTCAATGGCGGCGTCGCGCTCGAAATGTCGGCGCCAGACTTCGCCATGCGCCTCGGCATGCTCAAACTGAGGCTTGCCACAGCCAAGACCGACGACGCATCGCTCAACATCTCGGAAGAAATCCTCAATCACGTTGCCCGCACCGTCACCGGCAGCGGACGCGAACTGGAAGGCGCTTTCAACCAGCTGCTGTTCCGCCAATCCTTCGAGCCGCAGATCACCATCGACCGCATCGATGAGATCCTCGGCCATATCTACCGCTCGGGCGAGCCCAAGCGGGTTCGCATCGAGGACATCCAGCGCATTGTGGCGCGGCACTACAACGTGTCGAAGACCGAATTGCTGTCCAACCGGCGCACACGCACCATCGTCAAGCCGCGTCAGGTCGCGATGTATCTGTCGAAGGTGATGACACCACGCTCGCTGCCTGAGATTGGAAGGCGTTTCGGCGGCCGCGATCACACCACGGTGCTGCACGCCGTGCGCAAGATCGAGGACCTTTCCGGCAACGACAACACGCTGGCACAGGAACTCGAACTCCTAAGAAGGCTGATCAACGACCAGGCCTGACCAGCTGGAAAAACGTGAGTTCGCGTACTTCGACCCTTTTATCCCCAGAAAGCCCGCGTAGCCGGCACGAACCGGCGGCGCGGGCTTGCGTTCGCTGGTTTTTTCCTGTCAGTTTGTGCAGATTCTGAGCCTGTTCAGACCTTTCGCGGGGCGCCGCTCGCCGGAGACCCGCTCATCCATTCAAGCGAGCCTGTTTCGTCATGCGTGTTATCCTGGAACGGTCAAATCTCCTGAAGTCCCTCAACCACGTTCATCGTGTGGTCGAGCGGCGAAACACCATACCGATCCTGTCAAACGTGCTGCTCAGCGCCGAGGGCGCCAGCCTCGAAATGAAGGCCACGGATCTCGACCTCGAAGTGACCGAGGCGACGCCCGCCAAGGTCGAGCGCGGCGGGGCAACGACGGTTCCGGCGCATCTGCTCTACGACATCGTGCGCAAGCTGGCCGACGGGGCGGAGGTCATGCTCAAGACCGACGAAGACGGAAACGCCATGACGGTGACGTCCGGCCGCTCGAGCTTCCGCATGCAATGCCTGCCTCAGTCCGATTTCCCGGAACTTTCGGCAGGGTCCTTCTCGCATATTTTCCGTCTCGATTCGGTTTCGCTCAAGGGCCTGATCGAGAAGACGCAGTTTGCCATCTCCACCGAGGAGACGCGCTATTATCTGAACGGCATCTACCTGCACACACATGAGGTGGGCGGCAAGCTGAAGCTGCGCTCGGTGGCAACCGACGGCCACCGCCTGGCGCGTGCCGAGATGGACGCACCGGCCGGGTCCGAGGGGATGCCGGGCATCATCATTCCACGCAAGACAGTCAGCGAGTTGCAGAAACTGGTCGATGACCCGGATGTCGCGGTGACCACCGAACTGTCCGACACCAAGATCCGCTTCACCATCGGCAGTGTGGTTTTGACCTCGAAGCTGATCGACGGCACCTTCCCGGACTATCAGCGGGTCATCCCGACCGGCAACGACAAGAAGCTGATCATCGACCGGCAGAGCTTTGCCGCCGCTGTCGACCGTGTCTCGACTATCTCATCCGAACGTGGCCGGGCGGTAAAGCTGACGATCAGCGAGGGGCAGGTGACGCTTGCTGTCAACAATCCGGATTCAGGCAGCGCCACCGAGGAATTGGCTGCGGACTACTCGGCCGATCCGATCGAAATCGGCTTCAACGCCAAGTATCTGCTCGACGTGGCCGCCCAGTTGACCGGCACGGAAGCCAAATTCATGCTGGCCGATGCCGGCTCGCCGACGCTGATCCACGACATGGCCGACGAAACCGCGCTCTATGTGCTGATGCCGATGCGGGTGTAGGCCGCGGCGCATAGCGAGACAGGGCTCCGCCACGCGGCCGGTGGTGACTGCGATGGTTGCGGCGATTTCCACAGGCGGATAGCGGTTGCCGGAACAGACCCATATAGGTAAGCTTACACTTACTAATTTCCGCAATTACGCGGCGCTGACGGTCGATCTGAAGCCGGGTACCGTGGTGTTTTCCGGCGACAACGGTGCCGGGAAAACCAATCTCCTGGAAGCAATCTCCCTTTTGACACCTGGGCGCGGCCTGCGCCGTGCGCCTTATGCCGATGTCTCTCGCGAGGGCGGCGACGGCGGCTTCGCATTGCATGCCCGGCTCGACGGGCCAGGCGGCGAGATCGAGATCGGCACCGGAATCACCGGCGGCGATGCGCCTGGGGAAGGCGGCAGGCGGGTGCGCATCAACGGCGCACCGGCACGCTCGGCGGAAGATATGCTGGAATGGCTGCGCGTGGTGTGGCTGACGCCGGCCATGGATGCCTTGTTTACCGGACCCGCTGCCGACCGCCGGCGCTTTCTCGACCGGCTGGTGCTGGCGATCGACCCCGGCCATGGCCAGCGCGCGCTTGACTATGAAAAAGCAATGCGGGGCCGAAACCGGCTGCTCACCGAAGGCTCGCGGGATGGCGGCTGGTTCGATGCCATCGAGATGCAAATGGCCGAAACCGGCGTGGCAATCGCGGCAGCGCGCGCGGAGCTAGTGCGGCTGCTGGCCGCCATGATCGACAGATTACCCGGCGCCGGGCCGTTTCCGCAGGCCGATATCGGGCTCTCCGGCGACCTGGAAGTTGCCGTCGCGATCAGCCCCGCCGTCGATGTCGAGGAGCGTTTCCGCGCCGCACTTGCCCAGGGGCGTGACCGCGACCGGGCCGCCGGACGCACACTTGAAGGACCGCACCGGTCGGATCTCGTGGTTCGGCACCGGCCCAAGGCGATGCCCGCCGAACTCTGCTCGACCGGCGAGCAGAAGGCGCTGCTGGTCGGCATCGTCCTGTCGCATGCCCGGCTGACCGGGGAAATGTCGGGCATGACTCCGATCCTGCTGCTCGACGAAATCGCCGCGCATCTCGATGCTGGCCGGCGCGCCGCGTTGTTCTCAATCCTGGAGGAGTTGAACTGCCAGGCATTCATGACGGGAACCGATGCGGCGCTGTTTTCCAGCCTGGCGGGCCGTGCACAATTCCTGACGGTCGACCACGGCACGGTCTCGCCAACTGTTCCGTGAACACCTGACAAGGTTTTTCTCCCGCTATATGGTCCCGACATGACCACTGCGCTCACCGCCGACGAGATCGAACGCTATGCCCGCCACATCGTGCTGCCGGAAGTCGGCGGCGCCGGCCAGCAGAAGCTGAAGCAGGCGCGGGTTCTGGTCATCGGCGCCGGGGGGCTCGGCGCACCGGTGCTGGAATATCTCGCCGCCGCCGGCGTCGGCACGCTCGGCGTGGTCGACGACGACACCGTCTCCCTCTCCAACCTGCAGCGCCAGGTCATTCACGACACCGACGCTGTCGGCATGCTGAAAACCCATAGTGCCAAGGCGGCTATCGCCCGCATCAATCCCAACACCGCTGTCGAAACACACACTTTCAGGCTGACGGCGGATGATGCCCCTGCCCTCGTCGCCCGCTATGACATGGTCGTCGACGGTTCTGACAATTTCGAAACCCGCTATGCGATCGCCGACGCCTGCGCGGCGGAGAAAAGGCCGCTGGTGCATGCCGCGGTCGGCCGCTTCGATGGCTCTGTCACCGTGCTGATACCGTTCGAGACGGGCAAGGATGGGCAGCCGAACCCGGGTTACCGCGATCTCTTCCCGGCATCGCCGCCGCCCGGTCTCGTGCCGTCCTGCGCGGTGGCGGGCGTGCTCGGAGCATTGACCGGCGTCATCGGTACACTGCAGGCTATGGAGGCGATCAAGCTGATTACCGGCATCGGCGAGCCGCTGGTCGGCCGGTTGCTGCTCTACGATGCGCTTGGCGCGCGCTTCGACACAATCCGCTACAAGCGAAGCCAGCGCCCATGAGCCAAGCAATGGCTGTCTCCGTGGCTCAGATCCCAGCCGATTTCGAACGCTGGAACGAAGTGCTGGCGCTGATCATGCGCGCCTTTGCCTCGATGGATGGCGTTATCGACCCGCCCTCGTCGGCACATCTGCTCACAATAGACAGTCTGCGGGCCAAGGCCCGGTATGAGACCGGGTTCGTCGCGCTGAGTGGCGGCAAGATCGTCGGCTGCGTCTTTGTTCTGGAGCGGCCTGCCGATCTTTATGTCGGCAAGCTTGCGGTCGATCCGTATTGCCAAGGCCAAGGGATCGGCAAGCAGTTGATACGGGCCGTCGAGGATTTTGCCCGCACCCGCGCCAAGCCTGTCATCGAGCTTCAGACGCGAATCGAGTTGACCGGAAACCACGCGGCCTTTGCCCGCCTCGGCTTTCGGGAAACCGAGCGAACGGCGCATGAGGGCTATGACAGGCCGACTTCGATCACCATGCGCAAGATGATTTGGTAAGTTTTTACTAACATTGCCTAGCAGGGTGCGCCGCGATAGCTGAAGGTCACGTCCGCAACGGCAGCACGCGGTCCGGCGGGCGATGGCCGTCGACGAAGGCGCGGATGTTGATGATGACTTTTTCGCCCATGTCGATACGGCCCTCGAGCGTCGCCGAACCCATATGCGGCAACAGCACCACCTTGCCCTTGGCGGCCAACTTCAGCAGCTTGCCGTTCAACGCGGGCTCGTGCTCGTAGACGTCGAGGCCGGCGCCGGCGATCTTGCCGTCCTGGATGAGCTTGACCAGCGCTTCTTCGTCAATGATGTCGCCGCGCGCCGTGTTGACGACATAGGCGGTGGGCTGCAGCAAGGCCAGGCGCCGTGCCGAGAGCAGATGGAAGGTTGCCGGTGTCGACGGGCAATTGACGGAGATGATGTCCATGCGGGCCAGCATCTGGTCGAGGCTTTCCCAATAGGTCGCTTCCAGCCCATCCTCGACCGCCGGCAGCACGCGATGGCGATTGTGGTAATGGATCGAAAGGCCGAAGGCCTTGGCACGCCTGGCGACGGCGGTGCCGATGCGGCCCATGCCGACAATGCCGAGCCGTTTGCCCCAGATCCGCCGGCCAAGCATCCAGGTCGGCGACCAGCCGGCCCATTTCTTGTCACTGGTAAGCACGTTGGCGCCTTCCGCCAGCCGGCGTGGCACCGCCAGCATCAGCGCCATGGTCATATCGGCGGTATCCTCGGTCAGCACATTCGGCGTGTTGGTAACGGTGATGCCCCGCTTCGCCGCCGCCGCGACATCGATCTTGTCGACACCGTTGCCGAAATTGGCGATCAGCTTGAGGTTGTCGCCGGCCTGCTCGATCAACGCCGCGTCGATCTGGTCGGTTACCGTCGGCACCAGCACGTCGGCTTCCTTGACGGCCGCAACCAGTTCAGGCTGCGTCATCGGCCTGTCCTCGACATTGAGCCGGGCGTCGAACAACTCGCGCATACGGGTCTCGACCGGGTCCGGCAGCTTGCGCGTGATGACGACGAGAGGCTTCTTTTTGCCTGCCATTGTTTCCTCGAACCCCGATCTCGTTGAGACCTCTTTAACCAAGACAGGCGAAACTGAAAGCCCGGTCGCGGCACCAGTTACCCATGTAACAAGCGGTTCCGCCGAAGACAAAGAAAAAGGGGCGCCGACGCCGAAGAGCGAGCGCCGAAAGGAACGAAAGTGTCTGGTTTCGCGTCGCTTCGCCTGACCCTCAGCGCAGCATTTCTTGGCGCTCTCCTCTATTCTCCGCTGGTCGCGGCGCAGAGCGCCGCCGCCCCGGCGCAGAATGTCATTACGCTCGGCCCAAGCGGCTTGCCGCTGCCGCGCTTCGTCAGCCTGAAACCAGCGCGCGTCAACTCGCGTGTCGGCCCCGGCGCCAACTACTCCGTCAACTGGATGTATGTGAAGGCCGGCCTGCCGATGGAGGTCATCCAGGAATTCGATACATGGCGCCGCGTCCGCGATGCCGACGGTTCGGAAGGCTGGATCAACCAGTCGATGCTTTCAGGCCGCCGCACCGCTATCGTCGCGCCCTGGCAACGCGGCAAGGATGGTCAGGTCAATCTTCTCAACGGTCCGCAAAAGGACGCAGCGGTTATCGCTATCGTCGAGCCGGGTGTCATGGGCACGATCAAGTCCTGCGACGGCCAGTGGTGCGAGATGACGCTTGGCGGTCACACCGGCTGGCTGGCCCAGTCGCTTGTCTGGGGCGCCTATCCCGGCGAGCGCGTCAAGGACTGACAACTCGCGGTCAGGCCGCGATCTGTTGGCCTAACGGCCAATGCGGCCGAGATGCGTGTCCTGAAAACCGCTTGGCAGTTTCAGGCCGTATCCCAATGCGCGGTCGATGGCGATGTGGGCGATCCAGATCAGCGCGACCGCCGTCACCGTCGCATTGCCGAGCAGGATTCCGGCAAGCACCAGCAATACCGGCAGGATCAGGATGTGCAAGGCGTTGTAGCACACGGCGCCGACGCGCGGCCCGGCGAGATAGCCAAACATCGACAGGTCCGGCGCCAGGATGAGCAAGGCAAACAGCCACCACGAGGCACCGGCGAGCGCGTAAAAGGCAATGGCGACCACCGCGACGGAAGCCCATTCTAGCCGAATTGCCAAATTCAGGGATTTCATCCCTCGCCGCTCATTCGCAGCGTTTGGGGCGCAGTCTCACGACGATATCGACATTGGCGATTTCCATACCCTCCGGCGGCTCCGGCAGGTTGGTGACCGTGACCGGACCGTTGGCGATATCGAAAATCCTGTTCTCGCCTTCGATATAGAAATGATGGTGGTCGGAGGTGTTGGTGTCGAAGTAGGTCTTCGAGCCCTCGACAGCGAGAATGCGCAGCAGCCCCGCCTGGGTGAACTGGTGAAGGGCGTTGTAGACGGTGGCCAGCGACACCGGCACACCGGCGGCAATCGCTTCCTCGTGCAGTTCCTCGGCCGACAGGTGGCGATCGCCCTTGGCGAAAAGCAAGTCGGCCAGCGCGATGCGCTGGCGTGTCGGCCTGAGGCCGGCTTCACGAACCCGCTTGTCCACAGCGACATTTTCCTTCCGGGAACTCAGGTCCATCTGTTCGTCGATCCCCTTAGTTCCGCCCCAAGACACCTCCAGAATGGCAAAAAAATGAACATCTGCCGAAACCGGACACCTCCCGACATATATTCTGTCGTCCGAATACGATCAATAGCGCGCATTGACCCGGGCAGACGGGCGGGTTAAGCGCAAACGCCGGTTTCCGGCCTGAAACAGATTGTGTTAGGAAACCAAGGACAAGGGCGCGCTACCGCCCGGGACATCATGGGGACGAAATTGATGGCGGGTTCGAAATCCAGCTACAACTACGAAGAATTGCTGGCCTGCGCCCGCGGCGAGTTGTTCGGAGAGGGCAATGCCCAGTTGCCTTATCCACCGATGCTGATGTTCGACCGCATTACCGAGATCAGCGAAACCGGCGGCGCCTTTGACAAGGGCTTCATCCGCGCCGAATTCGACATCAAGCCCGACCTGTGGTTCTTCGCCTGCCATTTCATCGGCAATCCGATCATGCCGGGATGCCTGGGGCTAGACGCCATGTGGCAGTTGACCGGATTCTACCTCGGCTGGCTTGGCGAGCCGGGCAAGGGAATGGCGCTGTCGACCGGCGAAGTGAAATTCAAGGGCATGGTGACGCCTGCCGTGAAGAAGGTCGAATATGGCATCGACTTCAAACGCGTGATGCGCGGCAGGCTGGTGCTTGGTATCGCCGATGGCTGGCTGAAGGCCGATGGCCAACCCATATACGCCGCGACAGACCTCAAGGTTGGCCTGTCGAAGCAGTCGGCGGTCGCCTGACCGGCACCACGCGGTCCTGCCGGGAAAGCCGTGGTAGTTTGATTTGCGCATGATCCCTTCTGAAAGCCAATCGCGGCCTTCGGGATCATGGGCTGGAAGGAGTTGCGAATGAGACGGGTCGTAGTCACGGGCCTCGGCATTGTGTCGTCAATCGGCAACAACGCAAACGAAGTGCAGACTTCGCTCCACGATGCCAGATCCGGCATCAGTTTTTCCGATTCCTTCGCCGAGCATGGTTTCCGCTGCCAGGTCTGGGGCGCTCCGACACTCGATCCGACACCCATGATCGACCGCCGCGCCATGCGCTTCCTCTCGCAAGGTGCCGCGTGGAACCACGTCGCCATGGACCAGGCGATCGCCGATGCCGGCTTGGGCGAAGGCGATATCACCAATGATCGCACCGGCATCGTCATGGGCTCCGGCGGCCCCTCCACCCGCACCATTGTCGAAGCGGCCGAAACCACTTTGAAGAACAACAGCCCGAAGCGCATCGGCCCGTTCGCCGTGCCGAAGGCGATGTCCTCGACCGCCTCGGCAACGCTTGCCACCTGGTTCAAGATTCACGGCGTCAATTATTCGATCTCCTCCGCCTGCTCCACTTCGGCGCACTGCATCGGCAATGCCTATGAGCTGATCCAGTGGGGCAAGCAGGACGTGATGTTTGCCGGCGGCCACGAAGATCTCGACTGGACAATGTCGGACCTGTTCGATGCGATGGGCGCCATGTCGTCGAAGTTCAACGACCGGGCATCCGCCGCTTCACGCGCCTATGACGCCAACCGCGACGGCTTCGTCATCGCCGGCGGCGCCGGTGTGCTGGTGCTGGAAGAACTCGAGCATGCCAAGGCCCGCGGTGCCAAGATCTATGCCGAGATCGTCGGCTACGGCGCGACCTCGGACGGCTACGACATGGTGGCACCATCGGGCGAAGGCGCGATCCGCTGCATGCGGCAGGCGCTGGCGACCGTTTCGACGCCGGTTGACTACATCAACACGCATGGCACTTCGACACCGGTCGGCGATTCCAAGGAAATGGGCGCTATCCGCGAAGTGTTCGGCGAGAAGATGCCGCATATCACCTCGACAAAATCGCTGACCGGCCATTCGCTGGGTGCCGCCGGCGTGCAGGAATCCATCTATTCGATCCTGATGATGCAAGGCGGCTTCATCGGCGAAAGCGCCCATATCGAAAATCTCGATCCTGAGTTCGAAGGCATGCCGATCGTGCGAAAGCGCATCGACAACGCCAAGATCGACACCGTTTTGTCAAACTCGTTCGGTTTCGGTGGCACCAACGCAACGCTGGTTTTCCAGCGTTATTCCGCATAAGGATTTGTCGGCCATGGACGGATTGATGAAGGGCAAGCGCGGGCTTGTCATGGGTGTCGCCAACGATCATTCGATCGCCTGGGGCATCGCGCAGAAATTGTCCCAACATGGGGCTGAACTGGCGTTCAGCTACCAGGGTGATGCCTTCGGGCGCAGGGTCAAGCCGCTGGCCGACAGGCTCGGTGCCTCGCTGGTCGTTCCCTGCGACGTCGAGGACAGCGCTTCGGTTGCCGCCACATTCGAGACCCTTGGCAACGCCTGGGGCAAGCTGGACTTCGTCGTCCACGCCATCGGCTTTTCCGACAAGAATGAACTGAAGGGCCTCTACGCCGACACCAGCCGGGACAATTTCGTCCGCACCATGGTCATCTCCTGCTATTCCTTCACCGAGATCGCCCGCCACGCGGCGGCCTTGATGCAGGACGGCGGATCGATGATCACGCTGACCTACGCGGGTTCCGTTCGCGTCATGCCGAATTACAACGTCATGGGCGTCGCCAAGGCCGGGCTTGAGGCCAGCGTGCGCTACCTCGCCAACGACTATGGCCCGCGCGGCATACGGGTGAACGGCATTTCGGCGGGGCCAGTGCGAACCTTGGCTGGCGCCGGCATTTCCGATGCCCGCCACATGTTTTCCTACCAGCAGCGCAATTCACCCCTGCGCCGCACCGTCACGCTCGAGGAAGTCGGCGGCTCGGCGCTCTATCTTCTGTCCGACCTCTCATCCGGTGTCACCGGTGAAATCCACTATGTCGATTCCGGCTATCACATCGTCTCCATGCCGACGCTCGATGAGTTGAAGCAGACGGATAGCGGACGAGACTGACCCGGAAAAACTCCAGTTCCGGTAAAATTAGATGCATTAGCGGAAACCCGTTTTAAGGAGGTGTCCGTTAAAAAGCCCCGTAGTTTGGGGATTTTTGTAATGCCTGCCGTCAGCAACCCAAAGCGAACGCCGATGTTCCGGCTGCTTACCATCGGCAGTTCGGGCATTGGCAGTTTTGTTCTCGGCCTCTGGGGCTTGAGATTCGCGCTTGGCGATAACATTGAAGGAATGCCGATTGGCCTGACGGTCGCGATCATGGCTGCTCTTTGCGCGCTCGCCGCGGCGGGCGCCGCGCTCTCCTTCTTTGCTGGTGTCGATGAATCGGTGGATTTTGTCTTCAAGGAAACCCACTTCGACAAGCTGACCGGCCTTTTGGCGCGACCGGCGATGGTCGGCAAGATCGCCGAGGCCGCATGCGCGACAAGCAGGACCGGCGAACCGGTGTTTCTCATCGACATCGATATCGATCGTTTCAAGCACATCAACGACGCCATCGGCTACAGCCATGGCGACGAGCTTATCCGCGGGTTCACCAAGCGGTTGCGGGCTTGCGTGCCCGAAGGTGCCGTGATCGGTCGCATCGGCGCTGGCGAATTCGGAGTGCTGATCCCGGATCATGCGGTTCAAGGATCGATGGAAGGGCTCGTCGAGAAGATCATCGATGAGATGATGGAACCCTACGAACTCAGCTCGCATATGCAATCGGTCAACCTTTCCGTGGGTATCGTGGCGATGCCGAAGGACGGCGTCGATCCCGTCCTCATCCTGCGCCGTTCCAATCTGGCGCTGCAAAATGCCCGTGCCGGCGGTGTCGGCAACTGGTCGGTTTTCCACACCGAGATGGGCCGGGTGGCCGACCATCGCCAATGGGTTGAATCCGAGTTGCTCACGGCGTTCGAGCGCGGCGACTTTGACCTTCACTACCAGCCGCAGCTCGACCTGCCGACCGGCCGCATCGTTGGCTACGAAGCACTGATCCGCTGGAAGCATCCGGAACGCGGCATGATCCCGCCGATGGAATTCATTCCAATCGCCGAGGAAACCGGCATGATCGGCCCGATCGGCGAATGGGTGCTGCGCAAGGCCTGCAGCGATGCCCGCCACCTGCCCGACGACTGCTTTGTCGCCGTCAACATCTCGCCCGTCCAGTTCATGACCAAGGACTTCATAGGCCTGGTGCGCGATACGATGGCGAGCACCGGCATCAAACCATCACGGCTGGAGCTGGAGGTGACCGAGACGGCGATGATGCAGGACCGTGACCGCGCGGCCGCCATCCTGAAAGAGCTTGCCGACATGGGCATCTCGGTTGCCGTCGACGATTTCGGCACCGGTTACTCCAATCTGAGCTACCTGATCGACTTCTCGTTCGGCAAGCTGAAGATCGACCGTTCTTTCGTCAGCCGCATCGATACCGATTCCAGCTCCGGCGCGGTCGTCTCGACGATTGTAGGCCTGTCACGCGCGCTTGGCGTCAGCATCATCGCCGAAGGCGTCGAGACCGAGAGCCAGGCGACACTGCTCAGAGCAGCCGGTTGCGAAGTCGTGCAAGGGTATCTGTTTGGGCGGCCAGCGCCGCTCAAGATCAGGCTTGGCGATATCGGAACGACCATTCCCATCCACGAGCCGGCGCGCATCGTCAGCATGCATTGAGGCGTTCCTTGCTCTGGAGCAAGGGCGATACTTCACAGACCCGTTGGTGAAAGCGCATGAGGAGCGCGCCCAACAACCAGACCTCTCTATTGGATCGAATTGATCTTGATCGAGTTCGGTGTCGTAGCCCTGCCACTCTGGATGGTCCATCGGGAGCGGAAAAGGCGTTAAACACTCTACCGACGCGCGGAAAGAACCTTGAACATGCCGTCGCGGGCGATTTCTGCATGGCTGGAGAAGGTAGACTTCAGAACCGGCTCATAAGGCAGCTGACGGTTCGCCACCATAAACAGACGGCCGCCCGGCTTCAGAGCCTTGGCCGCGGCATGGATCATGCCGGCGCCGATTTCGGGCTCGGCCGCGCGGCTGCGATGAAAGGGCGGGTTCATGACGACGGCGTCATAGCGCTTCTCGACCGGTTCGCTCAGCAGATCTGTCCAGAAGAAGCCTTTTGCAACCGATGGGCTGGCGGCGGCAAGATTGGCCTTGGCGGCTTCGAGTGAAGCGAAGTCTGCTTCATGGAGATCGATCGCAGAGATGCCCGGTGACCGCGCCAAGACCTCTACCGACAGATAACCCCAGCCGGCGCAGAAATCCGCAACGTTGCCGCGCAGGTCGGCCGGGAGATTGTCTACCAGCAGTTTCGAGCCGGCGTCGACCTTGTCGAACGAAAACATGCCTGGCCGGGTTCGGAAGCGGTCGTCGACCAGATGGTCGGGATTGGCCGCGCGAAGCGTCGTCACCGCTTCCATGCCCGCCGGCCGACGAAACCAGAAGGCAATGCCATGGTATTTTGGCAGGTGACCCTCGAGCGGCATAAGGTCCTCGATGCGCCTGCGCTGGCTGGCGACGCCGTCATCCTTGCCACCGGCAATAACGATCAGACTGCCCGGCGCCACGCGCTCAAGAGCTTCGGCAATGTGCAGTTCATTTTGCCCGCGATGGCGTCCGGCAAGTACAAGAGCGGCATCAAAACCGTCACCCTCGGCTTGCGGCGTAATTGCAAAGCCAGCCGCCTGCAGCGCGCGGAAATGGGGCCGGAAGCCTTGCACCAGATGCAGCGTGGCGTCGAAACCTTGCGGCGGGCGCAGCCCAGGTTCAGCACCGAGGAAAAGCACGCGCTCGCCCTTTCGCGGCAAGGCGACCGCCTCGGCTTCGAAGGGATGGAAAAGCGTCTTCAGCGGCTCAGCCGACATTCTCGGTGTCCCTCAAATGGAAACGGGCGCGACATAAGCCGCGCCCGCCTCGATTGTACGTTCAGGCCGTTCAGGCGGCGTTTTCTTCGCCTTCGGCCTTCTTGTCACGGGCCAGTTCCTTGCCGGTGGCCTGGTCGACGACCTTCATCGACAGGCGGACCTTGCCGCGCTCGTCGAAGCCCATCAGCTTGACCCAGACCTTGTCGCCTTCCTTGACGACGTCCGAGGTCTTGGCGACCCGGTCGTTGGCAAGCTGCGAGATGTGGACGAGGCCGTCACGCGGGCCGAAGAAGTTGACGAAGGCGCCGAAGTCAGCGGTCTTGACGACCGTGCCTTCGTAGATTTCACCGACTTCCGGCTCGGCGACGATGGTGTGGATCCACTTCTTCGCCGCCTCGATTTCCTTGGCGTTGGACGAAGCGATCTTGACCGTGCCGTCGTCCTCGATGTTGATCTTGGCGCCGGTCTTTTCGACGATCTCGCGGATGACCTTGCCACCCGAACCGATCACGTCGCGGATCTTGTCGGTCGGGATGTGCATGACTTCGATGCGCGGTGCGAACTCACCGAGTTCAGGGCGGGCGCCGGTCAGAGCGTGGGCCATTTCGCCGAGGATATGCAGGCGACCGTCCTTGGCCTGGCCAAGCGCGATCTTCATGATCTCTTCGGTGATGCCATCGATCTTGATGTCCATCTGCAGCGAGGTGATGCCGCCTTCGGTGCCGGCAACCTTGAAGTCCATGTCGCCGAGGTGATCCTCGTCGCCCAGGATGTCGGAGAGCACAGCGAAACGCTCGCCTTCCTTGATCAGGCCCATGGCGATACCAGCGACTGGCTTTGCCAGCGGAACACCGGCATCCATCAGCGCCAGCGAGGTGCCGCAGACAGTGGCCATCGAGGACGAACCGTTGGACTCGGTGATCTCCGAGACAACGCGCAGCGTGTAGGGGAACTGGTCAGCGCTTGGCAGCATCGGGCGAATAGCGCGCCAAGCCAGCTTGCCATGGCCGATTTCGCGGCGGCCCGGCGAACCCATGCGGCCGGTTTCACCAACCGAGTAGGGAGGGAAGTTGTAGTGAAGGAGGAACTTCTCCTTGTACATGCCGGTCAGCGAATCGACATACTGCTCGTCTTCGCCGGTGCCGAGCGTGGCAACGACCAGCGCCTGGGTCTCGCCGCGGGTGAACAGCGCCGAACCATGGGTGCGCGGCAGGACGCCGACTTCCGAAACGATCTTGCGGACGGTGCTGAGATCACGGCCATCGATGCGCGAACCGGTGTCGAGGATGTTCCAGCGCACGACCTTGGCCTGGAGTTCCTTGAACACGGAACCGATTTGCTCGGACGTGTACTTGGCGTCTTCGCCTTCAGCCGGAGCAAACGCGGCCTTGACCTTCGCCTTGACGGCGTCGACGGCAGCGTAACGCTTCTGCTTGTCGACGTTCTTGTAGGCATTGCTGAGTTCGTCGCCGACGATCTTCAGCATTTCGGCTTCAAGCGCGGAATAGTCCGGCGCGTTGAAGTCGCGTGGTTCCTTGGCGGCAACTTCGGCCAGCTTGATGATGGCGTCGATGACCGGCTGGAAGCCTTTGTGGCCGAACATGACAGCGCCGAGCATCAGCTCTTCACCGAGTTCCTTGGCCTCGGACTCAACCATCAGCACGGCATCAGTGGTGCCGGCGACGACTAGGTCGAGCTTCGATTCCTGCATTTCGTCGACATGCGGGTTGAGAACGTATTCGCCATTGATGTAGCCGACGCGAGCGCCGCCGACCGGGCCCATGAAGGGGACGCCCGACAGGGTCAGAGCAGCCGAGGTGGCGACGATCGACAGGATATCCGGATCATTTTCCAAATCGTGCTGGACGACGGTGACGACGATCTGCGTGTCGTTCTTGTAGCCGGCGGCGAAGAGCGGGCGGATCGGGCGGTCGATCAGGCGGGAAACCAGGGTTTCCTTTTCGCTCGGACGGCCTTCGCGCTTGAAGTAGCCGCCTGGGATCTTGCCGGCGGCGTAGGTCTTTTCCTGGTAATTGACGGTCAGCGGGAAGAAATCGAGGCCTGGCTTCGGCTCTTTCATCGAGACGACGGTGGCGAGAACCTTGGTCTCGCCGTAGGTGGCGAGCACCGCGCCATCAGCCTGACGGGCAATCTTGCCGGTTTCCAGGATGAGCGGGCGACCGGCCCATTCGATTTCCACTTTGTGGTGATTGAACATATCTTGTCCTTACTATGCGGAAAGGGCCACGCCGTTTCACGGTGCGCGGATGCCCTTTCCCTGGCTTCCTTTCTCGGGCAGCCACGGGCAAGACAACGGGAAGCTCGGGTGGTTTCGGCGCTATGAAGCGCACGAGCGTCCTGCAATCCTGCCCCATGACCGTCCATGGGCGGTTTCGAGTGGCCCTCTGCTATCCCGAAACCGGTGTGGCCAATCGATGCGACTGGCCTTGCGCATGACTCCGAAAACCACGGCCTTCGGAAAGCATCATGCGCAAAATCAAATTTTCAGGGCCTGCTTGCACATCCGGAGGGATGGGCTGTGCCCTGTTTGCTTCTCATTGGAGCAACGGATCGATCCGATGCTCAAATGCGCGACCGGCGGGCTCCCCTGAGGAAGCCCGCCGGCCAATTCGTCAGCGGCGCAGACCGAGCTTCTCGATCAACGTCTGGTAGCGCGCGTCGTCCTTGCGCTTGAGATAATCAAGCAGGCTGCGGCGCTGAGAGACGAGAGCGAGCAGACCACGGCGGGAATGGTTATCCTTCTTGTGGTCCTTGAAGTGATCGGTCAGGTTCTTGATGCGCTCGGAAAGGATGGCCACCTGGACTTCCGGAGACCCGGTATCGCCCTTGGCGGTTGCGAATTCACCCATCAATTCCTGTTTGCGCTCGGCAGTAATCGACATCGTGT
>JBDSLV010000094.1:0-4909 GCA_039916205.1 Mesorhizobium sp. | reverse complement strand
ACCCAGGAACAGAACCGCGCCGACGCGCGGGCAAGACTTACGGCACTCGTGGCCAAGGCGGCGGAACCGCCGCCGCCGCCGCGCAAGAAGACGCGGCCATCCAAGGGAGCGGTTGAACGGCGGCTGAAGAGCAAGGCCGGGCGAGGCACGATCAAGAAGCTGCGCGGCCGGGTAGAGAACGACTGATCGACACACCAGGCGCGCGCATTTCGGCTTCACATTTCAAACCACAGATGCAAGGCTCCCCCGATTGCCACAGCAAGGGAGACCAGAAATGGGCATGTTCGATTTCGTCAAGAGCGTCGGCAAGAAGCTCGGCATAGGCGGCGAAGACGCGGAACCCACTGCCGATACGCTCAAGAAAGAGCTCGATTCGCACAAGCTCGGCACCGACAATGTGGAGGTCGTCGTCAAGGGTGATACGGCGGTGCTGAAGGGCGTGGTCAAGGATCAGTCGATCTTTGAAAAGGCTGTCATCGCTGTCGGCAATACGCTCGGTGTCTCCAAGGTGCAGGCCGACGATCTGCAGGTAGCCGCCCCCGCTTCCGGCGCGGCCCCGGCCCCGGCGAAGCAGCCGACCTTCTATACCGTCCAGAAGGGCGACAACCTCTGGAAAATCGCCGAGAAAAGCTACGGCAAAGGCCAGGGCGTCAAGAACACGGTCATATTCGAAGCCAACAAGCCGATGCTGACCCACCCGGACAAGATCTATCCAGGCCAGGTCCTGCGCATACCGGAACTCTGACCGGAAACGATCCTCGGCGCTTCAACAACGGCGGCTTTCGGGTCGCCGTTTTCATTTCATGATGGCACCATGTCCTTCCTTGGCCACAGACAAAGGACCACTCCGTGCTCGTTTTGCCCAAAGGCGTCCGCCATATGCCGCTCTATCTGTCGCGCGAGGCGCAGGAAGCACTCGTCGAAGAGGTGAGGCGCGTGGTGCAGGAAGCCCCCTTGTACGTGCCGGCGATGCCGCGCACCGGCAAGGAGATGAGCGTGCGGATGACCAACTGCGGCGTGCTCGGCTGGGTCACGGACAAGGAGCACGGCTATCGCTACCAGCCAACACATCCGGCGACTGGAGCGCCGTGGCCACCAATTCCAGAGGCGCTGATGCAATTGTGGCGGGAGGTTTCGGCCTACGCGCATCCGCCGGAAGCATGCCTGATCAATTTCTACACACAGGATGCCAAGATGGGCCTGCATCAGGATCGTGACGAGACCGACCTGTCGGCGCCGGTCGTCTCTGTTTCCCTGGGTGACGACTGCCTGTTTCGCGTCGGCCAGACAACGCGCGACGGCGGCACCAAGTCGTTCAGGCTGAAAAGCGGCGATGTCGTCGTGCTCGGCGGCGAAGGCCGCCTCTGCTTCCACGGCGTCGACCGCATCTATCCATCGACCTCGGCGCTGCTCAGGAATGGCGGGCGGATCAATCTGACGCTGCGGCGGGTGACGAAGCCGGCAGAGGCGCTCATCCCATAAGCCGATCTTAACACGCGGGCGGTATCAAGGACGGGACCAATCCCCCAGGTTGAAGATGACGCCCATCAACCCCACAGTCCGCAACCGGTCCGATCTGCATTTCGCGGCGCTTGTGCTGTGCACCGGGATCCTGATCGGTCTCGGCTACCACGTCACTTTGTGGACCTTCGACGAGCACGGCCTCTCGGCACTCAGCCACGGCATGCCCTATTGGGACTTCAGCAACCTCTGGGCAGGCGCACGCATGACGCTCGAAGGCCATGTCGCCTTCCTGTTCGACGTGGAGACCTACCGCGCAACCCTGCGGCGGATGTTTTTGCCTGACCTCCCCGACCAGGAATGGAGTTATCCGCCCAGCATTCTGATCTTCGGCGCACCGCTTGCGCTGCTGCCGATATTTTCGGCCTATCTGGTGTGGACTTTCGGTACCGTCTTCAGTCTCTGGCTGGCCGTGCGACCGCTGAAACTGGGCCGGCTTGCCGAAGTGGCCATCATGCTCTGCCCGGCTATGTTGATCAACGCGGCTTTCGGCCAGAACGGCGCTTTGACCACCGCCTTGCTGATCGGCGGCCTCGTGGCAGCGCCGAAGCGGCCTTTGCTGGCCGGACTGCTGTTCGGCCTGCTGACGGTAAAACCGCATCTCGGCATATTGGTGCCGTTCTGCCTGCTGGCAAGCGGCAACTGGCGGGCCATTCTCGCGGCTGCGCTGTCGTCGGCGGTGCTGTTCGTTCTGACCGGCACCCTGTTCGGATTTGATGTCTGGCGGCTGTTCTGGACAGAGACACGGCCGCTCATGACCGCAATCCTGGAAGCGCCCTATCCCCAGTCCTACCAGTCCAATGCGGCGACGATGTTCTTTCTGGCCCGCGCCTCCGGCCTGGGGTTGACGACGGCCTATGCCATGCAAGCCGTTGCAACGATCGCGGCCATCGCCGCCGCCATATGGCTATGGCTGCCCTGGCGTCAGGCCGAGCATCGCGAACGAGTCGTGCTCACCGCTGTGTTGGCGACACTGGCGACACCTTATGGCTACAGCTATGACACGATCGGCCTAGCTGTCGCGGTGGCCTACCTGTTTTCCACAAACGCCAAGGCGCCACGGCTGTTCCTCGCGCTAATCTGGCTCTATCCGAGCATCGCCCACATCGTGACCAATGCCGGGTTCGGCGTTGGCGTGCTGGTACCGCTCTCCCTGTCGGCATGGATGCTCGCCGACATAAGGAGACGCGATGGCATGCCAGCCACGCCACGAACAGCTGGCAATACGCCTTAGCAACACGCCTGTTGCGCCGTCACAGCTTCCTGAGCGCCACTTCCTCGATCAGATGGTCCGCGCCCTTGCGCAGAATGAGGTCGGCGCGGGCCCGCGTCGGCAGGATATTCTCGCGCAGGTTCTTCAGGTTGATGTTGGTCCACAGGCCTTCCGCGATGGCGCGGGCCGAATCCTCCGACAGCTGCGAATAGCGATGGAAGAAGGAGTCCGGATTGCGGAAGGCGGTTTCGCGCAGCCGCATGAAGCGGGAGATGTACCAGTTGTGGATCAGCGTCTCCTCGGCATCGATATAGATGGCGAAGTCGAAGAAGTCGGACAGGAACGGCACGATCTTGCCATCCTTCGGCAGCTTGCCCGGCTGCAGGACATTGATGCCCTCGAAGATCAGGATGTCGGGCCGGTCGATGGTGACGAATTCGCCGGGAATGACGTCATAGGTCAGGTGCGAATAGACCGGCGCGCTGACATTGCGCTGCGCCGACTTGATGCCTGAAAGGAAGCGCAGCAGCGCGCCAACATCGTAGCTGTCCGGAAAGCCCTTGCGCTCCATCAGGTTTTCGCGGCGCAGGACTTCGTTGGGCAGCAGGAAACCGTCGGTGGTGATGAGGTCGACTTTCGGGCTCGACGGCCAGCGTGCCAGAAGTTCCTTCAACACGCGCGCCGTGGTCGATTTGCCGACCGCGACGGATCCTGCGATGCCGATGATGAACGGCGTCTTGACCACATCGAGCGCGTTGAAAAAGGCCTGGCGCTGCCTGAACAGAAGCTGGCTGGACTCGACATGCGCCGACAACAGCCGCGACAGCGACAAGTAGATGCGCTTGACCTCTTCGAGGTCGACCGGGTCGTTGAGCGAACGCAGGCGGCGGAATTCGTCCTCGCTCAGCGTCAGCGGCGTGTCGGCGCGGAATTGCGACCATTGCTCGGCCGAGAAGAAACGAAAGGGGGAATATTTCTCGGTTGGCGCGAGCTGATCCATCGAGATTCCTGCCCTCCCCCGCGGTCAGCCCTTGGGCCGTGACGCCTTCTCGGTGATACCCGAACGCCCGGTGCGGCTTTCGAGTTCCTTGAGTACATCGCTCAACGGAACACCCGAGATGCCGAGAACCACAAGCCAATGATATATAAGATCGGCGCTTTCGGAAACGAGTGCCGGCTTGTCGCCGTGAACAGCGGCAATCACGGTTTCGACCGCCTCCTCGCCAAGCTTCTGCGCCGCCTTGTCGACGCCGCGTGCGAACAGTTTCGCCGTCCACGAGTCCGGGTCGCCGGAACGTGCGCGCTCCAGGACTATCTTTTCCAGATCGGACAGCGAAAACTCAGCCATGGCCGCCGTTTAAGACTGATTAAACTGGGAGTCCAGCCGCATAGGCAACCCCGCGACCGCCATATGCGCCTTGGCTTGCGCGATCGTGTAGGTGCCGAAATGGAAGATCGAGGCTGCCAGCACGGCGCCGGCATGGCCGTCGCGAATGCCTTCGACCATGTGATCGAGCGTGCCGACGCCGCCCGACGCGATGACCGGCGCTCGCACCGCATCCGATATGGCGCGCGTCAGGGCTATGTCGTAGCCCGCCTTGGTGCCGTCGCGGTCCATCGAGGTCAAAAGGATCTCGCCGGCGCCGCGATCAACCATTTTCCTGGCGAATTCGACCGCATCGATGCCGGTCTTCTCGCGGCCGCCATGGGTGAATATCTCCCAGCGGTCGGCCTCACTGGGGCCGGACACTTTCTTGGCGTCGATGGCAACGACGATGCACTGGTTGCCGAACTTGTCGGCGGCCTCGGCGACAAAATCAGGGTTCTTCACCGCCGCCGTGTTGATCGACACCTTGTCGGCGCCGGCCAGAAGCAGTTTCCTGATATCCGCCACCTGGCGCACGCCGCCGCCCACCGTCAACGGCATGAAACATTGCTCGGCTGTGCGGGCAATAACGTCGAAGATAGTCTCGCGATTGTCGGACGACGCTGTGATGTCGAGAAAGCAAAGTTCGTCGGCGCCGGCGGCGTCATAGGCCTTGGCTGCCTCGACCGGATCGCCGGCATCGACCAGATCGACGAAATTGACGCCCTTGACGACACGGCCGTTCTTGACGTCGAGACAAGGGATGACACGGGCCTTCAGCATCACCTGCCCTCTATCGATGCGAGGAG
>JBDSLV010000093.1:0-5613 GCA_039916205.1 Mesorhizobium sp. | reverse complement strand
TGAAATCATAGCCGGCGCGCGGCGCGTAGGGCCCGTCCTGGCCGAAGCCCGTGATCGAGCAATAGACAAGGCGGGGGTTGATCTTGCGCAGGCTGTCATAGTCGAGCCCGTATTTCTTCAGGCCGCCGAGCTTGAAATTCTCGATCAGCACATCCGATGTCGCCACCAGCCGGCGTACAGTCTCGGCGCCGTCAGGTGTCGAAAAATCGATGGCGATTGAGCGCTTGCCGCGATTGCAGGAATGATAGTAGGCGGCCGACAGGTTCTCGCCGTCGTGGCCCGTGACGAAGGGAGGACCCCATTTTCGGGTGTCATCGCCGCCATCGGGGCTTTCGACCTTGATGACATCGGCGCCAAGATCGGCAAGCAATTGGCCGGCCCACGGCCCGGCAAGGATGCGGGCGAGTTCGACGACGCGGATGCCTTTCAGAGGAGGTTCGGCCATTGCCGGTTGAGACATTGCCGATTCAGACATGAGATCACCAGAATTGGTCGGAACCTCAGCCTCTATCAACACCTTGTGCCGCTGTCACGGCTCTTGCGATGGGCCAATCCTATCGTTTCAACACTGTTTCGGCCCAGGCCGCGAATTCATCCATGATGATGTCGCGATTGACCTCGTTCAGGCTTTCATGGCGGGTGCCAGCGTAAACCTTTGAAACCAGATTCGAAAAGCCCATCGCGCGCATGCGGCCAGCGAGGTGGTCGATCCCCTTGCCGTAGTTGGAGGCGGGGTCTTTCTCGCCACCGACCACGCTGACGGCAAGGTCGCGCCGCACGCCGGCAAAGCCGGCGTTCCTGCCGCCATTCAACGCCATCTGGACAACATCGCGCCACGTCGAGATCGAGGCGTCCCAGCCGCATAGCGGATCGGCGATGTATTTCGCCACCTCCACCTCGTCGCGCGACAGCCAGTCGAACAAGGTGCGATGATTTGGAACCGCCTTGCCCCAGGCCTGGAAGGTGAGTTTTGGCATCAGCCGCGATGGTACGTCCGAGCCCAGGCGCATCCGTTCCCAGGCCAGGATGGCCAATGCCAGCTGACCGAGCAGGCCTTGGGAGAAATCGCCATTCCAGATGGCTGCGGCGTGGACGCGCGGCGAATGCGCGAGGAGGAAATTGAGCGCCACGGACGCACCCATGGAATGGCCGAACAGGATGACGGGCAGGCCCGGCTGCTCCCTGGCGATGAGATCATGGATGGCGGCGACATCCGCGATCACCTTGGCAGGGCCGTCCTTGTCGGCGAACCTGCCGAGCGGGGCATCAGGCGCCTTGGTGGCGCCATGGCCGCGATGGTCGTGGACATAGACGTGGCAGCCGCGCTCAGCGAGGAAATCGGCAAAACGGTCGTAACGTGCCGCGTGCTCGGCCAGCCCATGATTGACCTGGACCACCGCGCGGGCAGGGCCTTCGGCCTGCTTGATATAGAGATTGAGGTCGGCGCCGGTCGGCGACCGAACCATCCGCTGTTGGCTGAATGACATGGCCGCTCGGTCTCCACCCTGGCTCGCCTTCGTGGCGCCTGTTTGTTTGCGCCGGCGCCGGTTTTGGGTCAATCCGCTTCGCCTGCTTTTCCGCGACGATGTTTCTTGCATTACGCCGGTGAAATATCGCAATTCTGACACGGAGACAGGGGCAGTCTGTCAGTGCAATTTTCAGCCGGGGATATCAAATGCGTACAGGCCTTGCTTTCGGGTTGGCTCTTTTGGCGACGTTAGCGGCAGGTGCCGCGCGGGCGGACGTCAAGATGAGCGGTGCTTTTGTCGCCGACGCGGCCTGTCCGGCGACCCAGGCGATCAAGAACGGCAAGAACCCGGGCAATGTCTCGACCGATGCCGGCAAGAGCTACGAGCTGCTTGCAGGCAACAAGGACGCGCCGACGCACTATCTCATCCTGGTGCCGGGTGCCGATCCGGAACGCCGCTGGGTCAAGGTCAGTTGCGGCCATGTCGCCGGCGGCAGCGCCGCGACCGTGCCGGCGGCGCCAGGCGGTCAAGGCAAGCCGGCGGCATCGGCGTCGGGAAAACCCGAATATGTCTTCGCGCTGAGCTGGCAGCCGGCCTTCTGCGAGACCAAGTCGAGCAAGACGGAATGCAAGGCACAGAGCCCGAATGAGTTCGACGCGACGCATTTCACCTTGCACGGGCTGTGGCCGCAGCCGAACGGCAATTTCTATTGCCAGGTCGCGTCCGGCGACAAGGCCAACGACAACCCCGCGCATTGGCAGGACCTGCCGCCGGTCAACCTGGACGCGGCGACGCGTTCGGAACTCGACCAGGTGATGCCGGGCACCGCGTCCAAGCTCGAGCGGCATGAGTGGATCAAGCACGGCACTTGTTACGGCAAAAGCCAGCAGGAGTATTTTTCCGACGCGCTCAACCTGATGCGGGCGGTCAATGCTTCGCCCGTGCGCGATCTCTTTGCCAAGAACATTGGCGGCAAGCTGACGGCGGACCAGATCCGCGGTGCCTTCGATCAGGCTTTTGGCGCCGGAGCAGGAGACCGGGTTCGCGTTTCCTGTGTCATCGATCCTTCGAGCGGCAGGCGGCTGATCGGCGAGCTGACGCTCGGCCTCGCCGGCCCGATCGGCCCCGACAGCACGCTCAAGGACCTGTTGCTGGCCTCGGTGCCGACCAACAAGGCAGGCTGTCCGACCGGCACCGTCGACGCCATCGGTTTCCAGTAACAGCCGGACTGTCGTTTCGGCGCGGCGCGGTGTTAAGGTGGGCTACACATCATCTGGCGGGGGAATGGCGATGGCGGACGTGACAGGTGGGGCGCTGGCGCGGCTGGCTTTCTGGGCCAAGGGCATGGTGTCGATCAACGACGCCCGCATGGAATGGCCGGGCTTTTCCTACACGGAGGCGGAGTGGGCGCGCATGCGCACGCTGTCCGCGCCAATCGGCGCCGGCACCTACCAGATATTCACCTTCGTCAATGCGGCGATCTTCATCGCCATTGCCGCGCTTGGCATTTTCGGTGTTTTCCTGCCCCTGGCGACGGTGCTGTTTCCAATACCGGCTGAGACGAGCGCGCTCAAATTCTCGCTGCTTCTGGCGGCCTGCGCCTTCCTGATCATCGGGCTTGGCCTGCCGATCTCCATCCGCCTCTCAGCCATGCTGGTGGGCGGTAAGACACTTCGCGCGGCGCTGGTTCCAGCAGCAGGCGACGAGGCGTTGGCGTCAAAGGTGTCCTGGCAGATCAACCGCATCATGCTGATCATGTGCGGGTTGCTGGTGCCAGGCATATTGCTGTTCATCGCTTATGACATCCAGGCCGGGCCGATTATCACGGCGCTGAAATGGCTGGCGATCGCGCTGATGGCCGTTTCCACCGTCACCGGCATTCGGCGGCAGAGAAAGTCCTAGCAGGCGCTTGCGCCTAGAGCCTGTCCCGATGGTATCGGAATGGGATCATGCTCTAGATCTGCGCGGATTTGGTCCAGGCGACTGACGTGTCGGCCTCGTTGCTCCCGGGCTCGCCGACAACGCGGTCTCGCCCTGTCGACTTCGCCTTGTAAAGCCGCTGGTCGGCAAGCGCGAAGAGATCGGCAAGGCTGGTTGTGCTCTCGCTGACCGAGGAGACGCCGGCGCTGACCGTCAGGTCGAAACGGCTGGTGTTGTTGGAAGCCTTGACCGCGTAACGGATGCTCTCGCCAAACAGCCTGGCGACCGTGTGCGGACGTGAGCTCAGGATAGCGAATTCCTCGCCGCCGATGCGGAACACCTGGTCTTCGGCACTTGCCAGGTCGCCAAGCAGGGCCGCGACCGCCTTCAGCACCTTGTCGCCTTCGGCGTGGCCGAAGCGGTCGTTGATCGATTTGAAATGATCGACATCGATGATCAGCAGGCTGAGCGGCTTGGCGGTGCGCAGGCTGGCTTGAACCGCGGCTTCGCCATCGCTGTCGAAGCGCCCCCGGTGCAGCAGGCCGGTCAAGCCGTCGCGGCCGACGTGCTCGACCAGGGCTTCGTAGCGTTCGCGATAGGTCAGCGTGTCGAAAATGTCGGAGAGGCCGCGTGGTGCCTGGACCTGCCGCACCTCGAACCAGCGGAGATAGGCGACAAGCATTGCGCTGAAGGCCAGAGCGGCGCCCATCTTGGCGAACCAGCCGCCGAAGAACACACCGATCGGCGCGCCGGGGACGAAATGCAGCGCTGTGAAGAAGCCCGCCTGATCGAAGGTGAGCACGCAGGCGACGCAGATGAGGACGCGCGTGAACTGCGCCTTGCGCAGATATTTGCCGAGCTTCTCGTAAAGCAGGATGATCAGGATGGTGTCGATGAACAGCAGCGTCGTGCCCCAGACCATCAGCCAGCCCATCTCGTCGATGAAGCCGATGTCGGGCAGCCTGCCGTCGGGCAGCGGGGCGATGGCGTGCAGGCGTAGCAGAAGCACAAGCCCGATCATCAGCGCGTTGCCCAGCAACAAGCCATAGAGCGGCTGGCGCACGGTTGCGGCGTCTTCCTTGATGTAGAGCAGCAGAAGCATCACCAGCTTGCCGGAAAACAGCACGGCCGAACCCGGCGAGACCATGCCGAACGGCAAGGCGACGTAAAACACGCTGGCGAGATAGGTTTCGAGGAAGTGCATGACGCCGAGCGCGCAGACGAAGACGCCGAGCCCGATGCGGCTCCTGAAGCGGAAAAGCGTAACCATGACGCCGAAATAGAGAACAGCTTCGGCAAGCAGCAGGAAAGCGTTCAGCAATGCCGTCGATCCGATCTTTGTTCGAAGTCGCGGTCTCCCGCGAATCCCCACCCCCAAACACCGTTCTGACGCGGAAGGGTTAACCGCTGCTTTCTTCCGCTCGACCCATTGTGGAAAACTTCGGCGGCTCAAGGAGCGCTTCCAGCCTGGCGAAAGCTTGAAGGCGCCAAAAGCGATTGCCGTTCGGCGCCGCATCGCCTACATAGCGCGCAACTTCCATTCATTCTGATCAAGGAAAGCGCGCGTGGCACGCCAGTTCATCTATCACATGGCCGGCCTCAACAAGGCCTATGGCACCAAGAAGGTGCTTGAGAACGTCCATCTGTCCTTCTACCCCGACGCCAAGATCGGTATCCTCGGCCCCAACGGCTCGGGCAAGTCGACGATCCTCAAGATCATGGCCGGGCTCGACAAGGAGTGGAACGGCGAAGCGTGGCTGGCTGAAGGCGCCACCGTTGGCTACCTGGCACAGGAGCCGGCGCTCGATCCGGCCAAGACCGTGTTCGAAAACATCATGGAAGGCGTCGCCGCCAAGACCGCCGTCATCGAACGCTACAACGAATTGATGATGAACTATTCCGACGAGACGGCCGATGAGTCGGCCAAGCTCCAGGACGAGATGGACCGGCTGAACCTGTGGGATCTCGAACAGCAGGTCGAGATGGCGATGGAAGCGCTGGGCTGTCCGCCCAAGGATTCCGAAGTCACCAAGCTGTCCGGCGGCGAGCGCCGCCGCGTCGCGCTTTGCCAGCTTCTGCTGCGCCAGCCCGACCTTCTGCTGCTCGACGAACCGACCAACCATCTTGACGCCGAAACCACGGCGTGGCTGGAAAAGCATCTGCGCGCCTATCCGGGCGCCGTGATGATCATCACCCACGATCGCTACTTCCTCGACAATGTCAC
>JBDSLV010000092.1:0-6561 GCA_039916205.1 Mesorhizobium sp. | reverse complement strand
CGTCATCGTCCCACCCATCAGCGGCACGGCATTGCGTTCGACCACCGCAAGCACCGGCAGTGGGAAGGCCGCGAAGCCGGTGTGGTTCTCCGGGTTCATGATCTGCGCGAGATAGGCAGCCTGCAGCGCATCCGTCGTCTGCGGCTTGAAATCGCCGAGGTTGGGCGGCACGCCGATTTCCTCCCAGAGCTTTGCCTGCACTTTCTGGCCAGCCAGGAAATTGACGAAAGTCACGGCGGCCTGCGGGTTCTTGGTCCACTTGGTGACCGACCAGCCAGCTTCCGCCCCAGCATCAATGAGCGACTTGTGAGCTGACGACGGCACCTGAGGAAGCGGCACCACCGTGGTGGTGGGCTGTTGCGTCGAGGCATGCCTGGCGGCGCCCATCGTGCCGCTCACCACCATCGCCGCGCCGCCCGACATGTACTGGTTCGAGGTATCGTCATACATGTTGCGGCCGAGCGCCTTGTCGTCGCCAAAACAACCGGCATCCTTCATCTGGACGATGTAGTCGACAGCTTCGGCGAACAGCTTGTCGTCGAGTTGCAAGTCGCCATGCACCCATTTCGTCAGGGTCGGCTTGTCCATGAGCTGGCTCGTGATCATGTAGAGATAGGTCTCAAGCAGGAAGCCATCCTTCCACCCCGAGGCCATCGGCTGGATGCCTTGTTGCGACAATGCCTTGCAGGTCGCGAGCATCGCAGGCCATGACTCCATGCCCTTTATCGGGTCGATGCCCGCCTTGGCGAAGATCGACTGATTAACCAGCATGACGTAGCCGTAGGTGCCGGTCGGCACGATGTAGAGATTGCCGTCAACCGAATAGTTCTCGTCGACGAATTTCAGCTTCCCGCCGAGATCCTTGGCAATCGCATCCTGAAGCGGGAACAACCCGTTCTTGTAGCTGTAGGCCTGAGCCGCGCCGTACATGGTGATGACGTCAGGGCCATTCTGGGCAACGACGGCATTTCGCACCTGATCGAAATAGGTGCCGTAGGGCATATCGACGAGGTTGACGGTGATCTGCGGATAGGCCGCCTGGAAATCCGCGAGCAGGCCCTTGTAGGCCTCGGGGCCGCCCTCATAGTTGCTCGGCAGGAAGGTCCATACGGTCAGGGTTGCTTTCTCGGGCGGAATAGGCCCAGTCGCCAGTTGACCGGCTGGCGTCGCGTTGTCCGAACAGCCACCGGCAGCGAGCAGCATAAGGCCGACTGCCGCGCTCCAGGCCCGTGTCGAGAAGTGCTTTCCTGTGATCGTGTCCGAGGTCATCATCGTTACCAGCTCCTGATCGCTGCCGCCAAAACGTCCGTCATTGGTTCGAGTGTCGCGCCCTCGTGCCGCAGGCGCTCGAGCGCGACTTGCCGCTCCGCCTCGATCGAGATCGGGTAGAGCCCGGGGGCCATTCGATCCGCCTCAAGCGCGAGTTGCTCCGCCGCGATCGCCTGGAGCGAAAGCGACAGATCCATCACCTCGATCGGGTTGCCCTCACCGGCCGCGCAGTTGATGCAATCGCCATCGGCGATCACCCGGATGCGCGCGCCGCCCGGCAGCGTGTATTCGCGAACGTGCTGGCGTACCTCGATCGAGGCATCCAGCGAACGGAGGTAGTCCATCGGCAGTTCGAAATCGCCGCCGCCCGCGGTGCACAGGATGGCGCCATCGCGCATCGCCAGGACATGAGCCGACGTGACAACCCCGGCAATGCCGGTCGACGCGAAGACGACCTCGGTGGTGGGAGCCGCGCGTTCGACACTGTCGACGGAATGGCCGTCGTGAAGCGCCTGGAGCGCCTTGATCGGGTCCAGTTCGGCAACCGTCACACGAGCGCCCATCGCATTGGCGTGCGCGGCAACGCCCCTGCCTACCCAGCCATACCCGATGACAAGGACATCGCGGCCCGCCAGCTGAAGATTGGTGACGTCGAGGAAGGCCATGACGCAGGACTGGCCAGTGCCGTAGACATTGTCGAAAAGATATTTCACGCGGGAATCGTTGACGGCGATGACCGGAATGCGCAGCGCGCCATCCTCATGCATGGCCCGCAGCGGCCTGACCCCGCTGGTCGTCTCCTCGGCGGCTCCCAACATGGTGGCGACCAGATCGGGAAATTCCCGATGAGCGAGGCGGATGATCGAGGCGCCGTCGTCGAGCAATATCTGTGGCTTCGTGCCAAGGAACAGCCGGGCAAGCTCCATATCCCGGGCCGCCGATGCGCCGGCTTCGGCGAAGACCTCGATACCTTGTGCCCGCAAGGCATGCACAACTTCGTCCTTGGTCGACGCACCCTGGCAGAAGACACTGACATGCGCGCCCGCATGCTTGAGGACCAGCGCCAGATTCGCGGTCTTTGGTTCGAGAACCAGGGCAACGCCAATGCGCTTGCCGCGCACAGTCCCGGCCTCGACCAGCCTGCGCTCGATCGATTGCAGAACCGGCATGCCGCGCCGCGCCCAGGCGATTTTGTCGGAACCCGCGCTGGCAAGTTCGGTGATGAGAGAAGTCGTCAGCATCAGTTCGGCATCCCTTCTATCCAGCCGGCGACATCGTCTTCCTGCTCGGGTCGGTTTTCGCCAAGATTTATCCCCATGCTCGCCAGCCTGGCCGCCGCGATCGCGTCATCGAGCTTCTTGGGGATGATATGGACGCCGGGCGGCAGATCCGCCGTCGCCAGGTGATGGACCCCCAACCCCTGGACAGCGAAAGTCAGATCCATGATCTCGACCGGATGGCCACTGCCGCCGGCAATGTTGACCAGCGCGCCGCCGGAAAGCACATGCAGGTCGCGCCCGGCCAGATGGTAGCTGGTGACACCAGCGCGCGCTTCGGCTTGGTTGTTGGTCTGCGCGGCCAACGCCTCGACATCGATCTCGAGATCATGATGTCCAGCGTTGGCAAGAACGACGTCGTCGTCCAGATACTCGAATTCGCGCGAGCCGACGGCGCGCATACCGCCGGTGGCCGCAACCACGATCGAAGCCCCCGGCAGCATGTCGGCGGCGGCGCCGACCCGGTGCCCGTCCATATGTGCCTCGAGCGCGCGGACAGGATCCGTTTCGACCACCCGGGTGCTGGCGCCCATGGCCTTTGCATAGAGGGCTATGCCCCGGCCGACATGCCCGTAGCCGATCACCGCCAGGCGCGCGCCGGCAATCTGCCGGTTGGTCAGCCGCAGGATCGCCTGCAACGTCGTCTGCCCCGTGGCGTAGCGATTGTCGAAAAGATGCTTGCAGCGCGCGTCATTGGCCGTGAGCGCCGCAAAGGGCAATCGGCTGGCGGCGCTCATCGCATGCAGCCGCGCCGTGCCGGTGGTGGTCTCTTCCGAGACGCCCTTGAGCCTTGCGTAAAGGTCTGGGCGGAGCCTAGCCATGCGAATGGTCAGTTCGGCGCCATCATCGATAATGTATTGCGGCTGCAGATCGGCTGCCGCGAGCAGTTCCCGCTCCCAAGACCTGTGGTCGCCGCCGGCTTCGGAGACGACGGCAAGCCCGCGTGCCCTGAGTGCCGCGACGACGGGTCCGCTCGTCGTGCGTGGATTGCTGCCGGCGACGATGACTTCAGCACCCGCGTCGGCAAGGATCGTGGCGAGAAACGCGGTCTTGGCTTCCAGATGCACGACAACAGCGATCCGCAAGCCCTTCAACGCACCGTCGGCAAGCGTGCCGCGCACAAAGCCATTGAGGACGGGCGAATGGCGGCTGACCCACTCGATCCTGGCCTGCCCCTCATCGATATCTAACTGATTGTCGGCTGAGCCCGGCACCTGACCGCGCTGACCTGATGGTTGAGTCATACTCCAGCCTCTCAAAGTGAACCAAACCAAGGACTGGAAGGCAGCCCCTTGCTTCCAGCGAAGCCGGAAGATATGAATTTCTAAGCGCTTAGCTATGTGGCTGTCAAGACGCTTTTTCGGATCCATCCGCGGTCTGCCCCGGAAGTACGATTGGTGACGGCATGCTGCCAAAGCGCGATTGCAATATTGGCCGCGAGACTTCAAAGGGACGCCATGCGAAGGTTACAACCAAGTGCCAGGTGCATGGCAATATCGGGAAAATCATGATGGCCAACAGAGCTCGCGAGTATCTTGCCGCGTTGGCGGAACTGGGCGGCTCCGCCGGCAATGTAAGCCTGCGAAAAGCGCTTCAATGGCGTCAGCAGCTTTACGACAACGTGAAGATCGAGCTGGTCGCGAAAGGCGCCATCGTGGTTGGGCGCGGTGGGTCGGTGGCGCTGCCGGATCGCGCAAGGCAACGTGACGCCCAGAACGCCACGGCTGATGTGAACCACCAGCCTCACCCTTCAGCAACACCCGCCCGACGCCCTACCCTGGCCGATGTGGCGAAGCTGGCCGGCACCTCCACCGCCGTTGCCAGCTATGTCGTGAACAATGGCCCGCGCAGTGTCTCCCCTGCCAAACGCGCGCTGGTCGAGGAGGCGATCGCCAGCCTGAACTATCGCCGCAATCCGCTTGCCAGTGCGCTGATGGTGGGACGGTCGAACCTGGTTGGGCTGCTTGTTCCGGATTCTTCGAATGCCTTCTTCAGCGAGCTGTCGCGCGAGTTCGAGCGCGAGGGCAAGGCGCGGGGCTTCCTAACCCTGCTCGGCAATACGGCCTATGATCAGGCCGCGGAGCAGGACTATGAGCGGACATTCGCCGATCTGCGCCCGCGGGGCATCTTCGTCACAAGCATCAACGGCCACGCTGAGGATCTGGACGACTGCCCGCGCATCTATGTCCATTCCGCTCCTCCTGGTGCAACGGATCCAAGCATCCAGTTTGACGATATTGGCGGTGGAAGGGAGGCAACCCGCCACCTGATCGCGCATGGCTATCAAGACATTCATTGCGTAGCCGGCCCCGATGATTTCGGCCCTTCCGGCAAGCGCGAGCGGGGGTGGCAATTGGCGATGGGCGAGGCTGGCCTCAGTGTGGAACACAGGATGCACCGCGTCTCGTTCGGACGCCTTGAGGCGGAGGTTCAGATTGGCGCCATCCTGTCATCGGCAACGCCGCCGCGAGCGATCTTCGCGACGACGGACGAACAGGCGCTTGCAGCCCTGCGGGCAGCCTCGACGCTGGGCAAGAAGGTTCCGCAAGACGTTGCGATCGTCGGCTTCGACGGCATTCGCGAAGCGATGTATGGCAACGTCCGCCTCACCACATTCGTCCTACCGCTTCGTGAACTGGCGGTCCGCGCATTCGAAGTGCTCGACGCATGGAATTCAGGCGACAAGCGCTCGCACATCATCTCCGGATCACTGGTTGTCGGCGAGACCTGCGGTGCGCACCATGGCAACAGTTCCTGAGCACCGCAGACCGTCAACCTCTACGCTAACTGACCGATTCCCCGCAGGAAAACGTCGCGCACCGCATCGAGCTTGGCATCGACGCAAACGCGCAGATTCTGCTTCTTGCGGCTGTCCTGCAACACGGTTCGACCGAGCTGGTCGCCATCCAGTCGAACCTCAACGTCGCCTTCCGCGGTTTCAAAGAGGTCGGGCCTGACGGCCGCTATGACCGTCGCCGGATCATGAAGGCTGCAGCCATTGGCGCCGCGCTTTAGATAAAGGTCGATATAGAAATCCGAGATGGCGGCCAGGAAGCCGCCGAATTTCGGGGATTGCCCGGCGACAGCGGCAAAGTCCTGCTTTGTCACCAGGATGCGGTCGGTGACATCGAGGCCGACCAGAACGATTTCGGCGCCGGAATCGAACACAATCTGGGCGGCCTCCGGATCGTTGTGGATATTGGCTTCGGCAAATGGCGTCACGTTGCCGGGCGCCCGCACGACACCGCCCATCACGAATATCCTGGCGACATTGGTGGCAAACTCGGGATCGCGCTGGATGGCGGCGGCGATGTTGGTGAGTGGCCCGATCGGGAAAAGCACCAATTCGCCTTTGTGGCGCCTCGCCTGCTCGATCAGGAAATCGACGGCATGGCTTTCGATGGCGCGCCCTTTCGGCGATGGCGCATCGAGGCCACCAAGGCCTTGGTCCCCATGTATCCACAAGACGGGTTCCCACGGACGCCCGCCAAGCGGTGCGCTGCTGCCCTTTGCCACCGGGATCGGGCGATCGAGCATCTCGACAAGGTGCAGTGCGTTGCGGGTGGCCATCTCGACATCGACATTGCCGAAGACCGTCGTCAAACCGATCAATTCGATCTGTGGGCATGAGGCGGCAAAAAAGATCGCCATCGCATCATCCACGCCGGGATCGGTATCAATTATCGCTTTCATCGCACACCTTGGGGTTTTCGGGCCAGCCGCTGTTCTGCTGACGATGGAGGAAGCAAACGAGGTGCCGATGAGGACTGCCCGCGCTCTCTTCCAGTGATTTTCTCTCGATCCCTGGATAGGGCTCAGCCGGCCTGTTAGCTGGCTGCGGCGCTCATGGGTATACAAATAAACATTTTTGAACACCCCCGTTCAGCATGCAACCGGCGCAAAATACTGATCCGCTGGAGCGTCAGTGCGCGGAAGCACCGACACCGCGCCGCCGGAAGAAATCCGTCAGCGGGCTCTCCGGTTTCATCAGGCTGCGCTCGGCGATCAGCCCCTC
>JBDSLV010000091.1:0-13288 GCA_039916205.1 Mesorhizobium sp. | reverse complement strand
GATGCCGTCAGATCGGGCTGGCGTGGCGCCACGCCGGCGAAGACGCTGCCTTCCTCGAACCAGCTCTTTGGCGCTGGCGCGCCCCATAGCGTCTGGCGCTGCGGGTCCTTCAGGTCCCACTTGATCGGCTCGAGGTCCGGATCGACCGTCTGATAGTCCGAGCAGTAGATTTCGATGCGATGGTTGTCGGGGTCACGCACATACAGGAAGAAGGCGTTGGAAATGCCGTGCCGGCCGGGACCGCGTTCGATGTTCGGGAGGTAGCCGGTCGTTGCCATCAGGTCGAGCAGGTCGATGATGTTGAGCGGCGTCGGCACCCAGAAGGCGACATGGTGCAGGCGCGGGCCGACGCCATTGGTGAAGGCGATGTCATGCACGCCACCCTTGCGGTGCGTCCACGCTGCCCACAGATTTCCGGTGCCGGCATCCTCGGTGTACTCGGTCACCCGGAAGCCGATCTCGTTGTAGAAGGCCACCGCCTCGTCGACATTGGGCGAGAAGCAGTTGAAGTGGTCGATGCGCAGCGGCTTCACGCCCTTGTAGAGCGCGTACTTCTGGTGGATCGGCGGCAGCCGCTCCATCTTGGAATAGAATTCGAGCGGAATGCCGTGCGGGTCGCGGGTGCGGAAGGTGCGCGACTGGTAGGGCCGCTCGACCCACTCCACCGGCAGGCCCTTGCCCCTGAAGAAATGCTCAGCCTTGTCCAGGTCCTCGTCTGAAAACACCTTGAAGCCGAGGTCGCGCGCTTCGGCGGTATCAGCCTTCTTCAGCACGATGCAATGATGCCCGCGCTCCTCCAGCGCCCTGAGATAGATGGTGTCCGATGTCTCGTCGGTGACCTGCAGGCCGAGCGTGTCGACATAGAAGGCGCGGGATTTGGCCAGGTCCGTCACCGCCAGTTCGACATGGCTGAGGCGTACGATGTTGAAGGCGGGGTAGAGGTTGGGCTTGGGCAATGGCATCTGGTTTCCTCCGGTCAGCCGCCGAGTTTCTGGATCGCATGCGCGGCAGTGGCGAAGGCGATGTTCTTCGTCTCCATGTAGAAATCGAACGAATGGTCGCCGCCGTCACGGCCGATGCCGGAATTCTTGACGCCGCCGAAAGGCGTCGGCAAATGGCGGACATTCTCCGAATTGACCCAGATCATGCCGGCATCGAGCGCATCGGTGAAGCGGAAGGCACGGGTGACGTCGGACGTCCAGAGATAGCCGGTCAGGCCATATTGTGTGTCGTTGGCCAGGGCCAGCGCATCGGCTTCGTCGTTGAAGGGAATGGCGCTCAGTACCGGGCCGAAAATCTCCTCCTGCGCGATCCGCATCGTGTTCGTGGCGCCGGTGAAGAGCGTTGGCGAGACATAGCAGCCGCCGCCCGGGCCTTCGAATTTCGCCCCGCCGGCAGCGACCGTGGCGCCCTCCTTGCGGCCGATCTCGATATATTCCAGCACTTTCTTCTCATGCACGGGATGGATCAGCGGCCCAACCACCGTCTTGGGATCGAGCGGATGGCCGACGGCAATGCGCTTGGCCCGTTCGGCGACCTTGGCGGTGAAACTGTCATAGATCGAGGCTTCGACCAGAAGTCGCGACGAGGACGTGCAGCGCTCGCCGTTCAGCGAATAGATCATGAAGACCGCGGCGTCGGCGGCGCGTTCCAGGTCGGCGTCTGCGAAGACGATCACCGGGTTCTTCCCGCCCAGTTCGAAATGCACGCGCTTCAGCGTGTCGGCGCCCTGTTTCATGATCATCGAACCGGTGCGGCTCTCGCCGACGAAGCCGATCGCCTTGATATCGGGATGCTCGGTCAGTGCCTTGCCGGCATCCTCGCCGAAGCCGTTGACCAGGTTCCACACGCCTTTCGGCAAGCCCGCCTCCTCGGCGATCTCGACCAGCAGGCGCGCGCTGAGCGGTGAAAATTCAGCCGGCTTATGAACGACCGTGCAACCGGCGGCCAGCGCCGGCGCGATCTTCCAGGTCGACAGCATGAACGGCGTGTTCCACGGCGTGATGATGCCGACCGGGCCGATCGGCACGCGCGTGGTCATGTTGACTTGGCCCGTGGTCCGAAGCGTCTCGCCGTCGCGTGCTTCCGGCGCACGGTCTGCGAAGAAGCGGAAGTTCTCGGCGCCGCGCAGCGCCGCCTTGGCCATGAACTTCAGCGCCTGGCCGGTGTCCATGCATTCGACAAAGGCGATTTCCTCGGCCCGCGCCTCGATGGCGTTGGCAATCTTGTGCAGCAGCTTCTTGCGCGCTTCACCCGGCATGGCGGCCCAGGCCGGGAAGGCGGCTTTTGCCGCCTTGGCGGCGCGATCGATGTCGGCGGCGCCGCCGCGCGCCACCTTGGTCAGCGGCTTGAGATCGACAGGCGACAGCGTCTCGAAAGTCGCGCCATCCAGCGCCGGCACAGCCTCGCCGCCGATCTGGTTCAACACGCCGCCGCTCTTGAAGCGGGCGAGGTAGGCTTCGGCCTTCTTGAGATTGTTTTCCAGGTCGGACATGGCTGTTTCCGTCACTTGCCGCGCAGCCGCGGGTGGATTGCGTTTTTCTTCCAGCTCAGCACCGGGTCGATTTCCCGGATCTCAAGCGACAGGGCGAAATGCGGGGTCTCGAACAGTGTGGCGAGATAGTCGCCAACCGCCGCGAAGACGGCATCGCCTGTCCGCTTCTTGTCCTCGGCGCTGCGGCCGGTTCCGATCCGAAACGACATGTCGAGAAAGGCATTTTCCGGCAAATTGTCGGCAATCGCGTAGGCCTCGGCGCGGAAGGCCCGCACACGCACGGCGCCGGTCTCGAACAGCCCGGTGTCGAGCACCGTGCGCAACACCAGGGCGCACAAAGCCTTGATGTCGACCTTGGCATCGAGATTGGCCGAATACTCGATGGAGAAATGCGGCACCGCGTTTCGTTCCCTGGATCATTGCATTGTTGTAGTTAACGCGTTAATTACATGAGGCATCCACGAAGTCAAGTCTTGCATCGGGCTTGAGGCGACGATACGGGATGATGTGATGGGCTTTGAGGGGCCAGCGCTGCTGGGGTAAAGCCTGCTGCGATCGCATGCCGGTGCTGGAGAATTTCACTTGCTGCCCGAAAACACCCGCCGCTCGTTGCCGATGGCGCTTCTGCATGCCCGCGAAGCGGTGATGGCGCGCTTTCGTCCGATGCTGGCCGCCCACGATGTGACCGAACAGCAATGGCGCGTGTTGCGCGTGCTGAGCGAAGCGGGCTCGGTCGAGGCGACCGAACTTGCCGACCGCGCATCGGTGCTGCCGCCAAGCCTGACGCGCATCATCAAGGCGCTTGAAGGACGCAAATTCATCACCCGCAACAAGGCGGAAGGCGATGGCCGCCGAGTCATCCTGACCATCGCGCCGGCGGGCTCCACCCTGATCGACGCGCTGTCGCCCGAGCGCCTCGTTATCTATCGCGACATCGAACAGCGCTACGGCCACGAGAGGCTGGAACAACTGCTCGATTTGCTGGAAAGCCTGATCGCCGGCGAAAGCTGACGCTGGTCTCTGCTTTGGTGCAGAAGACCGTCCGTGCGAATCGTGGCGCTGTTCAGGAGAAGCTGGAGTACAGCACCCCCCTCTGTCCTGCCGGACATCTCCCCCGCAGGTGGGGAGATCGGATGTAGCAACGGTTTTCGCCAATTTTCAACGTTGAAGAAGTGGCGCAGTAGAACCAGGCTGCCAATCTCCCCCCTTGCGGGGGAGATGTCCGGCAGGACAGAGGGGGGTGGGAAGAAGCTCGACCGAGCGTTTTGTAATGTCACCATGCGACGGCGGTCGCTCACCCGCCAAAACTCCCAAGCCGCGTCGGCTGCGTATAATTGCGGTCGACATAGAGCAGCGCCGAGCCGCCGCTGCCATGGCGCACATCGATGACGCGGCCGATCATCACATTATGCGTGCCGACGACATGCACATCCTCGATCTCGCAGTCGAAATTGACGATGGCATCCGACAAGGCAGGGGTGCCGGAGGTCAGGGTCTGCCACCGTGCGGAGGAGTAGCGGGCTTCCATGTCGCGGGTTGCGCCTGCAAATTTTCCGGCGAGGTGCATATGGTCATGCGTCAGCACGTTGACGCAGAAGCGCCGGTTGGACAGGAACATCGCGGCCTGCGCCGACCGCACGTTCATGCACACCAGCAGCGTCGGCGGCTCGTCGGAAACGCTGCACATGGCGGTGGCGGTAAAGCCGCCGCGCCCTGCTGGCCCGTCTGTTGTAACGATGTTCACCGGCGCGCAGACCCTGGCCATGGCGTCGCGAAAATCGGCCTTCGAAATCTGGATGGCCATCGGACGTCACCCCGCTGTTGAAGCAAGCGGGTTGAGCCAGGTGTCTCCTGTCCAGCCGTTCTCGTCATAGTCGGCCATGCAGGTGTCGACCAGTTCTTCCATCGCCTTCAGCCGCCCGCCGCGTTCGGCGCCTTTCAGCACCTGCAGCCGCACCTCCTCCGGTGCGCCGGCATAATTGAGCTCGTAGAGCGCGTGGCGGCCGCCGAATTCGGTGCCGGTCGCGTCCCAGAGCAGCTTCATGATCTTGATGCGCTCGACATGGCCCATGTCGTCGGAGCCGCGCACATATTGGGCGAGGTATTTGTCGATCTCGGGATTGTTGAAGTCGCGCACCGACGACGGCAGGTAGATCAGGCCCGACGCGATGACCCGGCGCACCGTGTCGATGACGCGCGGATAGGCTTCGGACATGAAGGTGCGGTAGGCGAGCGCGGCTTCCAGGTTGGGCAGGACCGCTCCATTGGCCCACGGGATCGGGTTGTAGGCCATGGCGTTGGAAAAGCTCCAGAACATGTGCCTGAGCGCAATGACCTCGCCCAGCGCCGCCTGATTGCCACGGAAGGCATCGCCGCCGGTGGCGCGCAGCGCCTTGGCCAGCAGGCCGGCGAGGAAATCCAGCTTGACGGCAAAGCGCGTGCAGCCCTGGAAGCAGTAGCCATGCATGAAGCCGGACGCCGGATGGAAGGAGAGGATCTTCTGCGCGTCGCGCAGCACCAGCACGTCTTCCCAGGGGATGAAGACGTTGTCGAGCACCAGGATCGCGTCGTTCTCGTCGAAGCGCGACGACAGCGGATAGTCGAAGGGCGCGGCAACCGTATTGGCTGTCTGCTCGTAGGAGACGCGGCAGAACATCTTTATGCCCGGCGCGTTCATCGGTACGATGAACATCACCGATAGGGACGGATCTTCGGTCACCGTCGCCGAGCTTTGCGCCAGGAAATTGTAGTGGGTGAGCGCCGACGATGTCGCCACCACCTTGGCGCCGGAGACATAGATGCCGGCGTCGGTTTCCTTGGTGATATGGACGAAAACATCCTTCACCTGTTCCGCCGGCTTGTGGCGGTCGATCGGCGGGTTGACGATGGCATGGTTCATGAACAGGACGGATTCCTGCGCCCGCTTGTGCCAGGACAGCGCGTTGTCCTTGAATGGGCCATACCAGTCGGCATTGGCGCCGAGCGTGTTCATCAGCGCCGCCTTGTAGTCCGGCGTGCGGCCCATCCAGCCATAGGACATGCGGGACCACTCGGCGATCGCCGTCTGCTGGGTGGCGAGCTCGGCGGAGGATTTGGCGACGCGGAAGTATTTGTGGGTGTAGCCGCCTGAGCCGGTGTCGGTCGGCGAGGTCAGCGTCCCTTGTCGTTTCGGATCATGCAGCGCGTCGTAGAGCCGTGCCAGCGAACGCGCCGAGTTGCGCATTGACGGGTGCGTGGTGACATCGGCGATGCGTTCGCCATTGATATAGACCTCGCGCCCGTCGCGCAGGCTCTCCAGGTATTCGGCCCCGGTAAATGGACGCGCCTTGTCGGCACGAAAGTCTTCTGACCGCATGATGATCCTCCTCTTGGGTGATGCAACCCTAGCGCCAGCGCCAGCGATCGGTTATGGACGGAATGGCAAAACCGATTGGACTTTTTCCGGCGTCATGACCCTGAAGGCCATTCCCGATTTCTTCGTCTACGGCGAGCCGGTCAAGCCACTCGATGTCGGCTTCCTGCATGTCGAGACAGTGCAGGCGCGCAGCAACATTCATCGTGGTCAGGTCGCTGCGCACAAGCACCCGCAGATGGGTCAGATCACATATTGGACCAGCGGCTCCGGCACATACCGTGTCGAGGATCGGTCCTGGGACTTTTCGGCGCCGGCGGTCAGCTTCGTGCCGAGCAATGTCGTGCATGGCTTCTCGATCGGACCGGATGCCGACGCCATCGTTGTGTCGGTCGCGGATGACGCCTTGACCGCCATCGCCGATCACACCCTGTTGCCACTGGACAGGCCGGTCTTTGTCGATGGTGATCCTCGGCATGCCGCCTGGGCACGGCTGGCCGCCGTGCTTGACATGATCGGCATCGAATATGCCGAAGCGCAGGCCGGCAACGACAGGACGCTGCCGTCGCTGATCGCCGTAGCACTCTCCCACATCGCGCGCCTCAGCCCCGAGACGACAGCGCTTGCATCCTCGTCCGCGAGCGCCTCGCTGGCACAGCAGCTGCGTCGCCTCGTCGATGCGCATTTCCGCGAGAACTGGCCGGTCGAACGCTATGTCGAGGCATTGGGCAGCACGCCGCATCTTCTCGACAAGGCGGCTCGCGAGGTGCTGGGCGCCGGCGTCAAGCGGATCGTCAGCGAGCGCCGGCTGCTGGAGGCGCGGCGGCTTCTGCTGTTCACCGTGCGCACCGTCGAGGACATCGCCTACGAGATCGGCTTCGACGACCCGGCCTACTTCTCACGCTTCTTTCGGGCGAGGGTCGGCGAGGCGCCGGCGGCATGGCGGCGGAAGCAGCTGCGGCGAGGCTGATGCCGGCGCAACACTTTCCCGCTTGACTGACCGAAGGTTCCGAATAGGCTAACAGGCGAATTCTGGAAAATACCGGCCTCGATCGCCGGGCGGCAAGAATGCCTCGTATGCCTCGCCCAGCCGGCGTGGCTGCGGGGCATTGTCATTTTGGGGACCTGTTTGAAACGGCGCATCGAAATCGGCATCCTCTATTCCCGCTCGGGCAGCTACCAGCTCGTCTCCGACGCGTGCCGGATGGGCGCGATGCGCGCCATCGCCGACATCAACGCCGATCGCGGCTCCGGCATCGAACTGGTGCCGGTGGAACGCGACCCGCAAAGCAACGCCGATCGCTACGCGACGCTGTGCGAGGATATTTTCAAGACCAGCAGCGCGCGCCATGTGGTCGGCTGCGTCACCTCCTGGAGCCGCAAGGAGACGATCCCCGTCCTGGAGAAAGCCGGCGGCATGCTCTGGTATGCCTGTCCCTATGAAGGCTTCGAGGCCAACGAGCATGTCGTCTACATGCACGCCTGCCCCAACCAGCATCTGGTGCCCTTGATGGCGCATGTCGTGCCGCGCTTCGGCGCCAACGGCTTCCTGCTCGGCTCGAACTACATCTGGGGCTGGGAGATGAACCGCGTGGCGCGCGACCTGATCGCCGACGCCGGTGGCAAGGTCCTGGGCGAGCGCTATCTGCGCATCGGCGAGACCGACGTGTCGCGGCTGATCGCCGAAATCCGGGCCACGCGCCCGAGCTTTGTCCTGAACAACCTGATCGGCACCTCGTCCTACGCCTTCCTCGCTGCTTACCGCGATCTGGCGGCGCAGGATTCGGCCTTCAGCCCTGAATCCTGCCCCGTCATCTCATGCAACCTGACCGAAGGCGAGCTGCCGGCGATTGGTGCGTCGGGCAACGGGCATCTCTCGGTCGGGCCCTATTTCGCACCGCGGCCGGCGGCCTTCGCCTCGTCCTTCGAAGCCTCCGCCTATGCCTCCGTGCAGGTCATGGCCGACGTGCTGTCCCGCGATCCCGATGCCGGTCCGGCGGAATTCTCGAAAACCTTCGCCGAACGGCGCTTCTCCACAAGGCTCGGGCCGATCGCCATCGACGCCCACACCCAGCACGCGACGCTGCCGGTCATCATCGGGCGGATCGCCGACGGCTTCTTCGAGGTCGTCAGCCGCGAGGACGAGGTCGCACCGGACCCCTATCTGTCGCGCTATGATCCCGCCCGGACATTCGGCCGGCCGCGCCTGCGGGTGGTGTCGTGACCAGAACGCCGCGCATCCCCAATCTTGGTGGCGCCAGGGCCTTTATCCTGCATCGCCCGCACCCAACGGTGCAGGCGATCACCAGGCAATTGTCGGCCATCGGCCTGATCACGGTGGACTGCTGGCCGGAACTGCCGCCGGAGGCGCTGGCCGCCGATTTTGTTTTCTTCGACGCCGATCTCGGCTTCGATGAGCAATTCCCCTGGAAGCCGGGCGAAGCGCCGATGCCGCTGGTGGCGCTGATCGGCTCGGAGGCGCCCGGCCGCATCGAATGGGCGCTGTCGCACAAGGCCGATGCGCAGATGCTGAAGCCTGTCGGCACCGCCGGCGTCTATAGCGCGCTGTTGATCGCGCGGCAGAGCTTCGAGGCACGCAAGCATCAGGCAAGCGAGATTGCCGCGCTGCGCCACCGCGTCGCCGAGCGCCAGACCATCGTGCGCGCGGTGTCGGCGCTGTCGAAAGGCAGCGACGACGACCGCGCCTATGCGCAGCTGCGCTCGCTGGCGATGAGCTGGCAGATCAGCGTCGAGGAGGCCGCGCGCCGGATCGTGGCGATGACCGAGGAAGCCAAGACCGGGGAAGCCAGGACCGAGGAAGAGAGCGGCGATGACCAGTCCCATCGCGCCTGATCTCGGCGTCGCCGGGCGCATGCCGGCCAAGCCGCGCGCCGGCGTCTGGCGCCGGCTGGTCAAGCGCCGCCTGGCGCTGCTTGGCCTGGTCATCGTCGCCATCGTCGTTGCCGGCGCGATCCTGGCGCCCTGGCTGACCGGCTACGATCCCTATGAGCAGATGTTCGACGGCCTGACCATCGAGGGCTCGCCCTTGCCGCCAAGCGCGAAGTTCTGGCTCGGCACCGACCTGCTTGGCCGCGATCTCCTGACCCGCATTCTCCATGGCGCGCGCACCTCGCTGATCATCGGCATCGTCGCCAATGGCGTGGCGCTCTTCATCGGCACGCTGGTCGGCGTCACCGCGGGCTATTTCCGCGGCTGGGTCGGCAGCGCCCTGATGCGCTTCACCGACCTGATGATGGCCTTTCCCGCACTGCTGCTGGCCATCTGCCTGGCGGCGGTTTTCCAGCCCAGCCTTTGGATCGTCGCCATGGTCATCGCGCTGGTCAACTGGGTGCAGACGGCGCGGGTCATCTACACCGAGACCTCCTCGCTCGCCGAACGCGAATTCATCGACGCCGAGCGCACCATCGGGGCGAGCGCGCCGCGCATCCTGTTCCGTCACATCCTGCCGCATCTCCTGCCGACCATCATCGTCTGGGGCACGCTCGGCATCTCGACCACCGTGCTGCTCGAAGCGACGCTCTCCTTCCTCGGCATCGGCGTGCAGCCGCCGACCGCATCCTGGGGCAACATCATTTTCGAGAACCAGACCTATTTCCAGGCAGCGCCCTGGCTGGTGTTCTTCCCCGGGGCGGCGATCCTGGCGCTGGCGCTGGCCTTCAACCTGATCGGCGACGCGCTGCGCGACATTCTCGACCCGACGCAAAGGGGCCGCGCATGATCGCCTATCTCGGCCGCCGCCTCATCCAGTCGGCTCTAATCCTGCTCGGCGTGTCGCTGATCACCTTCGCGCTGCTGTATCTCTTGCCCGCCGACCCGGTGCGCCAGATCGCTGGCCGCAGCGCCACGCCGCAAACGGTGGAAAACATCCGCCAGCAGCTCGGCCTCGACCAGCCCTTCGTCGTCCAGTACTGGCACTATCTGACAAAACTGATCAGCGGCGATCTCGGCCGTTCCTACATCCAGCGCTCCGAGGTGACAGAACTCATCGTCTCGCGGCTGCCCGCGAGCCTGCTGTTGATGGTCGGCGCCATTTTCTGCGAGCTGGCGATCGGGCTCAGCATGGGCCTGATCGCCGCCGTCAAGCGCGGCACCGCGACCGACCAGACGCTGATGGTCGCTTCCTTCGTCGGCGTCTCGGCGCCGCAATTCGTCGTTGGCCTTTTGCTGCTCTATGTCTTTGCCGTGCGGCTCAGCTGGTTTCCGATAGGCGGCTACGGCACTTGGCACCATCTCGTGCTGCCGTCGCTCACCATGGGCATCCTTGGCGCCGGCTGGTACGCGCGCATGATGCGCTCGTCGATGATCGACGTGCTGCGCCAGGACTATGTCCGCACCGCCCGCGCCAAGGGCCTGGCGCGCGGCGCCATCATCTTCCGCCATGCCTTGCCCAACGCCATCCTGCCGATCGTCGCCATGATCGGCATCGACATCGGCATCTTCATGGGCGGCATCGTCGTGGTCGAAAGCGTGTTCGGCTGGCCTGGCATCGGCCAGCTCGCCTGGCAAGCCATCCAGCGCGTCGACATCCCCATCATCATGGGCGTCACGCTGGTGTCGGCCTTCGCCATCGTGCTCGGCAACCTGCTCGCCGACATCATCGCGCCGTTCATCGATCCCCGTATCAAACTGAGATGAAACCAGAAAACGAACAGAGAAAGGGAACATAAAAATGAAAAAGTTTCTCGCTTCCACCGTGGCGGCATCGGCGCTGGCGCTGATGCTCGGCATGACCAGCGCCCGCGCCGAGGACACCATCAAGCAGGGTGGCGCCATCACCATTACCTACAAGGATGATGTCGCGACGCTCGATCCGGCGATCGGCTATGACTGGCAGAACTGGTCGATGATCAAGAGCCTGTTCGACGGCCTGATGGACTATGAGCCGGGCACCACCAACCTCAAGCCCGACCTCGCCGAGAGCTACGACATCTCGCCCGACGGCAAGACCTTTACCTTCAAGCTGCGCCATGGCGTGAAGTTTCACAATGGCCGCGAGATGACCGCCGACGACGTGAAATACTCGCTCGACCGCGTCACCAACCCGAAGACGCAGAGCCCCGGCGCCGGCTTCTTTGGCTCGATCAAGGGCTATGACGAAGTCGCCGCCGGCAAGGCCGAAACCCTCTCCGGCGTCACCGTCGTCGACCCCTACACGGTCAAGTTCGACCTGACCCGGCCGGACGCCACCTTCCTGCATGTCATGGCCATCAACTTCTCGCATGTCGTGCCGAAGGAAGAGGTCGAGAAATACGGCGCCGATTTCGGCAAGCATCCGGTCGGCACCGGCGCCTTCAAGCTGGCGGAGTGGACGCTCGGCCAGCGCATCGTCTTCGAGCGCAACGCCGACTATTGGCACAAGGGCCTGCCGCATCTGGACAAGATCACCTTCGAGATCGGCCAGGAGCCGATCGTCGCGCTGCTGCGCTTGCAGAAGGGCGAGATCGACGTGCCCGGCGACGGCATTCCGCCGGCAAAATTCCAGGAGGTGATGGCGGATCCGGCGCAGAAGGCGCTGGTGGTCGAAGGCGGCCAGCTGCACACCGGCTATGTCACCATGAACACAACCATGGCGCCGTTCGACAATGTGAAGGTGCGCCAAGCCGTCAACATGGCCATCAACAAGGCGCGCGTCGTCCAGATCATCAACAACCGCGCGGTGCCGGCCAACCAGCCGCTGCCGCCGTCGATGCCGGGCTACGACAAGGAATACAAGGGCTATCCCTATGATGTCGCCAAGGCCAAGGCGCTGCTTGCCGAGGCTGGCCATCCCGATGGTTTCGACACCCAGCTGTTCGCCATGAACACCGATCCCAACCCGCGCATCGCGCAGGCGATCCAGCAGGACCTTGCGGCCATCGGCATCAAGGCCAGCATCCAGTCGCTGGCCCAGGCCAACGTCATTGCCGCCGGCGGCGACAAGGCCGGCGCGCCGATGATCTGGTCGGGCGGCATGGCCTGGATCGCCGACTTCCCCGATCCGTCGAACTTCTACGGCCCGATCCTCGGCTGCGCCGGTGCGGTTCCCGGCGGCTGGAACTGGTCGTGGTATTGCAACAAGGATCTCGACGCCAAGGCAGCCGAAGCCGACTCGGTGGTCGATCCGGCCAAGGCCGGCGAACGCGACAAGATGTGGAGCGCCATCTACGGCAAGGTGATGGAAGACGCGCCCTGGGCGCCGGTCTTCAACGAGCAGCGCTTCACCATGAAATCGGCCCGCATGGGCGGCGCCGACAACCTCTATGTCGACCCGGTCCATATCCCGATCAACTACGACAATGTGTTTGTAAAAGATGTGCAATAACTGCGACTACACCATCCACGGGCGCCATCACCATTTCGGCTGGGATAATTCCTTTGTCCCGGCGCAGACGGTGGCGCCCGGCTCGACCATCGAGTTCCAGTGCCTGGATTCGTCCGGCGGTCAGCTTACGCCCGCCAGCACCGTTGCCGACATCGCCAAGCTCGACTTCGCCCAGATCAACCCGGTCACCGGGCCGATCTTCGTTGACGGTGCCGAGCCCGGCGACGCGTTGAAGGTGACGATCGAGATGTTCAAACCGTCCGGCTTCGGCTGGACGGCGAACATCCCGGGTTTCGGCCTGCTCGCCGACGATTTCAAAGAGCCGGCGCTGAACATCTGGAAGTATGACGCCGCTTCGCTCGAGCCGGCGCTGTTCGGCAAAAACGCCCGCGTGCCGCTGAAACCTTTCGCCGGCACCATCGGCAACGCGCCGGCCGAAATGGGCCACCACTCGGTGGTGCCGCCGCGCCGCGTCGGCGGCAATCTCGACATCCGCGACCTTGCCGCCGGCACCACGCTCTATCTGCCGGTGGAAGTGGCGGGCGCGCTGTTCTCGGTCGGCGACACGCACGCCGCGCAGGGCGACGGCGAGGTCTGCGGCACGGCGATCGAAAGCCCGATGGACGTCGTGCTGAAGCTCGACCTGGTCAAGGACGCCAGGCTGAAGACGCCGCGCTTCACCACGCCGGGCCCGGTGACGCGCCACCTCGACGCCAAGGGCTATGAGGTGACCACCGGCATCGGCCCCGACCTGATGAGCGGCGCCAAGGAAGCCGTCGCCCAGATGGTCGACCTCATCGCCGGGCGCTACAAGATCGATCCCGTCGAAGCCTACATGCTGGCCTCGGTCTGCGGCGATCTCCGGATCAGCGAGATCGTCGACATGCCGAACTGGGTGGTGTCGTTCTACTTCCCGCGCTGCGTGTTTGAATGAACGCAGGCGCGGCCAGGAATAGCGCCGGGGCAACCGCCCCGGTGACGGCGGAACCGGTGCTCACCATCGCCAACCTCTCCGTCTCCGTGCGCGGCGAGGATGGCCCTCGCGAGGTCGTGTCCAGCCTCTCGCTGACGCTCAAGCGCGGCGAGACGCTGTGCATTGCCGGCGAATCCGGCTCCGGCA
>JBDSLV010000090.1:0-5438 GCA_039916205.1 Mesorhizobium sp. | reverse complement strand
AGCTTGTTGATATGGAACTGGTGGATCGGATCGACCTTGTCAGCTGCCACGTTCAAACCCCGTCAATGCCGCGTACGGCGAAATTATCATTGCCGCATGAACGGCGGCTATTTCCAAATGCCGCCTGGAAGGGCGGTCAGTTTTTGTCGTCATGGCCACGGCGTGGTTTCTCGCCCTGTCCGAATTCAGCAACAACGCCAGCGGAACGCATGACATTGAGCACGCCGGCGCCAAAACCCAGCAGCAGAAACACGATCAGACCCCATGGCGTTGTCCCCGCCAGACGGTCGATGATCCAGCCGATGCCGGCACCAACCACTACGCCTGCGATAAACTCGCTGGATAGTTTGAGCGCCTGACCGTAACCGGCCACACTGCCCGCTTTCGCGTCGTCTTTTCCCTCGAGCTTGTCCGGCCGCCTTGTCGCAAGCGATGCTTCAAGATCACGCCGGCGGCGCTCAAGATCGTCGTCGCGGATGGTAGCTTCGTGCTGCTTGCCGCGGCCGGTTTCTCCGGTTCCGTCTGGCCCATTCTTGTCGGCCATCGCAACCCCCCTGCCCGGTCAGACCGTCACCGTCCGTCCGCTTCTAAAGTCGCCGGCAACATAGTTAGAGGGTTTGCGCCCGTCAAGCCACGGGTGGAACTTCAAAGCCATGTATTTTCTATAATGAAATCAACGCCTTGGAAAGGTGCGACATCGTGCCCGGGACAACAGCGGGGATGCGTCGCCCGAATCCCCCCAGCAACCGCTCTTTCGGCGGCCACGCTCATAGGAAGGATTGCGCGATGATTGGGCGGTCAGCTCCAGCCGCCGCCATAGGTACGATAGAAGATATGCAAGCCGATCTTGGTCATCTTCTGCATCGTACGCGCCCAGCCCGGGTGGACATATTGGGCGTAATAGTGGGTCGAGGACCCGACTTCAGGAATGAAGATCTTGCCGGCGGTGACGGCCATGGCAACGTCCTGCGCGATCTTGTAGTTGGCCGGGCTGTCGATGCGCTTCTTCCTGCCATCACAGGCGAAGGAGAACTGGCAGCGGTTGAACCAGCTGTCGTTCTGGTAGACAACGCCGCAGATCGAGTTCGGATAGGCCGGATTGCGGACCCGGTTGAGGATGACCTGGGCGACGGCGGCCTGGCCGCGAATGGATTCGCTGCGTGCCTCGAAATAGATGCCGTTGGCCAGGCATGCCTGCTCGGGCTTGGAGAAGACGCTGGCCGGCAGCGGGTTTTGTATCCACGCATGGTCGCCCTTGGACATCGGCGGAATGAAGCGGCCGTTGCTTGGCTCTTCGTCCTGCAGCAAGGCCTCGAAGGGCGAGGCCTTGGCATAGTCAGGCGCGGCGGAGGCATAGGCGGTCGCGAGTATGTCGGCATGGTCATTGTTGACCAGCGCCGCAAGCATGGCCGGTACACCCGGGTCCGCCTTCTTGTCCTCGCGGCTATGGAACGCCGCGGCGATCTGGATTTCCTTGCCTTTGATCCGCGGCTTGGCGAAGGCCATCTTCAGGTCGCTGTCCATGGTCGGCCGCAGCAGCGACGACGTGCGCTGGAAGATCGAACCGGCGTTGAAATTCTTCGGCGGCGCCACCGGCGAGACCTGGATGATACGGCCTCCCTTGTCGGCACGTACGATGCGGTCTTCGTCCGGCGTCCCGCTGACCTTGCCGCCCTTGCCGCGAAACGACACGGTGCCAACGCCGGCCAGATGGACACCCGACCCGGAGATGGAGCCGGTACTATCGGAATCGATGAAAGGCATTTCGGCGGCGTGGACCGAGCCGGCTACGGATTTCTCGACATAGGAATTCCAGCGGCTGTTCGACGCCTCAAGGCCGGAAACGAGGCTGGTCATATCCTGGTAGGCGGCGATGGTCGGGAAGCCGATCCAGATACCAAGGCCAATGACCAAAGGAGGCAGGAAGCTACGCTTTTTCTCACCGGCGGCGGCGACAAACCGCTTCAAAACACGTCGATGCACGGAACTCTCCAGGAACGCTACTGAACCCCACTGGAGAGAAACAATGATGCATTAACCTTGATGGGACGTTAACGGATTCGATCGGGTTTTCCCTATGGTTCCAATGCCGGACGCTTTGACGACCATAAGCCAGTGCCTTCTAGGCCGGCCGCAGGAAGATGGGCCATGCAATCAGTGCGCAGGCCGCCGCCGACAACCAGACGCCTGTCCAGGATCCGAGCACGAGCAGTCCTGGGATGGTGATCGGCACCAGGAAGAAGGCAACGAAGACGAAACTGTTGGCGAGACCGAGAGCCGTCCCGGCATGGCTTGCGCCGGCAAGCGTGGCGAGTTCGGTGTAAGCGACGCCATGCCATGCCGAAACGCAGGTGCCGGCAACGACCAGCATCAGAACGATCGCCGGTGAAACTAGCGGTTGCCAAGCGGCGATGTTGGCGGCGGGTACGCTGGCTGAGGCGAGGACGAGCAGACCGAGGGCCGCGAAACCCAATGCGCTCAGCATGCTGCACAGGCGGAGGAACGATCGCCGATTGCGATGACGATCGGTGAACCGGCCGCTCCAGACCCGCATGACCATGGCGCCAACCTGCACTGCTCCCAGACTGGCGCTGATCACCGCTGTGCCCATGCCGCCGAAATCGTGCAGGAACACCGAGGCGAAAGTGAGCACCGCCACCTGCGGGACGCAGAGCAAGCCGATGGCCATCGCGATGCGCCAGACATCCGGGTTGCGCAGCGGCGTCGGGCCGGCTGACAATGTGGCGGCGTCTGGGATCACCGTAGCTTCATCCGTTGGTGGCTGGTGCAGCCAGCGCCAGGCAAACAACACGGTAACGGCTGAGGACACAGCCAGCAAACCGTAGACCGCGGCAAACCCATGCGCCGATGCGAGCGACGGCAGCACAAGTGCCCCAAGTCCGCCGCCAAGCGGCACGGCCGTCTGCCTGATGCTCATGGCAAAGCCACGTTCGCCTTCGTGAAACCACGCCATGATGGCGCGGCCGCTCGAGCCATTGACGCTGCCGCCAAGCAATCCGGTGACCAGCAGGACACTGGCCAGCGGCACGACGCCTGGGACCTGTGTCGGCGACGGCACGACAAGAGAAGCCATAAGCAGCAGCCATACCGCCGTCGCGGCAAGACCAGTCAGCAGCACGCCACGATCGCCCCAGCGGTCGGTCAGCAGGCCCCATGGCAGTTCACTCAACGCCACGCCCAGCCCGAGCAGGCCCAGAACCAGGCCAAGCTGGCCATTGCCGAGGTGGTAGCCTGAACGCATGAACACGGCCGTCGCCGGAATGCCCGAGAAGGTCGCGGAGAAGCTGGCATTGGCAGCCACACCAATGCCCAGCACCTTCCAGCGATGGCTGGGGCCGAACGCCGCCCTCGCTGAAGCAGGCTTCTTCTCAGGCCCGCATTGAGGCGCGCCTTCTCCCTGGCTGATGGTGATGACTGACATGGACGACTTCCTTCAGTGAACTGGCAATGGCGCGTAGACCTTGACGCGCTGTCCTTACCGCCATAGCTTCATCCTGAATATTAGGAAGTTATGGAAATATAATCCCAAAAATCAGGACTATTGATTTGCGACGCGTGACATTCGACCTCGACGTCCTCCGCAGTTTTGTCACCGGCATGGAGCTGGGCAGCTTCGCCAAGGCGGCCGACAGGCTCGGCCGCTCGACTTCGGCGGTCAGCGCGCAATTGAAGAAGCTGGAAGACCAGGCAGCGACGCCGATCTTCCGCAAGTCCGGGCGCGGCCTGGCCTTGACTGAGGCCGGTGAGACCATGCTCGCCTATGCGCGCCGGCTGCTCGACTTGAATGACGAGGCGGTGTCCGCCATCCATGATGTCGAGCTTGAGGGTTGGGTGCGGCTCGGATTGCAGGAGGACTTTGGTGAGGCGGTGCTGCCGGAGGTGCTGGGGCGGTTCGCCCGCGCGCATCCCAAGGTCAAGATCGAAGCGCGAATCGCGCGTAGCCATGAGCTTGCCGAACGGATCGTGTCGGGCAATCTCGACATCGCCTTGGCGTGGCATTGCGGGGCGACCTTGCCTTACAGCGAGCATGTCGCGGATGTTCAGATGCGCTGGATCGGCCCGGCAAAGCTGATCGAGACAAGGCTGCGGGATGGCGAGGCACTGCCGCTGGTGGCGCTCGAAGCGCCGTGCCTGTTGCGCACGGTGGCGACGGAAACACTGGACCGCGCCGGCCTGCCCTGGCGCATGGCCTTCTCTAGCCCAAGCCTAGGCGGCATATGGGCGGCCGTCGCGGCCGGGCTGGGCCTGACGATCCGGACCGACATCGGGCTGCCGGCAAGTGTGAAGGCGATGGCACCGGAGATCGCGGGACTGCCCACCCTGCCCGAGATGGCATTGTTCCTGCACCGCAAGGAGGCCGAACCCGACCCTGTGGCGGCGCGCCTCGGCGCGATCCTGAAGCAGGCCGCATTGGAAGCGCTGCCCGAAAATGCAATGGCGTTGCGCAACGTCGCGTGACGCCGGCCAGGGAAGGCGTCAGTTGCGCTTCTTCGCCCTGCCCGCGAACGGATTGTCGGAAGTCCGCAACGCCATGCGGATCGGCACGCCGGGCATGTCGAAGGCTTCGCGCAGGCTGTTGGTGAGGTAGCGAACGTAGGATTGCGGCATCGCCTCGGGCCGTGAGCACTGGACGACGAAACCCGGCGGGCGGGTCTTGGCCTGAGTGAGATACTTGATCTTCAAGCGGCGGCCAGCGACGGCGGGCGGCGGATGATGCGCCAATATGCTTTCCAGCCAGCGGTTCAGTTTGCCGGTCGACACGCGGCTGTTCCACACCTTGTGCGTCTTGATGACGGCATCCATGAGCTTGTCGAGCCCGCGCCCGGTCTCGGCGGAAACCGTCACCGCCTGCATGCCGCGCGCCTGGGGAAGCAGACGCTCGGTCTTCTCGCGCAGTTCGGCCAGCAATTCCTGCGGATGGTCGATCAGATCCCACTTGTTGAAGGCGATCACCGGCGCACGGCCCTCGCGGATGATCAGGTCGGCGATCTGCAGATCCTGCTTCTCGAAGGGAATGGTGGCGTCGAGGACGATGATAACGATTTCGGCAAAGCGAATGGCGCGAAGGCCATCCTGCACCGACATGACTTCCAGCTTTTCGTGGATCCTGGCCTTGCGGCGCATACCGGCGGTGTCGAACAATTTTATCCGGCGGCCGCGCCAATCCCAGTCAACGGAAATGGAATCGCGGGTGATGCCGGCTTCCGGCCCGGTCAGCAGCCGCTCTTCGCCGATCAGCGCGTTGATCAATGTCGACTTGCCGGCATTCGGGCGACCAACGACGGCAATGCGCATCGGCTTGGTGTCGTCATAGGACGGCACGTCCTCGGCGTCCGGATCGACAATGTCCTCGCCGATCAGCACTTCGCTGGAGGCGATCTCCTCGGCCGCATCGTCCTCTTCTTCGCCAAACGCGC
>JBDSLV010000089.1:0-5695 GCA_039916205.1 Mesorhizobium sp. | reverse complement strand
GCGGTGCCCAATCATTTTGGCGGCGACCATGCGAGCTTCGGCGACCACAACAACGCGATGCTTTGCCGCTTCCTCGACACGTTCGGCTTCGACTATGAATTCGCCAGCGCGACCCAGTATTACAAGGCGGGCCGTTTCGACGCGATGCTGCTGCGCACCGCCGAGCGCTTCGATCAAATCATGGCGGTGATGCTGCCGACGCTCGGCCCGGAACGCCAGGCAACTTACAGCCCGTTCCTGCCGATTTCGCCGAAAAGCGGCCGCGTGCTTTACGTCCCGATGAAGCATGTCGACGCCAAGGCCGGCACCATCACCTTCGACGATGAGGGCACCGAAACCACGCTGTCCGTAACGGGCGGCAAGGTGAAGCTGCAGTGGAAGCCGGATTTCGGCATGCGCTGGGCAGCGCTCGGCGTCGATTTCGAAATGTTCGGCAAGGACCACCAGACCAATGCGGTGGTCTACGACCGCATCTGCAACATCCTGGGCGGTCGGGCGCCGGAGCATTTCGTCTATGAGCTGTTCCTGGACGAGAACGGCCAGAAGATTTCGAAGTCGAAAGGCAACGGCCTGACCATCGACGAATGGCTGACCTATGCGCCGACCGAAAGCCTTGGGCTCTACATGTACCAGCGGCCGCGGCAGGCCAAGAAGCTCTATTTCGATGTCATCCCGAGAGCCGTGGACGAGTATTACACCTTCCTGGCGGCCTATGTCAGGCAGGACTGGAAGGAGCGGCTGGGCAACCCGGTCTGGCACATGCATGACGGCAACCCGCCTGTGGTCGATATGCCGGTGCCGTTCTCGCTGCTGCTCAATCTGGTCAGTGCGTCCAACGCGCAGAACAAGGATGTGCTGTGGGGCTTCATCTCGCGCCATGCGCCTGGGGTGACACCGAAGACGCATCCCGAGCTCGACCAGCTGGTCGGCCATGCGATCCGCTACTTCGACGATTTCGTGAAGCCGGCGAAAACCTTCCGCCCGGCCGACGATGTCGAGCGCGAGGCGCTGGATGCTCTCGAAAAGGCGCTCGGAGAGCTCCCGGCGGGCGCCAACGGCGAAGCGATCCAGAACACCTCGCTCAACGTGGCGCGCAGGATCGAGCGCTACCAGGATCATACCAAGCAAAGCCCAGAGGGCGGGCCTGGTGTATCGGGCGCCTTCTTCCAGATGATCTATCAGGTGCTGATCGGCCAGGAGCGCGGACCGCGCTTCGGTTCGTTCGCCGCGCTATACGGCATCGCCGAGACACGGGCGCTCATTGCGCGGGCGCTGGCTGGTCAGCTGGCCTGAGAACGCCACCTGTCTCTTCCAGGATCGAACTCGGCGCCTGAGGCGCCGGGCTCATTTCAGCCGGCATCGCCGGCATGCCGGAAAGGTTCGGCGCCGATCCGTAAATTCCCTTCCTCGCCGTGCGCGCCTTGTCAGCGGCTTCGACATAGGCTCCGCCCTTGGCGGCGCGGGCCCAGCCGTTTTCGACCAACCATTGGCCGACATCCTGCTTGCCGACGCGGCACTGCGCGGCGATCAGGTCGCGTCCGCCTTCCGGCGGCACCGTGCAGACCACGGCACGCCCCCTCAGGAAGGACCGGAACGCGGTTCGGGCCCGAACACCGCAGGCCCAGGATTTGCCCTCGTCACTGCATGTCTCGTCCGGCTTGACGACATCAATGCCGGAGACCGCGACGGAATATCCCTTCGCCTCGATCAAGCCGGCGGCCGAGGCGACGGGCTGGAACAGTTTGGTGCCATTCCAGTCGTCAGGCATTTTCGGTTTCGGCGGCATGGCCAGCGCCAGCTTGCTCAGGGGCGCACGCGGCTCAACCCGCTCGAGCTCCTCGGCGGGAAGCGGCGGCGGTGCGACAAGCTCAGGGTCGATGGCCCTGGAATGCACCATGGGTCTTGCAGGCTCGGGTTGAGGAATGGCGGCGGTAAGCGGCGCTTCGGCCTGTGTTTCGGCGTCGGCCTGGATTTCGTCGACAGGCACGGTGTCGCCGTCGGGCAGAACGACCCGGCCGCCAGCGACAACCAAGGCTGCCATCGTCACAATTGCCAGAACCGCGACGGCCAGATGAAACAGTCGCATCGCGGCGGCCCTACTGACTTGCCCAGACAATCCGCGCCACCCATTCGACATCGCGCATGGCGATGTCGCGGTCCGGATGATCGGGATTGAGCGAGACCAGCATGATCGACTTGATGGTCTGGCGGTCGAGCACCTTGGCCATCACCTCACCTGATATGGTCTTGACGACGACACGATCACCCTTGCGGGTGACAGCGCCTGGCTCGACGATGAGCACGTCGCCGTTGCGGTAGAGCGGCAACATGGAATCGCCCTGCACCTTCAGCGCATAAGAGCTCTCGGTCGATTGCGCCGGCAGTTCAACCAGATCCCAGCCCTGTCCCGCCGGGAAGCCCGCATCGTCGAAGAAGCCGCCGGCGCCGGCCTGCGCGAAACCGAGCAGAGGCACGGAATATCTCTGAACCGGCAGCGTACCACGGCCCAATTCGCCCCTGCCCTCGATCAGCCCGGTGAATTCATCCAGCGATGCGCCGGTTGCCTCGATGATCTTGGCCAGCGATTCGGTCGATGGCCAGCGCGGGCGACCGTCTGAAGACAAACGCTTCGACTTGTTGAAGGCCGTCGAATCAAGACCTGCCCGCTTTGCCAGGCCCGAGGCCGAGAGCGAGTAGCGCTCGGCCAGAGCGTCAATAGCGGCCCATACGCGGTCATGCGAGAGCACTTCGCTCTCCCTCTCGACAGGAAAAAATACCTTGCCGTTCGTAGCCGTCAAAACCACGTTTGTCTACCGGTTGACCTGGAGAAGGTTGGTCAATCCCCGGCCTTGGCCAGATCGCGCAACCGCCGATGGGAGGTTATGAACAACCGTTCCGCCTCGGTGAGCGGACGTGGCTGAACACTGGTTTCAAGCGCCGCGACCACCTCGCCCACGTCAACAAAGCGGCGATTGGCCCGGTCGTAAATGCCCGCATTGGTCATGATCAAAGCGGCCGTCTCGCCGCTGTCGAGGACGAAGCGATGCTTGCCGATGACTTGCGTGCCTTCCCAGCTTTCGATGGACGAAACCACCTCGAAGCAGCGCCACAACCGGATCTCGCGCACATACACCGATTGGAGCCCGCCCATCATCGGCGCCCAGGCATTTTTCCTGGCCAGCTTGAGCAGGCCTGACCGCAGGAAAATATCGATGCGGCCGAGATCGGCCAGCATCATGTAGCGCGCGTTGTTGAGATGAACGTTGTAGTCGATGTCAGTGGGCAGGCAGCGAAACGCCAGCCGGCTTTCGCCACCCATCACATAGGGGCCACGGCGGGACGCCGTGGCGATCATGCGCGCCATCCGCGCCCAGACATACATTACAGCGCCGCGCGTCCTTTTGGACGCGCAAAGGACGCTGTAAGACTCTTGATTTTACCCATGCGTCACGCCGCCTGCTTGGCCTCGCTTTTGGCATAGGGGTCGAAGCGCTGGTAGAAGGTCTCGCCCTTTTCGACCATGTCGAGCAGCAGCTTGGGCGCCTTGAACTCGGCGCCGTATTTCTTCTGCAGACCCTTGGCGATCTTGACGAACTCCTTGGCTCCGATGCCGTCGATGTAGGACAGCGCACCACCGGTGTAAGGCGCGAAGCCGAAGGCAAGGATCGAACCCACATCGGCCTCGCGTGGATCGGTGACGATGCCCTCTTCCATGACCCGCGCCGCTTCCAGTGCGATGGTGACCAGCAGCCGCTGCTGCAGTTCCTCATAATCGACCTTGTCCGCTGCAAGCTGCGGATAGAGGTCTTTCAGGCCCGGCCAGAGCTTCTTCTTGGCCGGCTTGGCGGGGTAATCGTAAAAACCCTTGCCGTTCTTGCGGCCGAAGCGGGCGTGGGTGTCGGCCATGGTGTTGATCAGCGCCATCTGCTTCGGGTCTACCGCCTTGTCGCCGAGATCCCTGATGGTCTGCTTCATGATCTTTTGAGCCAGGTCGATCGCGGTCTCATCGGTGAGGGCCAGCGGGCCGACCGGCATGCCGGCGGCCTTCGCCGCATTCTCGATCATCGGCGCCGGCACGCCCTCGATCAGCATCTTGTAGGCTTCCGACATGTACCGAAGCACGCAGCGGTTGACGTAGAAGCCACGCGTGTCGTTGACGACGATCGGCGTCTTCTTGATGGCGCGGACGAAATCGATCGCGGTGGCCAGCGCCTTGTCGCCAGTCTTCTTGCCCAGAATAATCTCGACCAGCAGCATCTTGTCGACCGGCGAAAAGAAATGGATGCCGATGAAATTCTTCGGCCGCGCCGAATTCTTGGCCAGTGAGGAGATCGGAATGGTCGAGGTGTTCGACGCGAAGATCGCTGATGGCTTCAACACCGCTTCCGCCTGCTCGGTGGCGCTTTTCTTGACTGCGGAATCCTCGAACACGGCCTCGACCACGAGGTCGCAACCGGCGAGGTCCGCATAGTCAGCGGTCGGCGTGATCAGCGACAGCAGCTTGTCTTTCTCCTCGGGCTTGGCGCGGCCTTTCTTGACCAGATCCGCGATCAGGCTTTCCGAATGCGCCTTGCCCTTGGCGGCCGATTCCACGTCGCGGTCGAGCAACACCACCGGAATGCCGGCCTTGGCCGTAACATAGGCGATGCCGGCACCCATGAAGCCGGCGCCGAGGATACCGATCTTCTTGAACTTGGTTTCCGGCACGCCGGCCGGGCGGCGTGCGCCCTTGTTCAGCTCCTGCAGCGAAACGAACAGCGAGCGGATCATCGCCGCTGCTTCCTTGGTCTGCATGATCTCGGTGAAATAGCGCTGCTCGATCCTGAGCGCGGTGTCGAACGGCACCAGCAGGCCCTCATAGACGCATTTCAGGATCGCGGCCGCCGCCGGATAATTGCCATAGGTTTCACGGCGCAGGATGGCGATGGCCGGTGGCCAAAGATTGAAGCCGGCGGGCGAATAAATCTGGCCGCCGGGCAGCTTGAAACCCTTCTCGTCCCAGGGCGCAACCGGTTTCAAGCCGTTCCTGATCATCGTCTTGGCGGTTTCAACCAACTTCGCCGGCTCGGCAATCTCATGGATGAGGCCCATCGCCTTGGCCTTTTGCGGGGACAGCGTCTGGCCTGATGTCAGCATCTGCAGCGCCTGCTGCTGGTCGGTGAGGCGCGGCACGCGCTGCGTACCGCCGGCGCCTGGAAAGATACCGATCTTCACTTCGGGGAGCGCCATCTTGACCTTGTCGGAATCGGCCGCGACACGACCATGGCAGGCGAGCGACATTTCGAAGGCGCCGCCCATGCAGGTGCCGTTGATGGCGGACACCCATGGCTTGCCGCAGGTTTCCAGCTTGCGGAACAGGCCAGTCATCGCGCCAGCATTGTCGAACAGGGCCTTGGTTGCCTTGACGGCGTCCTTGCCCTTTTCAGATGCGAAGGTCTTCAACATCTTCTGCAGCATGGTGATGTCGGCGCCGCCGGAGAATGTGTCCTTGCCGGATGTGATGACCGCGCCCTTGATGGCGGCGTCCGTCGCCACCTTGTCGACGATGGCGTCGAGCTCACGCATCGCCTCTTCGGTGAAAACATTCATCGAACGCCCCGGCATGTCCCAGGTGACCAGCGCAATGCCGTCGGCGTCAATGTCGAGCGTGAAATTGGTGTAGGTCATCTAAACCTCCTTAGGCCGCGATATTGTC
>JBDSLV010000088.1:0-3011 GCA_039916205.1 Mesorhizobium sp. | reverse complement strand
ACAAGAAACGGACAGGCACAATGGCTACCGAAATCCGCGTTCCCACTCTCGGCGAATCCGTCACCGAGGCGACCATCGGCAAATGGTTCAAGAAGGTTGGCGATGCCATTGCCGCCGACGAGCCCCTGGTCGAGCTTGAAACCGACAAGGTGACGATTGAAGTGCCGGCTGCCGCTGCAGGAACGCTTTCGGAGATCACGGTCAAGGAAGGCGAGACGGTCGGCGTCGGCGCGCTGCTGGGCATGATCGGGGCGAGCGGTGCAGCCGCGGCCCCGGCAACCAAGCCGCAAGCGGTGTCGCAGGCGTCGAGCCCCGACGCGGCGCACACCACCAGGCAGGCCGCGGCCGAAACCGCCAAGATCGCCGGCGACAGCGGCGCTGTCGAACCGCGTTCGATGCCACCAGCACCGGCGGCGGCGAAGCTGATCGCCGAGAACAATCTGGCGGTTGACCAGTTGTCAGGTTCGGGCAAGCGTGGCCAGGTGCTGAAGGGCGACGTGCTCGACGCGATTTCCAAGGGTGCGCCGTCGCAGCCGGCCGAGACGCCGAAGGCGGCGCCAGCACCGATCGCGGTGCGTGCGCCATCCCAGGGCGACGATGCATCGCGCGAAGAGCGCGTGCGCATGACCAAGCTGCGCCAGACCATCGCGCGCCGCCTCAAGGAAGCGCAATCGACCGCCGCCATGCTGACCACCTTCAACGAGGTCGACATGTCAGCGGTGATGGCGCTGAGGACCAAGTACAAGGATGTGTTCGAGAAGAAGCACGGCGTGAAGCTCGGCTTCATGGGCTTCTTCACCAAGGCCGTCACCCATGCCTTGAAGGAGATCCCCTCGGTCAATGCCGAGATCGACGCCACCGACATCATCTTCAAGAACTATGCCCATATCGGCGTTGCCGTCGGCACCGAAAAGGGCCTCGTCGTGCCGGTGGTGCGCAACGCCGACCAGATGTCGATCGCCGAGATCGAGAAGGATATCGGCCGGCTGGGCATCGCCGCGCGCGACGGCAAGCTGTCGGTCGCGGATATGCAGGGTGGGACGTTTACGATTTCCAATGGCGGCGTCTATGGCTCGCTGATGTCGACGCCGATTCTCAACGCGCCGCAGTCGGGCATCCTCGGCATGCACAAGATCCAGGACCGACCGGTTGTGGTCGGTGGCCAGATCGTCATCCGCCCGATGATGTATCTGGCGCTGAGCTACGATCACCGCATCGTCGACGGCAAGGAAGCGGTGACCTTCCTCGTACGGGTCAAGGAAAGCCTGGAGGATCCGGAGCGGCTGGTGCTCGATCTGTGATTGAGACGAGCCGCGCCATGGCTGGTTGGCTGCATAGCGCGTCAGGCGGTTTGCAGCATGTCATGGTTTGGCTCGGCATTGTCGCCGCGATTCCGTCAATGGCGCGTGGCGCCGACTGGGACATCACCAAGGCGAGCAGCAATCTTGGCATCTTCGCTCTGAGCGATGCCGAGATGGCGGAGCGTAAGATCAGCGTCACCCCGATTGGCGAGGTGGAACTGCCAACCGGCGAGATCATCGCGTGTGATCCGCTGACGACTGGAACCGACTGGCCGGCATTGAGCCGCAAGGTCAAGCCTGGCCACTACCCAGTTTCGCTGTTCGAAGCCCAAGGCCGCGTGGCGGCCGCCTTCCTGCGGCTCCATCCAGGCGTACCGGTTCGTTGGGAATTGGCGACGTTGCCCGGCCAGGACGCCGCGACCTTGAAAGACGACGAAATATTCGGGTATCCGGTCGACGCCGGTCTTGGCTCGTTCATGGACAAGGCGGCGATGGCGCTGATGTCAGAGCAGCAAGGCAAGCTCAAACCCGAGCAGAATTACTATGACGACGTGCTGGCGGCTGAGTTCGCGCCCAACCAGGACCGGTTCGTCATGCATCATCCCGTTGCCGGCAACCCCCTCAACATCGCCATGTTCTGGAGCGGTTGGGGTGATGGATACTATCCATCGTTCTGGGGGTTGAATGCGGCTGGCGAGCCGCTGTTGCTGATGACGGATTTCGGTGTGCTTGAAGACGCCGATGGACGCGAAAACAAATAGATGGAATGCGCGGCGCCGGTACCGCGTTTGACAACATGATCCCGGGAGGCATCGGCCCAACCGTATCGCTTCGAGAACCGCTCCGACGGCAATTCCGCCGATCGGCTGAAACGTGTGGGAGATTTCGATGGAAGCCGCGGCTGCATCAACTGAAATCATGGTTCTCGGCTGGAGCGTCATCCTGCTCATTGCCCACATCGTCATTCAATCCCTGTCACTGATGAAGGACGGCGGCATTGGTTTTGCGCTCAGCAATCGCGAGGGCGAGATCGGGATTTCGGTTGTCACGGATCGGCTGACGCGCGGACTGCGTAATTTCGTCGAGACCTATGGCGCCTTTCTCGGGCTTGCGCTGGCTCTGGCGGTGACCGGCAAGACCGGCGGCCTCGGCGCCACGGGTGCGCTGGTCTGGTTCTGGGCGCGCATTGTCTATGTGCCGGTCTTCGCCGCTGGCATTCCGGTGGTTCGCACCTGCGTCTGGACGGTTTCGATCATCGGCCTTGTGCTGATGCTGGTCAGGCTGATGGGCTAAGCTAGAGGGTTCGAGCCAGCGCATGACAATCCGTTGCTTTCACCTTTCGAAGCTTGTTTCGATCGCGGCGGGCATGGCGTTGGCCGCGACAGCTGCCTTCGCTGGCTGCCCGATCGAACTTGCCGTCTACGGTGATGCGCAAACCGGCCCCGAGACGAGCGGCGCCGAGATCGACTTCACGCCGACCGGGACGTCGGCGACCGTCACCAACACGTTCCGGCTGATCCTCGACAACAACGTGGTGCTGAACGGCATTGTCATGTGGAACGAAGGGGTGGCGAGGCCGAATGGATCGCTGATGTACAAATGCCCCGAAGGTGATGTCACCGGCGCCGAGCTTGCCGCCTGCACGCTGTGGACCGGCGTCATCTACAGCGGGGATGACAAGGGCACGATCGGGCTGCTGCCGGCGGAAGG
>JBDSLV010000087.1:0-11908 GCA_039916205.1 Mesorhizobium sp. | reverse complement strand
CCGAGGAACGGCTGGCCTGCGGTGCATCAAAGACCCACACCCAGAGACAATCCACCAATGCCAGCTTCGCGAATAGCGTGGTAAAACCGGCGATGAGCAAAAAACCGGCCTTTGTCGTCTACCCCCCGCCGATCAAAGGATTTCCCTTTCTGACAGTCACCCTCCATCCAGATGGCACAGTGACAGGCCAGCAGTTCGAGACAGAGCGAGAGGCCTCGGACTTCAATAAAGAACTCGCCGAAGCATACAAAGATGGCGGCACCAAGCACTAGCGACGATGGAGCCAATCCGGTCACGACGTGCTATGCAGAACCTTCGCCGTCGATGTCGGCCCGCCCGTCATTTCTTGACTCAGGCTGACCCGAAGCGTAGTTTTTCCGGCTCTTGCCTCACGTCCAAGGCGCCTCATTTTACTAAGAAGGCTTAAGGAAATGGACGACAAATATTCCAATGCGCGAGAGCACTTTTTCGCGGCAGTTCGCACGCTAGCAGCGTCTTCCGACCCCATCCAAACGAGACTGATCGATGCAAATGTGAACATTTTGCACGTCACTCTCGATGAATTCGACGGTGACCGAGAGCTCAAGTTCAAGTTTGCCAAAATACTGGATTTGCTGGCCGTCGACCAGGACAACATGGAAACGGTCGCTACCGAGACGACCGCGCACATGACCGATTTCGAAGCTGCGAAAGTTGCTGATCTGATCTGCGATTTTTACTATGAGCTGACGTAGCGCCAGCCCTGTCGGCCCTCAAAAAAGCAAAGCTGCCACGGCTTACGCCGTGGCCTGCTTGAACGTGATATGGGCGCGGCTGCCGTCTTTGTGTGGGCGCGACACGATTTCCACATCTTGGTCGAACCCGGTCAGGAAGGTCATGAGACGGTCGACGGAGTATTCCCGGAAATGGCCCTTAAACAGCCGGGAGACCTCGGGTTGGCTGATGCCCATTAACTCGCCGGCCTTGGCCTGGGTGAGCTTTTGCTCACGGAACAGCCGGTAGAGCTCCGCCACCAGTCCTTAACGGTGTTGATGTTCGTCGACAGTCGATATGGATTGCAGACTTCCGCTATCCCCAATCTGGCAAGAGCAAGACCGCTGCCAAGCACGGAATCGCGTAGAGAACCCCATTAAACGAACCGGCCGATTATTTGTTCCTGTAGCCGGCCATGGTCCATGGTTTGACGCGCAACCTCTGGCGTCGACGCAACCAAGCTCCTTGACCGCTACACCAGAGAAGGTAAATGTTTCGCCCGTCGGCCCACTCTTAACGGTATTGATGTCCCGAGGGTAGGCATTTGACGCCAAAAATGCGGAGATAGATTCTTTGACTGTGCTGCGGCGAAATAACGTGAAGGTTTTGGGAACCGGCGAAAGGGCGATGGTCTTCGCACACGGCTTTGGCTGCGACCAAAACATGTGGCGGTTTGTCTGGCCTGAGTTTCAGGACAGGTTTCGGGTCGTTCTGTTCGACTATGTAGGGTGCGGCGGTTCTGATCTGGAAGCGTATGATTCCGAACGATACTCCGATCTCGATGGCTATGCCGACGACGTCATCGAGATATGCCGGGCTCTCGAAATCACTCACGGTGTTTTTGTCGGCCATTCGGTCAGCGCCATGATCGGAGCCATTGCCTCGCGCAAGGAGCCGGACGTGTTCGATGATCTGGTCATGATCTGTCCCTCCCCCCGCTACATCAATGACCAGGACTACACCGGCGGCTTCAGCGAGCCGCAAATCCACGAGCTCCTGGACTTTCTCGACGCCGACCATATGGGCTGGTCGCAGGCCATGGCACCCGTCATCATGGGTAATCCCGATCGGCCGGAATTAGGCGAGGAACTGACCAATTCGTTCTGCATGACAGATCCGGAAATTGCCAAGAAGTTCGCGCGTGTCACCTTTCTGTCCGACAACCGCGCGGATCTCGGCGCAGTCAAGGCGCGCAGTCTTATCCTGCAGTGCTCGGAGGACGTTATTGCTCCGCGCGAGGTAGGCGAATACGTACAAGAGCATCTTCCGAACAGCGAGTTGGTCCTACTCGATGCCACCGGGCACTGCCCGAATCTCAGCGCCCCGCAAGAGACTGTCGCCGCGATGCGACAGTTCCTCGACGGCAGAGCTGCTTGAGTTCGCAAGTGAGCGAGGACGTCCAAGAACTGGCGGACCTGTTCGAAAATGCGCCCTGCGGCTATCTCGCCATGGGCGCGGATGGACGCATTGCAAGGGTCAACAGCACCTTCTCGACTTGGCTCGGTCGCGAAATGTCCGAACTTGTTGGTTGCCGGTTTCAGGATTTTCTTAACATTGCCGGGAAGATCTACTACGAGACCCATTTCGCGCCACTGCTGCGCATGCAGGGCTTCTTCAACGAAGTCGCCCTCGATCTGGTAAAGGCCGACGGCTCCACCCTGCCCGTCCTCGTCAACGCGGTCCAACGCTATGGCGAAGCGGGCGACGTGGGCTTTATTCGCATCACCGTGTTCAATGCCGCGGATCGTCGGCGTTACGAGCGGGATCTGCTGGAAGCCCGTCGCGCCGCCGAGAAGGCGAATGCCCAGTTGTTGGAACTCAACCGCACGCTGGAACAGCGCATTGCCGAGGCCGTCGAGGCCCGCCTGAAGAGCGAGCAGGCCCTTCACCAAGCCCAGAAAATGGAGGCCGTCGGCCAGCTCACCGGCGGGATTGCCCATGACTTCAACAATATGTTGGCTGTCGTTCTGTCTTCGCTGAGCCTCATGGAAAGGCGTCTGGCCAAAGGCGAGGCCGTTTCCCAGTTTATCACTGCCGCAAGGGAGGGCGCCAACCGCGCCGCCGATCTGACGAAGCGACTTCTTGCGTTTTCACGCCAGCAGACGCTTGCGCCTCAGCCCCTCAAATCCAATGAGATGGTGGCAGACATATCAGAGCTTCTGAGGCGGACATTGGGCGAGGCCGTTCAACTCGAGACCGTTCTCGCCGGAGGGCTATGGTCGGTCTTTGCCGACAGGAATTTACTTGAAAGCGCGATCCTGAACCTTGCCATCAACGCGCGCGACGCCATGCCGGAGGGCGGTCGCCTGACCATCGAGACGGCCAATTGCCATCTCGACGAGGCCTATGCCGCCGAGCACGCCGTCGAGCCCGGCCAATATGTCATGGTTGCGGTCACCGACACAGGCACGGGCATGTCACGTGAAGTCATGACAAAGGCTTTCGATCCCTTCTTCACTACCAAGGGTGTGGGAAAGGGCACCGGTCTCGGACTGAGTCAGGTGTTCGGCTTCGTGAAGCAATCGCTAGGCCATATCAAGATCTACTCCGAAGTCGGCCACGGCACGACGATCAAGATTTACCTGCCGCGCTTCTACGGCGCCGCCGACGCAACCAGGCCCGCCGTCAACCACGATCTCGCGCTCGCCTCCGGGCGCGAGATCGTGCTGTTGGTGGAAGATGACGAGCAGGTGCTCTCTCTCACCGGCCAGATGCTGCGTGATCTCGGCTACGGGGTGATCGAGGCGCGGGGCGGGGCCGAGGCGCTAAGTGCGCTCGCCGCTCATCCGGAAGTCAAACTCCTCTTCACCGACGTCGTCATGCCCGACATGAACGGCCGGCACCTGGCCGAAGAGGCGCTGCGGCGGCGTCCGGACCTGAAGGTCCTCTTCACCACCGGCTATACCCGCAACGCGGTCGTTCACAACGGAGTGCTCGATCCGGGGGTGAACCTGTTGCAGAAACCCACCTCGCTAGACCAGCTCGCGGCGAAGATCAGAGCGGTGCTAGATAGTTGAAACCTTGCGGATATTGGCACTCCAGAAGCGCCTTTGCACCGTCGTTCAGCGACCCTGCTGATCCAAGTGTCGATCAGCATTCAGGTGCAGCGAGGGCTCCTTGACGCGACTTGGGACGGCTTCATCTGCCGGCCCGAGTGCGTTCTCCCTGAATGCTCCCTAGATGCAGAGACTAAGTGACCTGTGCGCGCACGGGTTTCCTACACTAGAGATACTCGGTGCCGACGTCACTGAGTGTGAAGTGACGTCGTGCCACGTCCTGAACCACGCCCTCTCCGCCAAGAAGGCGAGCGATGGTGTCGGTGGTTGCCGCAAGCTCATCCACACTCCGCTCCCCGTCGGCGAGCAGGTCGGGAATGCCCAGTTCAATGATGACGCGCAGCGCCTGGGAGATGGCAAACCGAACCCGAGCCTCAAGACCTGCTGCGACGGACTTGATATAAACCCCCTTGCCACAAAAGGCGGTGCCCAAGGATGGACGGACTTGTGCAGGCGACCGAATAGCCGTTTTGTAAAATTGGAGGACCGGGCGCCTTCTGATGCACAAGGATTTGGTGAAGGTGTCCCACAATGAGCGCCGTTCGTCGGCCAGCGATGCACGTAATACCCCCTTGGCACGTCGTAGAAAGCGTAGCAAACTGCCGGTGCCTAGAATGGCATTTGGGAGGGGAATGACATGCCGAAAGTTTCGGAACTCTTCTTCAAGACTGCTATCGTGTTTCTTATTTTGGGGATCGGAGCCGGCCTGCAGATGGCGATCTCGGGCGATCACGGCGCCTTCCCGGCTCACGCGCACATCAACCTGTTGGGGTGGGTGACGAGCGCGATATTCGGCGGGTACTACGCACTGAATCCGGGGAAGGCGGCACGCAAGATCGCGATGATCCACTACGGCCTCTACACGCTTGGCATCGTGGTGATGCTGCCGGCGTTGTACCTGATGTTGCAGAGCGGAAAGACAGCGCTCGAACCAGTCGTCGCCGGTGGCTCGCTGATCGTGGCCGCTGCCGTACTGGTTTTTGCTTTCGTAGTTTTCTCGACAGACACAGCGCGCTCGGTGTCGGGACTATCGCCTGCCTCGCGTTAAATCAAAGCGGCTGAAGCTTGAGGCCAGGTCGCCCAAGCCGGGCGAAATTCGCTACTGCGGCGAGAAGGGGCAGCCAGATCCAGGTCAGTCAGGGCCGAGTCAGGTGAGGTTTCCGATACCGTGGGCGTCGCAGGAAGCTGCGGAGCCGCAGATTGAGGATAAACCGGCGATGTCACTACTAATCCGAATGCGGTGGCAATTGTTGCCGATAGGTGCATGATTGCACCTCCGTCTCAAAAAATTATCTGTGACAGGACAATCCATACAGCGATTTATGGTTCCGAGTTTCGTAGGGAGCGGCGAAATCCTGCGCCCCTTTGGCCCGGTGGATCGACCCCGCGTTTGAATTGAAGCGGATCAGAATTGTCATGCTATGCCCGATTCTCGAGCGTCTGTTGTCGTTTGAGGCTGCGCCACAGCCGCTCGATGAAGACGTTGCCAATCTCTCCGCCTTGAACAGCGCGGGAGATTGCGTCTTGGGACTGGTTCTGATGAGCGAACGCGAGCTGCAACGCATTGAGGTCTTGTCGAAAGTCATTGAGCGGCGAATGACAAGCGTTGCGGCTGCAAGCGTGCTTGATGTTACAGCTCGTCAAGTCCAACGGCTATTGAAGACAGACGGCGCGGCGGCTCTCGGGCACAAGGCGCGCGGCCGACACTCCAACAATCGTATCATCGATGGCGTCCGCGACTTCAGCCTGGAATTGATCCGCGAATACGATATCGACTTCGGACCGACACTCGCGCGCGAGAAGCTGATCGAGCGGCATCAGCTCGCGGTTAGTTAACTAGGCCAAATTCGTGAACCGTCGAAATTTCCTCGTCGACAACTCGGAACCAGTGCAAATGTCGGCCCCTCTCGACGAATGGCCCACTTGTAACCTTTTGCAGTGCAATTAGGGCTGTTTCGCCAGTGGCAGTATGATGAGCCTGAAGGTCGTCACCCTGCATCTCGTCAATCCCATAACGTGGCATTGCCTACCTCCATGGCCATTCGGATTGAACAATTTCCCTAGCCCACTGAGGTTCCTTGGGAACCATTTCAGCGCAAGCTAATTGAATCGCCGGTTTGCGGGTTCTGTGCATGCATTTGAAATTTATCGAGCCTTTGATGCCGACGCTCGTGGAGAACCCGCCCGAGGGCGATGACTGGATTCACGAAATCAAGTTCGACGGCTATCGCTCCCAGATCATCCTTGACCATGAAGTGCGCATCTTCACCCGAAACGGTCTCGACTGGACGGCCAAATATCGTGACCTCGCCGGCGCCGCAAAGCGGCTCGGGCTCGACAACGCCATCATCGACGGCGAGATCGTCGCGCTCAACGAGGCTGGCCTGTCTGATTTCGCGGCATTGCGCAAAGCCATCACCAGTCGGCAGCACGACCTGTATTTTGTAGCCTTCGACCTTCTCCACCTCAACGGCCACGATCCGCGCGACATGGCTCTGAAAGACCGTCGCGAGATCCTTGAAGGCATCATCCAACTGGACAGCCACATCCAATTCAGCCAGGCGTTGCCAGGTGACGCGAAGGCGATATTCGAACTGGTCTACAAGGCTGGCATCGAAGGCATCGTTTCGAAACGGCGCGATAGCAAATATCGCAGTGGCCGGTCGACAAACTGGCTGAAGATCAAGAGCTACGCTGTCGAGGAATATGACCTTCTTGGTGTTGAGCGGGAGGCTGGCAAGCCGGCATTCGCGCTGATGGCCGACCGCAAGACCGGTCAATATGTTGGCTCGGCCTTCATCAATTCGAGCCGCGCCATCCGCGAACGGTTGTGGAAACGTGTCCAGGAACATGCCGGGCCGGCGCCGAAAGGCATGAAGCGGCCGGCGACAGAGTGGGTCAAGCCCGGTATCATCGGCAAGGTGAAGCGCCTGCGCGGCGAGGACGAGTTGCACTACGCCTCGCTGCAGGATTTCAGGGAAGAGTAAGATGGCCGTCGCGAAAAAGGAGCAGGAGCGGGACATCTATGCCGCTATGTATGGCGCACAGGCTCGGAAGGATGGCAAGGATCGCGCCGTGCCGGGATTCTGGCAGGAGCAGGCCGGGGCGTGGCTGGACGGCTTTGACGGGAAGCCGACTCCAGGCTCAAGAGCAAAGCCCGTCGGCGACCAGCTGGAGGCCGAGCTTGGCGAAGCTGCCGTCAGCGAGCATTCCGAGAGCGCCCTGGATGATTGCTGAGAACTGGACCCTGCAATCTTTGATCGATGCCAACATGGCAGTGACGGCCTTTTGCAACGTCGCCGCCTGCGGGCATACCAAGACCTTGGACCTCGCCAAGCTTCGCTACCGCTTAGGGCCGGAAACGCCTGCTATGGAATGGGATTGCGGCCTCGACTGAGATGCGAGGTCTGTAAGTCGAAGGACGTCGGCCTGATCTACTCGCCCGATTCCACCAGGACGTCGGGCATGGGGCAAAACCTCTACTCCAAGGCCAGGGACGGGCGGTAGCGTCGCTGAAAGGGTTCAATGGCGCGTCGGTTGGGCGCGATGAGTCAAATGCCTTCTTTATCCATCATTGCCTCTATGAGATTCGCTATTTCTTCAAAGGCTTGATGCGCGTCGACCACATCCTCGCCGTGGCCAATCCAGTTCCAGTGCGGGACCGAAATGGGCTTGCCTCCAACATACATCAAATTGACGCTGCCAGATGAAAATCCCTGCAGCGGATTATCCTTGACAGTGGAGTGCTTGAAGCCGTTCGCCACTTCAACAGCCAACCGGAAATGTCCCATCTGTTTAAAATCAATATGGGGCCGACCTGCTTCCTTGGTCCAATCGCGGATGGCAACGATTGTTACTGCGCAGTCCATGGCGGCGTAAGTGACCTTGGGACCTTTTGAAGCCTCTTGGTGTAAACGCAGCCGTTCTAAGTCGTGCCTCAGTTTCGCGAGCAGTTGGCGAGGCGAACTAAGGCCGAACCTGGCCCTGGTGTTTGTCGGCTTGGGCACCTTCATGACAGTGCTCGCAATCGCACCCCGGGACCGCCTGCCGGCGCCTCTCCTTCGTCCATGAAGAAAACGCCGGCAGATCGAAGGGCGTCCGTCACTGCATCCAGAGTGTCTGTTCGCACTTTTACGCGTTCTGCCCCGAAGCCTTCCATATTCCTGATCGTATTGGCGCTAACCCCGGCCTTTTCAGCCAGAGCGACTTGCTCCATCCCAATGAGCGAGCGAGCGGCTCGAATTTGGTTTCCAGTGATCGCCATTTTGCCCTCAAATGCAATAATTTTGGTATCATACATAAAATCATGTTGATGCAACTATGCGTCTGCTTTATGGGTATAAAACCAACAAAGTTGGTAGTAGCAACCATAACGGAGACAACCACATGCCGAACACAACTGTTCAGGCGGCCGCCGAAGGCTTGCCCAGTCTCAACCGCCGCACCGCCCTTGCCTTCACCGGTGCAGGCCTCATTGCATCGCTGGCAGGCGTTGCCGCAGCCGCCGCGAAGCCGTCACCGACTGCAGCGCTCATCGAGGCGCACAAGGCTGCCCGTGTCCGCTCAGAGACTGCTTGGGTCCACATCGGCAATCTCATCGACGCCAACCCTTGGCTGACTCGAAGGTCCAGATCGGCAAGATGATGCACGGGCGGGACGACGACGGCGTCGATCAGTTCACTCCGATCTATGCCTACTGCGAAGAGACCATCGAAAGGAACTATGCCGACTTGCGACACATGCTTTTCATGTTCGGCCGAGGCGGAAACGAGGATGCAATTCGCGCTCGCTCTGCAGCCCGGCTCGCCGAGAAGCTGGCCGACTTTCGCAAACAGGAAAGCGACTATGAGCAGGCCCAGGCAGCGGCCGGCATCACGGCAGCTCGTCAAGCAACGGAGTTGATCGCTGCTTTGCGGCTTTGACAGTCAGGACGTTCGCGTCTGTCGATGATGTCGCGGCGACGGCCGCATACCTGGCCCATTGCCACGATGGAGATGTCGAGGGCGTGGATGATGACGCCATGGTCACTTTTCGCCGTCCAGTCCAAACCATTGCGGGTGAATATCCGAACATCGTGGTCAAAAATGATCTGCGAGCGGTAGCCGTCAAAATTGATCTCGTGAATCCAGTCGTCACCCTCTGGAGGCTTCTCCACCAGCGTCGGCATCGGAGGCTCGACAAACTTCCAAAGCATGAACTGACTCGCGAAACCGCGATTCAATTAGCTTGCGCTGAAATGGTTCCAAATTGCGAAAGGTCAACTCGGCCGATCTTCGGAAGCCGAATTGTTAAATGCGATGGCCTCTTCCACGGAGAAAAAAGGTCGAGCGAGAACGGAGCCGTCGGGCTTCAGAAGAACCGCCAGGAAGGGCAAGCCATGCAGAGGGGGCGGATAGATGACAGGCGGGGCCAAGCTGTTTTTTGGTCCTGCCCTTCATTCTGGTAGCCCTGGGTCATGGTGAACAATGGCGTCGAGGACCGTCTCATAAACGCTGCCTGTCTCTTCCTCGATCTCTTGCATGCCGATGCCGCGCAATTTGGCGGCGCGCGTCATCCGTTGTATGGCGTCCGCGACCGAGATGATGTCTGAGCCGGTAATGGTCGCCAGGTTTTCAAACAGCCATTCATGTAGGAAGTTCATTCCGCGTGTGCCCATGGGAGAGATAAGCTCGCGACAATCATCTGGTTCCAGAACGCGAAAAGCCCGCCACCTCTCGGCAGCGGGCTGGTGCAAGGCTTCGGAGAGCGTGCTGATAAAGCCCTGCGCATACTCGAGATTATCGCCGAGCGATTAACAGGCAGAGCTGCCGCAGGTCGCGATCATAGCCGCCTTCACTGCTGAGGACGTCAGCACAGCGCTTCTTCATCCTCGACACCTGTGCGCTCGACATTTGTGCCACCGCGCGGGTCATGCCTGGTTGGGTGGGATTGCTTGGATTCGACGGGTTGGATGGATTGGTCGGATTGGTGCCCCCGATTCCAACGCCAACACCCACGCCGACGCCACCCGTACCACCGACAGTTGCGCCAAGTCCGGCGCTGACGCCGCTCGCCCCCCGACGTTGGCGCCCAAACCCGCGTTAACGCCATTGCTGCCGCCTATCGAAGCACCAAGTCCGGCGCTCACGCCATTAGCGCCACCGACACCGGCGCCAGCGCCAGCGTTCACCCCACCGGAGCCACCGACCGAGGCGCCCGCACCAGCGTTTACACCGCCGCTGCCACCTATAGAAGCGCCAGCCCCCGCATGAACTCCGCCGGCTCCACCAATCGAAGCGCCTGCACCAACTCCGATGCCGCCCGCATTTGCAGGAAGCGAAATTGCTATGACGAATGCACTGCTAGCCAGAGCCCTGGCGAAGGTCTTCACAAAAGAATTCATGATACTCTCCTGTTGCGTTGCCTCGACAGTCGGAAGGTTGACTGTGAATTAGCAACGAGACAGAGAACCATTTGGATGCAACCGTGCCGTGTCTAGCCCGTCCTATTCATGAGCCTTGTGGTTCGAGCGTTGCTGAGCGTTCGGTCATGCAGGTCTGAGGCGTCTTTTTCACCGCAGCTGAGACTGAACTTTGGAACGCGCTGGAGGGTCAAGGTTTGGGTTCGGCGGGGCATTCGATATGCCCCGGCGCTCATGGTGCTGCGGGCTGCAGCGTGATGGCGATCGCGCGGAACAAGCTGTCTTCGGGACAGGCTGCGGCGAAGGCCAGGCGGATACGCGAGACGGTTTCGGTGACGCGGGCGCCGAGCTTAAGGAGCCTGAGCCGCAAAGTGGCGAACTCGGCGTTGCTGAGCTGGTGGGTTTTGGGCACCGCGTCGCGCAGCGTGAGCATTAGCCAGTATGCGGCAGTGTGCAGGACGAGGCGCACCTGATTGGCAATTGGTGAGCGGCAGGAGGTGCGGTCCGAGGCAAGCTGGCTCTTGTGCATCTTGATCAGATTCTCGGCCTGGCCGCGGGGGCAATAGACCACGTCGTAGATGTGCTGGGCTGAGCCGTTGGCGAGGTTGGTGACGACGAAGCGGATGTCGAGGCCGAGCTTGGTCGCCTCGATGCGGGCGCAGGCGCGGCGATGCGTCTTCCAGGATTTCGCCTTGTATCGGGTCTCGGTGTAGCCGCGCAGCACCGGCTTCTGCTCGAGCGCTCGGCGGGTGCGGATATCGTCGGCGGCTTCATCGACGAGACGCTGGAGAACCTTGTTGCCGGGCAGACCGAAGACGTAGTCGACCGCATTGTCCTCGCACCAGGCCATGACCTGCGCCCGCCCATAGTGGCTGTCACCGCGGATCAGAATGCGGGTTCTCGGCCAGCGGGTGCGGATCATCCGGACAAGCCGGCGCAGATGGCCGCGGATCTCTTTGCCCGTCGGCGTCTTTCCCGGACGCAGGATCATGGTGACCGGCCGGCCTGTCGCGGCGTCGTAAATGTGGATCGGCAGGAAGCAGCGCTCGTCGTAATGGGCGTTGAAGAGCGAGAGCTGCTGATGGCCGTGAACGACATCCACCGTGTCGTCGATGTCGAGCGTCACGCTTTTGGGCGGCGCGACATAGCTCGACAGCCACAGATCCACCAGCACCCGGCCGAGCCGGATAACGGTGCGCAGGTCCGGCAGGTTCTCCAGCCGCGAACACGTCGGCTGCGAGCACAGGTTATTCCCGCTGTCGGGCAGCTGACCACAGGCGAGCTTGAAGGCCGGATCGGTGCGCAGCCGATCGAGATCGTTGGCGTCTTCGTAGCCGCAGGCGATGGCGAAGATGCGGGCGCGCAGGATGTCAGCCATGGCGTGCGTCACGCGCGCTGGATCGCGCGGATCCTGGATCGCAGCGGCAAGCCTGTCAGCCAGGTGCAGCCGCCGCTCGGCCGCGGCCAAAAGCATGACGCCACCATCCGAGGTGATACGTCCGCCGTCAAACGCAGCTGTGATCTTCTTGCGCCCAACGGCTGGAAATGAGAACGGCAGCAACGTATCGTCGGTCATGGCGGGTGGCTCGCAAAATGTGGGCGACAGGAATGGCTTCAGCACCAAAATCCTACGCCACATCAATCGCTTAAGCTACATCCGCCAGCCTCTCAGACAGGTCGTCGTGCATAAGACGGGCTA
>JBDSLV010000086.1:0-3383 GCA_039916205.1 Mesorhizobium sp. | reverse complement strand
TGCGTGGCGCGGCAGGCGACGACATTGCGTCCTGGCAGGATCTCGCGAAACTCCATGCCGGAGCCCTCTTCAAGAATGTCGATCGGACAGACGGCAAGGTCGATGCGGTCGGCATTGATGGCGGCGCGCAGATCCGGCAGATAGCCATAGCTCTGGTCGACGCGCACATCCGGATAGGCGTTCTGGAAATCGGCGATCATGCCGGAGATCAGCGCATCCATGAAGAACGGCGTGCCGCCGACGCGCACCACGCCCGAGCGGCCCTGGCTGAAATTGGCGACGATGTCGGACGCCTTGCGCGAGGCCGCCAGCATCACCTGGCCATGATCGGCAAGCGCCCGGCCAAGCGGCGTCGGCTGCAACGGCCGGCGGCCTTTCACGAACAGCGGCTCGCCCAGCCGTTTCTCCAGCATCGACAGCGTGCGCGAGACGGCCGGCTGTGACAGGCCGACGAGCGCGGCACCCTCGGTGACGCCCCCGGCCTGAACCACGGCCGCCAGTTGGATCAGATGCCTTTCATCGAGCTTCATACCAATATGGTATATTAAACCAGCCAGAAATCATCATCTTTGTGCCTGGCCTGCGCTAGTCTCTCTTCGTGAGATGAAACCGGGGAGGCGCATGTCACATCCAGGCATTCCGTCGTTCAACGAGACCAACTCCGCCGAGATGGTCGCCCAGCGCCTGCTCAAGGCCAGGGCCGGACCTTTGCCGCGCTTCCTGGCGACAGTCGTCGACCATCTCCACCAGATTGTCAGGGAGACCCGGCCGACCGCGTCGGAGTGGCGCCAGGCGATCGCCTTCCTTACCGAAGTCGGCCACGCCAGCGACGACAAAAGGCAGGAGTGGGTATTGCTGTCGGACCTGCTTGGCGTCACCGCCCTGGTCGAGGACATCAACGCGCGCCGTCCCAAAGGCGCCACCCCCAACACCGGGCGCGGACCGTTCTATCGGCCAGACGCGCCACGGCTACCGCTCGGTGCAAATCTTTCGCTCGATGGTGCGGGAATGCCGCTCGTCGTGTCGGGGTTGGTTACCGACCTCGATGGTTTGCCTATTGTCGGCGCGACTGTCGAAACCTGGCAGGCCAATTCGCAAGGGTTCTACGAGAACCAGCAGCCCGACCTGCAGCCGGAGTTCAATCTGCGCGGCGTCTTCTCCACCGACGAGGAAGGCCGCTTCCACTACCGCACGGTCAAGCCCGCAGGCTATCGCGTGCCGGATGATGGCCCGGTCGGGCATATGCTAAGCCGGCTGAACTACCCGCTCAATCGCCCGGCGCATCTGCACTTCCTGATCCGCGCCGAGAATTTCGAAACGGTGACGACGCAGGTGTTCGAGCGCGGCGACCCACGCCTCGACGAGGACGCGCTGTTCGGCGTCAAACCGGAACTGGTTGGCGATTTCAACCGCGTATCCGGCAAAGGCCCTGAAAGCTGGGCACTCGATTTCACCTTCGTCATGGTCATGGCGCGCAAGGGGAACCGGGCGGCATGAAAAGCTTCACCTATTCCGGCAGTCCGGCCCATATCGTCTTCGGCAACGGCGCGTCGTCCGATGTGGGCATATGGGTGGAGAGGCTCGGCTGCCAACGCGCGCTCGTCCTGTCGACGCCGCATCAGTCCGCCGACGGCGAGGCGCTGGCAAAGCGGCTCGGACCACTCGCGGTTGGCGTCTTCCCGGGTGCGGCCATGCACACGCCGGTCGAGGTGACCGAGGCGGCGCTGGCCAGGGCAAAGGAGCTGGACGCCGATTGCGTCGTGGCGCTCGGCGGCGGTTCGACCACCGGGCTTGGCAAAGCCATCGCCTATCGCACCGACCTGCCGCAAATCGTCATCCCGACCACTTATGCCGGCTCCGAAGTGACGCCGATCCTCGGCCAGACCGAGAATGGCGCCAAGACCACCGTGCGCGACGCAAGCATCTTGCCGGAGGTCGTCATCTATGACCCGGAGCTGACGCTTGGCCTGCCGGTGACAATGAGCGTGACATCCGGCCTCAATGCCATGGCGCATGCCGCCGAAGCGCTTTACGCGCAGGACCGCAATCCGGTTTCGACGCTGATGGCGACCGAGGGGCTTCGCGCCTTGCGGGACGCGCTTCCGATCCTGGTGAAGCAACCGAGGCACCTGGAGGCGCGTGGCGATGCCCTCTACGGCGCCTGGCTCTGCGGCACCGTGCTCGGCACGGTCGGCATGGCGCTGCACCACAAGATCTGCCACACGCTGGGCGGCTCCTTCGACATGCCGCATGCCGAGACCCATGCGGTGATGCTGCCGCATACGATCGGCTTCAACGCCGTCGCCGTTCCAGAATTGCTTGAACCTGTTGCCCGCCTGTTCGGCGGCGGTCCCGGTGGCGGCCTCCATGATTTCGCCAGATCGGTCGGCGCGCCGCTCACCTTGAGCGAGCTCGGTCTCAAGCAGGCTGATCTGGACCGTGCCGCCGAGATCGCCACCCAAAATCCGTACTGGAATCCGCGGCCATTCGACCGCGCCGCGATACGCGCCCTGTTGCAGGACGCGTGGGAGGGAAGACGCCCACAAAACTGAAGGCAGACTGACGCTAGAGGGAGGAACATGACATGATCACCAGACGCGAATTCATCAGGAACACCGCCGCGACCGGCGTGCTTGCCGGGACATCGGGCCTGGCCATGCCGGCGATCGCACAGAACGCACCGATCAAACTTGGCTATGTCAGCCCGCAATCGGGCCCGCTGGCGGCTTTCGCCGAGGCCGACAAATTCATCATCGACGGCTTTCTCGCCGCCACCAAGACGGCGGGCCTCAACTACGAGGTCGTCGTCAAGGACAGCCAGTCCAACCCGAACCGTGCCGCCGAAGTCGCCAAGGAGCTGATCGTCAACGACAAGGTCAACCTGATGCTTGTCGCCTCGACGCCGGAGACGACCAACCCGGTCGCCACCACCTGCGAGGCCGAAGAGGTGCCGTGCCTGTCGACCGTGGCGCCGTGGCAACCCTGGTTCATCGGCCAGCAAGGCAATCCCGGTGACCCGGCTTCGTGGAAGCCGTTCAACTATGCCTATCACTTCTTCTGGGGGCTGGAGGACGTCATTGCCGTCTTCACCAACATGTGGGCGCAGGTCGAGACCAACAAGAAGGTTGGCGGCCTGTTTCCCAATGACGGCGACGGCAATGCCTGGGGCGACGGCACGGTCGGCTTCCCGCCGGTGCTGGCCAAGGGCGGCTACGGGCTGACCGACACCGGCCGCTACCAGAACCTGACCGATGATTTCTCGGCGCAGATCAACGCCTTCAAGGGTGCCTCCTGTGAGATTATCACCGGCGTGATGATACCGCCTGATTTCCCCACCTTCTGGAACCAGGCCAAGCAGCAGGGCTTCACACCCAAGATTGCCT
>JBDSLV010000085.1:0-3701 GCA_039916205.1 Mesorhizobium sp. | reverse complement strand
GTTGAGATAGCATACCGAAAAACTTGGCCGATCACGGCGCGCAGCCGTCGCGCTGTTTCATAGTTCCCCTCACCTTCGACCTTTCGAAGTGGGACGAGGATTTCAGTCGCAGCGATTTCGGTTAAAGGGCGCTTGCCCAGGCTGGCGTTTGCTATGCCGACAAGCCACCTTTTCTTTGTAAGCGTCGCCTCTGCCTTGCCTTCCCGCTCCACCTTGGAGAGGAATTCACTGGCGACCGCTTCAAAAGTGTCGGCGGTCAACGCTTTGCGCCGCACTTTATCCGCCTTCGCTTCGGCAGACGGATCGAGGCCGGCACCTAGGAGGCGCTTGGCTTCATCTCGGCGAGCGCGGGCGTCGGACAGAGAAACCACTGGATATGCGCCTAGAGCGAGGAGTTTCTGCTTACCTCCATATCGGTAAGCGAGCCTCCAGAGCTTTCCACCTTGCGGTGTGACAAGCACATGAAGTCCGCCGCCATCACTCAGCTTTCGGGGAGTTTCGCCCTTCTTGAGGGTGCGCAATTGTGCGTCAGAAAGAGGCATTGTTGGTATCCTTGGCAGGCTGCCACCGCGATTACGGCCGGGCTACCAACACAGATACCAACAAATGCGCTGGATACCAACACACTGCTTCGGACGTCCTCGAACCGTCGGCAACAAAAAAGCCCGGAAAAACCGGGCTTTCTGTTAGGCTTTCGGAACATTTCGGACTGCCCGAAACAACAATTTGGTGCCCAGAAGAGGACTCGAACCTCCACTCCTTGCGGAACACGGACCTGAACCGTGCGCGTCTACCAATTCCGCCATCTGGGCTGGTGCGGGCTCATGTAAGCGGGCAAGCGATGGCTGTCAACGCGCTTTTTTGGAGCATGATCCCGAAAGGTGGAAACCGGCTTTCGGAAAAGATCATGCTCAGGCGAGAGTGGCACCAGTGGCTTGCCGGCTTAGGGACACTCAGCCCTCCAGCACTTCCTTGGAAGCCACGGTCGAATCGGCGTTGAGCTGGTAGATCACCGGCACGCCGGTGCCGAGTTCCAGCTTGACGATCTCCTCGCCCGACTTGCCGTCCAGCGCCATGATCAGCGCGCGCAGCGAATTGCCGTGGGCGGCGACCAGCACGGTGCCACCGCGCAGGACGTGCGGCTGCAGGTCGTGCAGGTAATAGGGCCAGACGCGGGCGCCGGTGTCCTTCAGGCTTTCGCCGGCGGGCGGCGGCACGTCGTAGGAGCGGCGCCAGACATGCACCTGCTCCTCGCCCCATTTCGCGCGGGCGTCGTCCTTGTTGAGGCCGGAGAGGTCGCCATAATCGCGTTCGTTCAGCGCCTGGTCGCGGATGGTTTCCAGATCGCTCTGGCCGACGGCGTCGAGAATATGCTGGCAGGTTTTCTGCGCCCGGATCAGCGCCGAGGTGAAGGCGATGTCGAATTTCAGGCCGCGCGCCTTCAGCTTCTGGCCGGCGGCCTTGGCCTCGGCATGGCCCTGTTCGGTCAGGTCGACGTCACGCCAGCCGGTGAACAGGTTCTTCAGGTTCCATTCGCTCTGGCCGTGGCGCACGAGCACGAGGGTTCTCGACATGTTTGCTCCTTCGGGTTTTAAGGAAATCAGGCCGTCTCAGGCGAGCCCAAGCACGTCCCGCATCGAATACAGTCCCGGCTTTTTCGCGCGCGCCCAAATTGCTGCCTTGACGGCGCCTCGGGCAAAGATGGCGCGGTCCTCGGCGTGGTGCGACAAGGTGATGCGCTCGCCGGTCCCGGCCAGGATGACGCTGTGGTCGCCGACCACCGAGCCGCCGCGCAGGGCGGCAAAGCCGATCGAGCCGGTCTTGCGCACGCCGGTATGGCCGTCGCGTGAGCGGACATCATTGCCTGCGAGCGAAATGCCGCGACCGGCGGCTGCCGCCTCGCCGAGCAGCAGCGCCGTGCCGGATGGCGCGTCGACCTTGTGCTTGTGATGCATTTCGAGGATCTCGATGTCGAAATCCTCGGCGTCGAGCGCGCGCGCCGCCTGCTCCACCAGCACCGCCAGCAGGTTGACACCAAGGCTCATATTGCCTGACTTGACGATGGTCGCATGGCGCGCCGCCGCCGCGATCTTCTCATTGTCGTCCGCCGAACAGCCTGTGGTGCCGATGACATGGGCGATGCGCGCCTGCGCGGCGTAGCCGGCGAACTCGACGGTCGATGCCGGCGTGGTGAAATCGAGCACGCCGTCGGCCTTGGCGAAAACCGGCAGCGGGTCATCGCCGATCGCAACGTTGATCACGCCGACACCGGCCAATTCGCCGGCATCCTTGCCGAGATAAGGCGAGCCGGCGCGTTCGACCGCGCCGACGACGCGGGCGCCGGGGATGGTGTGGATGGCGCGGATCAGCGCCTGGCCCATGCGGCCGGCGGCACCCACCACGACAAGGCCCATATCAACGGCGCCCATGTCACCGGCCGGCTTCTCGCTCATGTGTTTCCCCCGGCGATGATGTCCGCCTCACTGTCCTGCGGCGAAGTCTGGCGCGAGGCGGCATCGTCGACAAGCCCCAGGCCCTTGCCGCCTTGCACCCGGTGGAAGCGGGCATAGACGCTGTGCGGGTCGGCCATCAGCGAGGCGTGGGTGCCCTCTTCGACCAGCCGGCCCTGTTCCATGACGACGATATGGTCGGCATTGACCACGGTCGACAGCCGGTGCGCGATGACGATGGTGGTGCGCCCTTGCATGACATGGGTCAGCGCCTCCTGCACGCGGGCTTCCGCTTCGTTGTCGAGCGCCGATGTCGCCTCGTCGAGCAGCAGGATCGGCGCCTGGCGGACGATGGCGCGGGCAATCGACACCCGCTGTCGCTGGCCGCCGGACAACGTCGCGCCGTTTTCGCCCACCGCCGTGTCATAGCCCTGCGGCTGCTGGCGGATGAAGCGGTCGGCCTCGGCCTGCCGTGCGGCCTGCTCGATTTCGGCGTCGGTAGCGCTTGGCCGGCCATAGCGGATGTTGTCGCGGATGCTGCCCTCGAACAGATAGGGCTGCTGCGAGACATAGGCGATGGAGTTGCGCAGCGACTGCTTGGTGAGTTTTGAAATGTCCTGGCCATCGATCTCGATGCTGCCTGCCTCGAGATCGTAGAAGCGCTGCAGCAGCGCCACCAGCGTCGTCTTGCCGGCGCCCGACGCGCCGACGATGGCCGTCATCTTGCCAGCGGCGGCGGTGAAGCTCAGATCCTGCAGGACCGGCGCTTCCTCGACATAGCGGAAGGACACGTTGTTGAAGCGCACTTCGCCGCTGGTGAAATTCGCTTCCGCCGCGCCCGCCGCATCGCTCTGCTGCGGCTCCAGATCGAGCAGTTCGTAGATCATGCGCGCGTTGACAAGGGCGCGCTCCATGCCAACCTGCATGCGCGCCAGCCTGCGTGCCGGATCGTAGGCAAGCGTCAGCGCGGTGATGAAGGAAAACACCGCGCCCGGCGGCTCGCCAAGCACGGTTGCCCTGTAGCCGGAATAGGCGATCACGCCGGCGAAGGCGAAGCCGCCCAGGAGTTCGGTGACCGGCGTCAGCCTTTCCGAAACCTTGGCGATCTTGTTGGCCCGCTGCTGTGCGTCGTCGGCCAGCTTGCTGACGCGCCGCGACAGCTCGTCCTCCATGGTGAAGGCCTTGACGACGGTGATGCCCTGCGTCGCCTCCTGCATGGCGCCGATCAGCCGCGAGTTGATCTGCACCGAT
>JBDSLV010000084.1:0-5100 GCA_039916205.1 Mesorhizobium sp. | reverse complement strand
CTTGGCTTCACGCTCGGCAACCTGGCGCTGATCATCACCGGCGCGCTGGTCGGCTCGTCCGGCGCCATCCTGTCCTACATCATGTGCAAGGGCATGAACCGAAGCTTCATCTCGGTCATTCTCGGCGGCTTTGGCGGCGAAACCGCCGCTGCGGCTGACGACGGCATCGAGCGCACCGTCAAGCAGGGTTCCGCCGACGACGCCGCCTACCTGATGATGAACGCGCAGAAGGTCATCATCGTGCCGGGCTATGGCATGGCGGTCGCCCAGGCGCAGCATGCGCTGCGCGAGCTGGCCGACAAGCTCAAGGCCAATGGCGTCGACGTCAAATACGCCATTCACCCGGTCGCCGGCCGCATGCCTGGCCACATGAACGTGCTGCTCGCCGAAGCCAACGTGCCTTACGACGAAGTCTTCGAACTCGAGGACATCAACTCGGAGTTCGCGCAGGCCGATGTCGCCTATGTCATTGGCGCCAACGACGTCACCAACCCGTCGGCGCGTGACGACAAGTCGTCGCCGATCTACGGCATGCCGATCCTCGATGTCGACAAGGCTCGCACCTGTCTGTTCGTCAAGCGATCGCTCGGCTCCGGCTATGCCGGCATCGACAACACGCTGTTCTACAAGGACGGCACCATGATGCTGCTCGGCGATGCCAAGAAGATGACCGAGGAAATCGTCAAAGCCATGGATCACTGAGCCAGGTACGATCGGAACAGAAAAAAGCCCGGCTTTCGAAAGCCGGGCTTTTTAGTTTTCAGGGCTGGAACACGCTCAGCGGCTGGTCAGGAAGATCGCCTCTTCGTCATCGCGCTGCCGGCCGCCAAGGGCCGCCGCCGCACTTGCGATGAAGGCGCCGATGACCAGCGACAGGGCTCCCAGAAGTGCGAAGGTTGCACTCGCCTTTCTCGCCGTATCCGCCGCTTGCTGAGCCTTGACCTTGGCATCCTGGGCCTTTGCCGCCAGCGCATCGACGCGCGTCTTGGCGTCGGCTTCCGACAGGCCGGTGCGGGCCGCCACCAGCTGCGCCAGATAGGTCTTGTCGTCGGCGGAAATCTCGCCGGCCGCCGCACTGGCGATCAGGATGCGCGAAGCCTGTGCGGATGCTGCCGCGTCGTTTTCCGGATTGGCTGCCGCAAGCTTGCTGGCATCAGCCGGCCGAAACAGCGAATCCACCACATAGGATGTGGCATTGTCGGTCGATGCGCCGGTCGCGTTCGCGGAAGCGCCTGCCGAAGCGCCCATGGCAGCACCTGATGCAACGGTCGACACAGCTTGCACGCCGGAGCCGAGCAGGGACGTCAGCGCCGAACCGAGCACGCCGACGACCAGCAAGGTGGCGAGTGCCCAGGCCAGAAAGCCATGGGCGGTGTCACGGAAATAAACTTCGTCCGTGTGCACCCCGACCCATTTGGTGCGCAACCGACCGGCGAGGTAGCCGCCAACGCCTGAGGACAGCCATTGCACGATGACTAGCCAGATCGCCGTGGAAACCGCGAACGTGGCGGCCGAGGCTCCGGAGCCGGACCAGGGTGAGACCACGCTCAGCCCCAGTCCTGAGCCGAGCAGCATCAGGATCAAGGTCAGCGTCGAGGCCGCGAAGGCGCCGGCGATGATCGGCCCCCAACTGACGGCGGTGGAAGAGGATTCCGTCGAAGCGGAAACGTCGACAGCCGATAGGGTGGACTGCATAGACGCCCCCTATCGTACGAAAAGCATGATGAGAATGATGATTGGAATCGGAATACCGAGCAACCAGAGCAAAATACCGCGTCCCATGAAGGCCTCCTGTGAGAAATTGTGATCGATGTTGTCACAATGTCTTGGAAGGGCTTCTGTTCCGGGCGGATCTCAATTGATTTGCTGTGGCGAGAAACGGCGTTGGCGCGCCTTGGCGCGACAACGCTTCAAAATCCAGATGGATTCTAGATATCCAGGTTGGCGACTGATAGTGCGTTTTCCTGGATGAACTCGCGCCGTGGTTCGACTTCGTCGCCCATCAGCCGCGAGAACAGCGAGTCGGCGTCGGTCGCGTCATGGACCTTCACCTGCAGCAGCGAGCGCACGTTCGGGTCGAGCGTGGTTTCCCAGAGCTGCTCGGCATTCATCTCGCCGAGACCCTTGTAGCGCTGCATGGTCAGGCCCTTGCGGCCGGTAGCGAAAACCGCGTTGAGCAGCGCCAGCGGTCCCGAAATGGGTTCGGAGACCTCCTTGCGGCGCAGCACCGGCGGCGCGCCATAAACCTCGGTGAGGCGCGGCGCATAGCGGTCGAGCTGGCGTGCATCGGCCGAGTTGATCAGCCCGAGATCGAGATGCGCGTATTCCTTGACGCTGCGCACCGTGCGCTCGAACACATAGCCGCCAGTCCCCTCGTTTGAGGTAGACATGCGGCCGGTCCAGCCGCGCTCGGTGTCCTCGGCAATGATGTCGAGGCGCTTGGCAACGCGCTCGGCCATGGCGTTGGCGCCTCCGAGATCGGCAAACACCTCCGGGTTGAGCCCGCCAGCGATCGCTGCCTGTTCGACCACGCCCCTATTGTAGCGGGTGTGCAGGCCGTTGATCAGCTGGCGCACCGCCAGCGCGTCGTCGATGGCACCGCGCAGATCCTGGCCGGTGCGGACTTCGCCGGAACCGAGCGTCAACGACGCTTCGTCCAGGCCCGATCCGATCAGGAATTCCTCGAAGGCGCTTTCGTCCTTGATGTATTGCGAGCTCTTGCCGCGCGTCACTTTGTAGAGCGGCGGCTGCGCGATGTAGAGATGGCCACGCTCGATCAGTTCCGGCATCTGCCGGAAAAAGAAGGTGAGCAGCAAGGTACGGATGTGAGCGCCGTCGACATCGGCATCGGTCATCAGGATGATCTTGTGGTAGCGCAGCTTGTCGGCGTTGAACTCGTCCTTGCCGATCGAGGTGCCGAGCGCCGTGATCAGCGTGCCGATCATCTCGGAGCCGAGCATGCGGTCGAAACGTGCCCGCTCGACATTGAGGATCTTGCCGCGCAACGGCAGGATGGCCTGGTTCTGGCGCGAACGCCCGCCCTTGGCCGAGCCACCGGCGGAGTCACCCTCGACGATGAAGATTTCGGATTTCGCCGGATCGCGTTCCTGGCAGTCGGCCAGCTTGCCGGGTAGCGAAGTGATGCCGAGCGAGCTCTTGCGGGTGATATCGCGCGCCTTGCGCGCGGCTTCACGCGCCGCCGCCGCCTGGATCACCTTGTCGATGACCACCTTGCCTTCGCTAGGATGCTCTTCCAGCCAGGTACCGAGCGCTTCGTTGACCAGCCCTTCCACGACTGGGCGAACTTCAGATGAAACCAGCTTGTCCTTGGTCTGCGAGGAGAATTTCGGGTCTGGAACCTTGACCGAAAGCACGGCCGTCAGCCCCTCGCGGCAGTCGTCGCCGATCAGCCCGACCTTTTCCTTCTTGGTCAGGCCGGAGGACTCGCCGTAGCCGGTGATCTGGCGCGTCAGTGCGCCGCGGAAGCCGGCAAGGTGGGTGCCGCCATCGCGCTGCGGAATGTTGTTGGTAAAGGCCAGTACATTCTCGTGGTAGCTGTCGTTCCACCACATCGCCACTTCGACGGTGATGCCGTCGCGCTCGGCCTTGATGGCGATCGGCTTGTCGATCAGCGGTTTCTTGACCCGGTCGAGATATTTCACGAATTCCTCTAGACCACCGTCATAGTGCAGCTCGTGGCGCACGATGTCGGCATGCCGAGCATCGGTCAAAACGATGCGCACGCCGGAATTGAGGAAGGCGAGTTCGCGCAGCCGGTGTTCCAGGGTGCCGAAGTCGAACTCGACCATGGTGAAGGTTTCGGACGAGGGAAAGAAGCTGATCTCGCTGCCGCTGCGCCCCTCATAGGTGCCGGGCAGCTTCTGCTGTTCGTAGCTGCCTGTGGCCTTCAGCGGCGCGTCGGCATTGCCATGGGTGAAGCTCATCTCGAAAATCTGGCCATTGCGGCGGATTTTCAATTTCAGCCAGGCAGACAGCGCATTGACCACCGACACGCCGACGCCGTGCAGGCCGCCGGACACCTTGTAGGAGTTTTGGTCGAATTTGCCGCCGGCATGCAGCTGCGTCATGATCACTTCGGCCGCCGAGATGCCTTCCCCGGTGTGGATATCGGTCGGAATGCCGCGGCCATTGTCGATAACTGTCACCGAACCATCGGGATTGAGCGTTACCGTAACGAGGTCGGCATGGCCGGCCAGCGCTTCGTCGATGGCGTTGTCAACCACCTCATAGACCATGTGGTGCAGGCCGGAGCCGTCGTCGGTATCGCCGATATACATGCCCGGGCGTTTGCGGACAGCATCCAAGCCCTTCAAAACCTTGATGGAATCGGCGCCATATTCGGTCTCGGCGCCGTCGGTGTTGTCTATCTGGTCGCTCATGAAAACCTGTTGTCTGGATGCCGCTTGTACAGCGCGAAAAATCGGCCCCGAATCGCACTCTGATATGACCTAGATATAGGCGCAAAAGGCGGTTTTTCCAAGGTTTGCGCCGGTTAGGGCGCCTTTGGAGCCCCACGCAGTTTCAGAACCCCGTCGATCTTGGCAAGGACGTGTTCCCGGCTGGCGGTGTACAACGTCTCTGATGGCTTCCGCGCGACCGCCTTTTCGATGGTTGCGAGGCTTGCCTCATAGGTTGCGAGTGCCTCGGCGTTTTCACCTTGCTCCTCGAGGACATACGCGGTCTTGAGCCGCGCGTCATAGGCGCCATAGAGGAATTCCAGATTTTTCGGATTAAGCGCTACCGCCTGTTCGGCTTTTGCGGCGCGAGCAGGCCAAGCCGCGCGCAGAAAGTGCGCTTCAGACAGCGCTAATTTTCCCGCTATTGATGACCGGCTTTGACCTTCGCCAACCGGTCCCGCAGGAACTTGATCATGAATTTGTATCGCGGCGCCAGTTGCCCGTTACGGTCGAGTTCCAGCGTCATGTCCAGGGCCTTGGTCAACACGGCTTTCGGGTCCTTCGCCACCTGGGCGTAATCGATATAGGCAACCACCAGGTCGCGTTGCCAGGTCTCGTTGTTCGGATCTGATTGAGACAGTTGCTGGCGGATATCCAGACTGTCCTGGAAGGCTTGCCGGGC
>JBDSLV010000083.1:0-7355 GCA_039916205.1 Mesorhizobium sp. | reverse complement strand
CACGAAGCCGGCCGGCTGATCCTCTCTGTAATCGGCTTCAAGGATCATATGGTCCGGCTTGAACGCAAGGAAGGCCTGCCGCGCATCGTCGTGCATGACCGCGAGAGCGGCGAGGAGCATCTTCTGTCGCTCGGCGAAGAGGCGTTCTCGCTCGGTCTGTCGGGCACTTACGAATACGACACCGAGATCATGCGCTTTTCCTATTCGTCGATGACGACGCCCGGGCAAGTCTTTGACTACAACATGCGCACCCGCGAACGCGTTCTGCTGAAGACCCAGGAAGTGCCGTCCGGCCACGACCCGAACCACTATGTGACGCGGCGGCTGATGGCACCCGCCGCTGACGGAGAACTGGTGCCGATCTCGCTGTTGTATCACCGCGACACGCCGCTGGACGGATCGGCGCCTTGCCTGCTCTACGGCTACGGGTCCTATGGCATCACCGTGCCGGCCGCCTTCAACACCAATTGCCTGTCACTGGTCGACCGCGGCTTTGTCTTTGCCATCGCGCATGTGCGTGGCGGCAAGGACAAGGGCTATGGCTGGTATGATGACGGCAAGCGGCTGAACAAGATGAACACGTTCACCGATTTCATCGCCACCGCGCGCCACCTCGTCGCCGAGCGCTACACCGTGCATGACCGCATTGTCGCACAAGGCGGCTCGGCCGGCGGAATGCTGATGGGCGCTGTCGCCAACATGGCGCCTGAATGCTTCGGCGGCATTGTTGCGGAGGTTCCCTTCGTCGACGTGCTCACCACCATGCTCGATGAAAGCCTGCCGCTGACGCCGCCGGAATGGCCAGAGTGGGGCAACCCGATAGCGTCCGCCGAAGACTACCGGACGATTGCTGCCTACTCGCCCTATGACAATGTCGCCGCACTCGAATATCCGCCGATCCTGGCGCTCGCCGGCCTGACCGACCCGCGCGTCACCTATTGGGAGCCGGCGAAATGGGTCGCACGGTTGCGTGAGCGGAAGTCCGGCGACAACCCGGTGCTGTTCAAGATCAACATGGACTCAGGCCATGCAGGCGCCTCCGGCCGGTTTTCCAGGCTTGAGGAGATCGCCTTCACCTATTCCTTCGCATTGAAGGTGACGGGCAAGGCCGACCTCGCTCCCAGCACGTAGGGCACGTCGCGCTCGAAGCGCTTGATGCCGCGCCTCGGCTTTCCAGAGCCGGTGCGCACATTTGGGTGACATGCAATTGCGAGCCGATTTTCCGCTCGCAATTGCTTTGGCCTCGGGCTACCCAATGCCCGGCTTTTTCAGGCCACGGCCACCAATCCCCGTCTCGCAAGGATCTGACATGTTGCTCGTCGACACCTATCTCGACAAATCTTCCATTCAGGGCATCGGGGTTTTTGCCAAGAACGACATTCCGTCAGGCACATTGCTCTGGAAGCTGGATCCAAGGTTCGACCGGGTCATCGAGGTCGAGACCTATGAAGCCCAGACCGGGCCGGTAAAAAGCTATCTCGACCGCTATTCCTACCCCGACCGGCGCGATCCCAGACACATTGTCTTCGAGGCCGACGACGCGCGCTACATGAACCATGCCGACGAGCCGAATTGCGACGTCTCCTCGCCCGAGGAAAGCTTCGCACTGCGCGACATCACAGCCGGCGAGGAACTGACCTGCAACTACAACCATTTCTTCGACACCGGCTTCGATTTTCTGGGTGACCGCTAGGCCATACCAGTGTCCGCCTGAACACATTTTCAGGTCGCGCGGAGGTCGATTGCCCACCCCTGCTCCGCCGCCATCCTGGGGCTCGAGAACCTTGCGCTGTTCGACGCGCTTGCGAAGATGATCTGAGCTTTTCGAGCGCGAGCCCAGCCTCCTAAGTTGTCGCAAGGATTATTTCGCAGCTGGCTTGCGTGCCGGATAGCCGTTTGGATGCGACGGTATCGCTTTCAGGTAGGCGGCAATGGCGGCACGATCCTCGGGTGCAAGCTCAGCCATGTTCCTCTGCACATCGACCATGGCGCCGCCAACGGAATCGAAATCCGGCGTGAATCCGGTCTCGAGATAGTTGGCAATGTCGGCCTCCGACCAGTTGCCGAAACCGCCGTCGCCCGACGTGATGTTGGGCACGACACCGCTGCCTTCGGCAGCCACGGCACCGGCCAGCCACTCGGTCTTTTTGGTTCCCCCGGCGAAGTCGCGCGGCGTGTGGCATTCGCCGCAATGCCCCGGCCCTTCGGCAAGGTATCGGCCTGCCATCACCGGGGCGGGCGTGCCTTCGGGGAAAGCAACGACCGGTCGATCGCTGAGATAAAGCAGTTTCCACAGGCCAATGCCACGGCGGATGCTGAAAGGGAACGACAGTGAATTGTCGGGCGCCTTGCCGGCAACCGCAGGCAGCGTCTTCAGGAAAGCATAGAGATCGGCAATGTCTGCCGGGTTCATGCGTGCGTAGGAGGCGTAGGGGAATGCCGGATAGAAATGCTCGCCGGATGGCGAGACACCTTTCAGCATGGCATTGGCGAGATCCTCGACCGACCACGCGCCGATGCCGTCCTTGGCATCCTGCGAAATGTTTGGCGGTACGAAGATGCCGAACGGGGTCTTGAGTTCGAGTCCGCCCACCAGCTCAAGCCGGGCATCGCCTTGCGAACCCGGCCTGGCATGGCATGACGTACAGCCGCCGGCATAGAAAATGCGCTTGCCTTTGGCCACGTCGCCGGGGCCCAGCTTGGCCAGGGTCTCAGGCCCGAGCTTCACCGGCGCCGACAGGACCCATCCGGCAACCGCGCCGACGCCGCCCAGAACAACGAGGGCGCCGACGAATTTTCTGAGGGAGGGCATTGCCCGCTATCAGCTCTTCTTCACCCGATAGGTCTGATGGCAGGTGCCGCAATTGGAAGCGATGGTGCCGAATTGTGTCTTCAGCGTATCGACGTCGGCCGGAGCGGCAGCAGCGGCCGCCTTGACGTCGGCAAGGTACTTGTCCTCGACCGCCTTGAAGCCGACCATGTCTTCCCAGATCTTTGGAGACGCCGTGGTATCGCCTTTGTCGCTGCCAGCCGGGAACAGGGCATCGACGTCGAATTTCTCGGCGTTTACCTGCAGCGCCTGGAGTGCCGTCAGCACGGCAGCGGCATCAAAAGGCTCCTCGCCCTTGATCACTTTCGACAGGCCGCCGACGATCTTTCCCCGCTCCTTCATCAGAGCCTGCCGGTCGAGGATCGGATCGGCAAAGGCCGCCGATGCCGCGAGTGCGAGCATAGAGATGGCGATAACAAGCTTTCTCATTCAATTGGCTCCATGATTACATGACATTTCGAGACAGGACGATAACGGCAAGAGTGGTCAGAAAATTCCGGATTTCACCTCACGCTTGCGTGTTTTTTTCGATCGTCGTGTCAGGCACCAAAAGAAAAGCCCCGGGGGATGCCGGGGCTTTCTCGTAACCATTCAGGCCTTCAAGCGCGTCGCGCCCAAACAGACTCGACTGAAAGGCTTCAATGCCTGGTTCTTATGCATGTCCGTGACCCAAAACCGCTGCGCACTTTTGGGCGACATGCATCAGGCCTTTTCGTAGAGCTCGAGCACGTGATCCCAGTTGATCAGGCTGTCGACGAAGGCCTCGAGATATTTCGGCCGGGCATTGCGATAGTCGATGTAATAGGAATGCTCCCAGACGTCGACGCCGAGGATCGGCGATGCGCCATGAACCAGCGGGTTCTCGCCGTTCGGTGTCTTCGAGATCGCAAGCTTGCCATCCTTGACCGAAACCCAGGCCCAGCCCGAACCGAACTGTGTCGTGCCGGCAGCAATGAAATCGGCCTTGAACTTGTCGTAGCCACCGAGGTCGCTGTCAAAAGCCTTCTGCAATGCGCCAGGCAGCTTGTTGCCGCCGCCACCCTTCTTCATCCACTTCCAGAAATGGACGTGGTTGTAATGCTGGGCGGCATTGTTGAAGAGGCCGGCGTTCTTGCCGAACGACTGCTTGACCACGTCCTCGACCGACAGATCGCCCATGCCGGCTTCCGCGGCGAGCTTATTGCCGTTGTCGACATAGGCCTTGTGGTGCTTGTCGTGGTGATATTCCAGCGTCTCCTTCGACATGTACGGCTGCAAGGCCTCATAGTCGTAGGGCAGAGCGGGCAATTCAAAAGCCATGGATAGTACTCCCTCGTGGATAGGATCCGGTGTCGATACCGGATTTAGATAGGTCTGGATTGTTCTGGAACAACTCCGGAATGAAGCGTCGGTTCCCTTTCTAAGCGGGTTCCCGGCAGGTGTCACATGGTTTTGCGGCCAAACCCTGCGTCACGCTGAAGCCCATTGCTTTAATGGGCCGAAGACAGGCCGCGTTGTGGTCAGGCGGCCGGTGTCGAATGCGCCCAATCCCAATAGAGTTCACGTGCTTTCTTGGCCACCGGCCCAGGCTGCAGCTCGCGGTCCTCGATGCGGGTGATCGGCACGACCTTGGAATGGTTGCCGGTCGAAAAGATCTCATCCGCTTCGAGGAAATCCCGCACCGACAGCGTCTTCTCCGTGGTCTTGAAACCGTAGTCTCCAAGCAGCGTCATCGTGCGTGAGCGGGTGATGCCGGACAGGAAGGTGCCGTTTGGCGCCGGGGTGAAAACATGGCTGTCCTTGACCAGGAAGATGTTGGAGGTACCGGTCTCGGCGACATTGCCCAGCATGTCGAGCACCATGGCGTTGTCGAAGCCGCGCATCTTGGCTTCGAGGATGGCACGGCCATTGTTGGGATAGAGGCAGCCGGCCTTGGCGTTGGTCGGCATGGTCTCGATCGTCGGGCGCCTGAACGGCGACACCGTCACCGAAAAGCCGGTCGGCGGGATCATCGGCGATTCATAGAGGCACAGGCAGAAACGCGTCGATGCGGGATCGGCCGGGACGCCCATGTAGCCGCCGTGTTCGGCCCAGTACATCGGCCTGATATAGACCGCCGTCTTGCCGTCAAACTTCTTCAACCCGTCCCAAGTCAGGCCGACGATCTGCTCGGGGGTCATGTTGGGCTTAAGGCCGAGCGCGATCGCCGAAGAGTTCACTCTTGCTGCGTGAAGCTCAAGATCGGGCGCCACGCCCTCGAACCAACGGCCGCCATCAAACACGCTGGTGCCAAGCCACATGGCGTGGCTGCGCGGGCCGATGATGGCAACGTTGCCCTCGTACCAGTCGCCATCCACGAAAGTCCATGTCGCGGAAAGTGCCTCAGCCGCCAGTGTCATCGCTTCATCCCGTCTTCGTATCTCGTCCAGCTATTGGAAGATGCTTTGACGAGCAACGTCAACCGGCATGGCTGAGATTTGTTGAGGCCAGCAGCCCGCGATTGCAATCAGGGCTTGCGCCGCGTGCGGCGTCGCCTCAAAACTGATGCCATGCAATACGCCGCCTATGTTTTCGATGCCTATGGCACGCTGTTCGACGTGCATGCGGCCGTGCGCCGCCATGCCGACGCGATAGGACCGGATGGCCAGTTGCTGTCCGAGCTCTGGCGCGCCAAGCAGCTCGAATATTCCTGGGTGCGCACGCTGATGGGTGCCTATGCCGACTTCTGGCAGTTGACCGAACAGGCACTCGATTTTGCCTTGCGCAAATTTCCCTCCGCTGACCCCAGCCTGAAGGCCAAGCTGCTCGACGCCTACTGGCGTCTGGATTGTTATCCGGAAGTACCGGCCGTCCTCAAGGCGCTCAAGGCATCTGGCGCGCGGCTGGCGATCCTGTCGAACGGATCACCCGAAATGCTGCAGGCAGCAGTCAAGTCCGCCGCGCTCGACCAAGTGCTGGACGACATCTATTCCGTTGATGCCGTCAGGCGGTTCAAGACCGATCCGGCGGTCTACGACATGGTCACCACCGACCGGCGGCTTTATCCGGCCGCGGTGTCGTTCCAGTCGTCCAACCGCTGGGATATTGCCGGGGCGACCCGATTCGGCTTCCGCACGGTCTGGATCAACCGCTCCAACCAGCCCGAGGAATACCGTGACTTTCCGCCGGCCCTGATCCTGCCGTCGCTGGAAGCGCTGGTCACGGCCAGCTAACTGGGGAGCCTCTCGGCAAGTCTGTTGCGCAGACGCCACAGTGGCAGCGCGATCACAGCTTCGCCTTTGTTTGTCCACCTTCAGGCCCGATTCGGAACCGCCTATCGCGCTCAAGTGTTGATAGACACCCGACGCAGCAGGCCAGCGTATTCATGCTTTGTTGCGATTTGAGACCTAAAGAAGGCAACCATGTCCATAACCGATATCGAATCCTTTCGCCTGAGCCGTCGCGGCTTTCTCAACGCCGCAGCATTAGGCGCCGCTTCAATCGCGGTTTCCGCATGCGTCACCACAGCACCGGGACCGGTTGAACCGCCGCCGCCGGCTTATGTCGAACCGCCGCTGCCCGACTACGCGACGATGTACGCGCCCGTTACCGACAACGACTTCGATCTGCCGGGCATTCCTTACCAAAAAATCGATGAGCAGTTTCTGCGTCAGATCGTGGCCGATCCGACCGGCCAGAAGCCGGGCAGCATCGTCGTCGATACCACCAACCATTTCCTCTATCTCGTGCGCCCGGGCGGTCAGGCAATCCGCTATGGCGTCGGCCTTGGCCGCGCCGGCTTCGCATGGTCGGGCGATGCCGTTGTTCAATGGAAGCAGAAGTGGCCAAAGTGGACGCCGCCGGAAGAAATGATCGCCCGCCAGCCGGAGCTGAAGCAGTACAGCGCCGACAATGGCGGCATGCCCGGCGGCCTCAAAAACCCGCTCGGCGCACGTGCGCTCTATCTGTTCCAGGGCAATGTGGACACGCTCTACCGCCTGCACGGGTCGCCCGAATGGAAATCGATCGGCAAGTCGGTGTCGTCGGGCTGCGTGCGCCTGATGAACCAGGACATCATCGATCTGTTCGACCGCGTACCGAGCAAGACACCTGTGATGGTGACGGCTGATGTGACGCAGCCGATGACACCGAGCGCCAATCACAAGGCCATCGCGATCGACTCCGGCGTGCCGGCTACTTAAGGGTTGGCCAAAACGGCCGGTCGGCGCGATAATTCAGCTCTGTCGCTCAAAAGCCAATCCATTGCCGCTGATACGGAAGGATTGGCTTTTGCTTAAAGCGCATCAACGTCCGCGCGACAGGCTGCCCAGGATGCCGCGCACGATGGCCCGGCCAACCGACGATCCAACAGAGCGCACCACGGATTTGATCGCCGCTTCCGCCACCGTCTGGCGGTTGGATGGCCGAGGCGCCGGCGCTCGCCTTCCCGACTGCTGAGGCGGGGGATCGTCATTGCCAAAACCGGGAATGGTCCAGCGCGAGCGGCCGCTGTCGGCCTGCTGCGCCTGCTCTTCGGCGTCCTGCGCCTCCTTGGCTTTCTTCTGCA
>JBDSLV010000082.1:0-9313 GCA_039916205.1 Mesorhizobium sp. | reverse complement strand
AGCTTTCGTGGCACCGGCAAGGTGATTGCGGCGGGCAAGGTCTCGGTGACCGGCGAGGACGGCAAGGTCGAGGAAATCGAGACCAGGAACATCGTCATCGCCACCGGTTCGGATGTCGCCGGCATTCCCGGCGTCAAGGTCGATATCGACGAGAAGGTGATCGTGTCCTCGACCGGCGCGCTGTCGCTGGAAAAGGTGCCTGGCCATCTGGTCGTGGTCGGCGGCGGCGTCATCGGGCTGGAGCTTGGCTCGGTCTGGGCGCGGCTCGGCGCCAAGGTCACCGTTGTCGAGTTCCTCGACACCATTCTGGGCGGCATGGACGGCGAGGTCTCCAAGCAGTTCCAGCGGCTGCTGTCGAAGCAGGGTTTCGAGTTCAAGCTCGGCGCCAAGGTCACCGGCGTCGCCAAGGCGAAGAAGGGTGCGACCGTCACTTTCGAGCCGGTCAAGGGCGGCGCCGCCGAGACGATCGAGGCCGACGCGGTGCTGATCGCCACCGGACGCCGCGCCTTTGCCGACAGTCTCGGGCTGAAGGAGGCCGGCGTCGAGGTTGACGAGCGCGGCCGGGTCAGGACCGATGCGCATCTCAGGACCAATGTGCCAGGCATCTACGCCATCGGCGACGTCATCGCCGGACCGATGCTGGCGCACAAGGCCGAGGACGAAGGCGTGGCAGTGGCCGAGACCATCGCCGGCCAGGCTGGCCATGTGAATTACGACGTCATCCCAAGCGTCGTCTACACCAGCCCGGAAATCGCCTCCGTCGGCAAGACCGAAGAAGAGCTGAAGAAGGCCGGCATCGACTACAAGGCAGGAAAATTCCCCTTCACCGCCAATGGTCGGGCGCGCGCCATGCTGCACACCGACGGCTTCGTCAAGATCCTTGCCGACAAGGCCAGCGACCGCGTGCTCGGCGTCCATATCGTCGGCTATGGGGCCGGCGAGATGATCCACGAGGCGGCGGTGCTGATGGAGTTCGGCGGCTCGTCCGAGGATCTCGCCCGCACTTGCCATGCGCATCCGACCATGTCGGAAGCGGTGAAGGAAGCGGCGTTGGCCACCTTCTTCAAGCCGATCCACATCTAGGGTGTATTGATATTCAGGTGATGCCGGCCTGCGAATGGCGGCTTCCCGCGCTTCCGGTGCTCACGTACTCGAGTACGCTCCGCTCCGGTTCTCAGAAGCCACCATTCTCGGCTCGGCCTGACCTGAATCTCAAAACACCCGATGCTCGCCTTACCGGAGCGAGTTTCTGGAAAGGCCTTTCGGCCCGCTCAAAACAAAACGGCCCGCTTTTCAGCGGGCCGTTTGTATTTGATGCCGTTGGCCTGATCAGTTGGCCGGGGCGGCAGGTGCTGGTGCCGGAGCAGGCGCTGCCGGAGCTGCTGGCTTCATTGGCTCCGCGGGAGCCGGGGCAGGTGCTGGTGCAGCAGGTGCCGGTTCGGCTGGCTTGGCCGGTTCGGCAGGCTTCATAGGCTCGGCTGGTGCAGGCGCCGGAGCTGGCGTGGCCGCCGCCGGTGGCTCGGCCGGTGCAGGGTGCTCACCACTTCTTCCGAAAACATAATACGCGACAACCGCAAGAATAACGACGACGAGTGCGATCAGCCACGTGCTGCCACCGCCACTCGGCCTCGAGTCGTTTGGATTAGGTGCGTTCGCCATAAAAGTGTCCTCCGTGGATTAAAAGTATCAAGCAACAGACCTCAACGCGCAATCGTTGAACAGGTTTCATTTAGCACCGCCAAGGCGCCAAAAACAGGGCAATTTAACTTTGATGGCGGCGTTTCGCCACGCAGCACGGCCGATTTGCCCTTGCTATGGTCTGTTCAGAGGATTTGCCGTGATGACACCCACCGCACAGACTTTCCCTGATCCCGACAGCGCTCTTGCCGGAGCCCAGTTCGCCGACCGTTTCGTGCTGATTGCCGATGGCCTTTCCCTGACCGCGATCGGGGCGGCCGAACGCGCACTGGGGCGATCACCGCAATGGGTCAGCAGGCTGACGCAGCTGCGCAACCTCGCCGTCAGGCCGTTTGCGCTGAAGACCGGTCAGGAGCAGGCATCCGCGCCGAATGGCAGGATCGGCATATTTCCGCTCATCAGTCAGTCTCCCGGCAAGGTCGTCCTCGGCCTGGACGACCGGCATCTTGATTTCCGCTTGCTGGTCGAGGTCAGGGACCTTGGCATGGGCCGCCAGGAAGTGGCCGCGTCAACGATCGTCAAGACGCACAACCTGCTTGGGCAGGCCTATCTGGCGATCGTCAAGCCGTTCCACCGGATCATCGTTCCGGCAATGCTGGTTCAGGTCCTGAAGGCCTGATCCAAGGCTGGACGCTATGTCCTAAAGCCCGACAGGCGTGACGGTGTAGCCGGCCTTGCGGAAATCCTCGACCAGACCTTCGGGGCCGGGAAGGTGCAGGGCGCCGACCGCCATGAAGGCATTGCCCCTGGCGAGGATCGGTTCGGCGTGGTCGACCATCACCTTGTTGCGGCTGGTGATCATGGTCTCCTCGAATGCGGCATAGCCGGCCTTGTCATCGTCGGCGCCGGGAAGCACGGTGCGAAACAGCGGCCAGAACATGCCGGTCTCGCCGCGCTGGTAAAGCACGATCATGGTTTCGTTGACGTCATTGACCTTGTCGCCAAGCTTCACCGTGTCGACCAGCCCCTTCATGTGGAAAGCGAGCGGCAGGGAGGCCATGGCGCGCAACTGGCTTTCGGCTGTTTCCAGGCCTTCCACCGTCTTGCCCGAGGCCTTGGCGCCTTCAGCCAGCTTGACGTCGAGCACCGGCGCCCCGCCGGACTGGCGGGCGAGTTCGCAGGCCGGCAGCGCCAGCATCGCCGACAGCAGCCAGGGCTTCATCTTGGCGACCGTCAGCGGCGGAATACCGCGCGCGTCGAGGGCGGAATTCATCGCCGCCGCATCGTCCGGTGACAGCAGGGACGACAGGGTCGTGGAATCGGTGAACATCGTCAGGTCCGGCTCTTTGAGCATCGCCGCCATCATCTTCTGCTTGTCGAGCACATCGGTGGTCTCGATGATGATGGTGCCTGCGGCGTCATAGGCGGTCTGCGCGGCGGGCGGCAGCGACGTGACGCGTGCGTCGGTCATGTGCATGGTGCCGAACAGGAACGATGGCTTTTCACCAGCCTTTTCCAGCTTCCACAACAGGCCCTTGCCGTTCAGCGTGGCGGCGGCCTCGGTCTCGATCTTGCGGTAGGTGGCGGGATCGCTCTTCTGCAGGGCCGACAGCATGTCGGTGCCGGTGCAGGTCGGGATTTCGGCATGCGCCTTGCCGGCCATGAACAGAAGCACGAAGAGGAATGACAGGAAGAACAGCACATTGAGCGCAACAAGCAGCTTCAGCGATGCTGACGCTGCGCGGTCGGCGATGGCAATGACGCGTTTCATGGTTCTATCTTCTTGCTCGACCATGATCTTGTCCGAAAACCGGGGCCCACTTTTCGGGATCATGGTCAAGTCTAGGATCAAAAAGCGGCAAAACGGTTAATCCGCCCGGTGAAATTGTCCCAAATGGGTGAGGATTTCATGCGCGGGGATGCGCGGACTCATAGATTTCGAGCAACCTAGTGGTGTCGACGCCGGTGTAGATCTGGGTGGTCGAGAGGCTGGCATGGCCCAGGAGTTCCTGGATGGTGCGCAGGTCGCCGCCGCGTCCGAGCAGGTGCGTGGCGAAGGAATGGCGCAAGGCGTGCGGCGTCGCGGTGTCAGGCAGGTTGAGCGCCGAACGCAGCTTGGCCATGTCGCGCTGGATGATGGCCGGGTTAAGCGGCCCACCACGCGCGCCGCGAAACAGCAGGCCCTTCGTGTCGAGGTGATAGGGGCAAAGGCGGCGGTATTCGGCGATCGCGCGCAAGGCTACCGGCAGCACCGGCACCAGCCGCGTCTTGCCGCCCTTGCCGGTGACACGCAGCACCGTGTCACCGGGCGACGACAGATCGGCGCCAGCAAGGCCAAGCGCCTCGGAAATGCGCAGGCCGGAGCCGTAGAGCAGTGTCAGGACGGCGGCATTGCGGGCGGCGATCCACGGTTCCTCCGCCAACTGGCCTTCGATCGAGACGACGTGCTTCGCGTCAATTGCGGTGAGCGGCTTGGGCAGCGACTTGGGTTGGCGCGGTGCGCGCAAGGCGGCGGCACCGGCGGCGTTGGCGAGACCGCGCCGCTCGAGAAAGCGCAGCAGCGAGCGAATGCCGGCCAGCCCGCGGCCGAGCGTGCGGGCGCCTGCGCCTTCGGAACGACGGGCGGCGAGGAAACCACGCAGATCGGCCGGGCGCAGATTGGCAATGTCGGAAATGCCGGGGGCGCCGCCGCAATGGCCGGTCAGGAAATGCAGGAACTGGCGCGTGTCTCGCTTATAGGCCTCGACGGTCGCGGGCGACAACCGGCGCTCGCGCGCCAGCATCTTCAGCCAGCTTTCGCGTGCCGCCTGAAGGTCGGGTTTTGCCGGGATGAGGAATTCCTGCATGGCGTGCTTCCAATTCGAGAGCCATTTTCCGGCAGCCGGGTTAGGAAGCGGTGAAGAGCCGTCATTGGAATGACAATCGGGGAAATGACAATCGGGCGATCATTGAAATGATGCTGAGGTAGAGCTAGAGCAAGGCAAAGGATGCATGCTTCATGACCAAGCCCCAGAACCCTGTCCAGATGGCCGTGATCGGCGCCGCCCATGGCATCAAGGGCGAATTGCGTGTGAAAACCTTCACCGGCGAGCCGCTGGCGCTGGCCGATTATGGGCCGCTCTATGCCAAGGACGGCCGTGCCTTTCAGATCATCGATATCCGGCCCGCCAACACTGTTGTCGTGGTCCGCTTCAAGGGTGTCAGCGACCGTAACGCCGCCGAGGCGCTGGCCGGTACTGAATTGTTCGTCGACCGCTCGATGCTGCCGGACGATGGCGAAGAGGATGAATTCTATCATGCCGATCTTGTCGGGCTCGAGGTTCGGGACGACACCGGCGCAGTGGTCGGCAAGGTCGTTGCCGTGCACAATTTCGGCGGCGGGGACATTCTCGACGTCACGCTGGCCGGCCGCAAAGGCGTGCTGATTCCGTTCACGCAGGTTGCCGTGCCTGAGGTGTCGGTTGGAGACGGGTTCGTGCGCATCGATCCGGCAGCGGCTGGTCTGATCGAGGACGAGGATGGCGATGCGCCCCGCGACGAGGACTTCAACCCGAAAGGCAGGCCGCGCGGACCAAGCGACGCCGGGGGCAACCGGTGACGTTCAAGGCCTCGGTGCTGACGCTCTATCCCGAGATGTTTCCGGGTGCGCTTGGCCTGTCGCTCGCCGGGCGGGCGCTGGAGGCCGGCACATGGTCGCTGGACGCCATCCAGATTCGCGATTTCGCCACCGATCGCCATCGCACCGTCGATGATACGCCGGCTGGTGGCGGCGCCGGCATGGTGATGCGCGCCGATGTGCTGGCCAGGGCCATCGACCACGCCTCACCTGGAGGTGATGCGCGGCCACGGCTGCTGATGAGCCCGCGCGGCAAGCCACTGGCGCAGGCGCGCGTGCGCGAACTGGCGGCGGGACCCGGTGCGGTCATCCTCTGCGGGCGCTTCGAAGGCATCGACCAGCGGCTGATCGAAGCGCGTGGACTGGAAGAGGTGTCAGTCGGCGATTTTATTCTCTCCGGCGGCGAGCCGGCCGCACTTGTGCTGCTCGACGCGGTGGTGCGGCTGTTGCCCGGCGTCATGGGCAATGCGGTCTCGGGCGATGAAGAGAGCTTCGAGAACGGCCTGCTCGAACATCCGCACTACACAAGGCCGCAGGAGTTCGAGGGCCGGGAGATTCCGGAGGTTCTGATCTCGGGCAATCATAAGAAGATCGCGGCGTGGCGGCGGGCCGAATCAGAGAGGCTGACGCAGGAGCGGCGGCCTGACCTGCTCTCCGCTCAGCCCTTGGTGAAATAGTAGAAGGCGAGAAAAAGCCCGACCGCGATGACGAAGCCGCGCACCACATTCTGCGGCACGCGCTTGGCGATCCAGACGCCGGCATAGCCGCCGAGCGCGCCGCCGGGGATCATGACGATCGCCTGCGGCCAGGCGACAACGCCGCCCGAGACAAAGACGACGATAGCGACAGCGGCGATGACCATGGCCAGCATGTTCTTCAGCGCGTTCAGCCGGTGGTAATCGCCTGATTGCGTCAGGCCGAGCGTCGCCAGCATCATGACGCCCATGCCGGCGCCGAAGAAGCCGCCATAGATGGCGGTGGCGAACTGCGCCAGCGATCCGGCCAGCGACCCGACGGCCGCCTCCCGTCCTTGCCTGGGCGCCGGCTTCAGCCATGGCCCGGCGGCGAACAGCGCTGTCGCCGCAAGCAGCAGCCACGGCACCAGGACACGGAACGACGGATTGTCGAGCGCCAGCAGGATAAGCGCGCCAGCCAGTGCGCCGGCAGCCGAGATCAGGCAGAGCAGCAGCGCGCCACGCCAGAAATGCTTGATGTCGGCCCAGTAGGCGAGCGTCGAGGTGATGTAGCCGGGAAACTGCGTCACCGAGGAGGTGGCATTGGCGACGATCGGCGGCACGCCGACCAGGGTCATGGCGCCAAAGGTGATAAATGTGCCGCCGCCGGCGACAGCATTGGCGGCGCCGGACAGAAAACCCGCCAGGAACAGCAGGACCGCGTCGAAAACAGACATGAGAGTGCCGCCGCCGGTGAGAAATGCTTGCTTCTTACGGATTAGGAAGCTTGAAGAGCGGACGCAACCCCCGTGCCGGAACATGCGATTGCGCCAGACAAGCCAAAAAAGACATGGCCAAGGCGTGACAAAGCTCCGAAATAGCTGTATGTGCGCGCCGAACCGGAAGAAAAATCTGCCGGACCCGTCAACAATGGCGGTGTAGTCGCCCCTGCCCGATGTCTCCCGACTGAGGGCATAGCCGAGCGGTCAATGGTACTGCAAGGCGAGTGTCGGACGCTCTGACTGTCGGAAGAACAAGAAGTGGACTTTTGAGATGGATATTCTCCGTCAGCTCGAGGCCGAACAGGCCGCCAAGATCGAAGCCAAGCGCAAGCTTCCCGAATTCCAGCCCGGCGATACCGTGCGCGTCCAGGTCCGCGTGACCGAAGGTACCCGCACCCGCGTCCAGGCCTATGAAGGCGTTGTCATCGCCCGCGCCGGCGCCGGCTTCCAGGAGAACTTCACCGTTCGCAAGATTTCCTACGGCGAAGGCGTCGAGCGCGTGTTCCCGGTCTTCTCGCCGATGATCGAAGGCGTCGAGATCGTGCGCCGCGGCAAGGTGCGCCGCGCCAAGCTCTACTACCTGCGCGATCGTCGCGGCAAGTCGGCCCGTATTTCGGAAAACACCGGCGTGCGCGCCCGCAAGCTGAACGACGAAGAGCGTGATGCGCTGAACGCCGAGAAGGCTCGCCTCGAGGCCGAGAAGGTCGCCGCCGTGCAGGCACTGGCCGCCGAGAAGGCAGCGCAGGAAGCCGCTGAGAAGAAGGCCGCCGATGAAGCCGCCAAGGCAGCAGCCGATGAGGCCGCCGCCAAGGCAGCGGAAACGGCCACGGCCGAATAAGTCTTCAAGGCATATGCATTTGGAAAGGCGGCTTCGGCCGCCTTTTTCGTTTGCGGATCATGGAAGCGGTCTTCGGCGCGAGCCGGTTGAAACAGAGCGACGCGCGTCGCGCCTGATCAGCACATCAGGCATCAAGGAAAAGTGAGTGTGGCTCGGTTGACTCCATTTATCTTGTACACTAATCAATCGTGTACAAGATAAATGGAGGGCCAAAATGACCGCACTGTATTCCACCGAAGCCCGTGCCGTTGGCGGCCGCGCCGGACATGTCCAGAGCAACGATGGCTTGCTCAGCCTTGACCTTGCCATGCCGAAGGAACTGGGCGGCAAGGGTGGCGCCACCAACCCCGAACAGCTTTTCGCCGCCGGCTATGCCGCCTGCTTCGAAAGCGCCATGCGCTTCATCGCCGGCAAGCAGAAATTGCCGCTGCAGGACGCCTCGGTGACGGCCAATGTCAGCCTGCATACCAATGCGCAAGGTGGATTTGTGCTTGGCGTTTCCCTGTCGGCCGAAACAAAAGGTCTTGATCAGGCGGCAGCGGAAGCGCTTGTATCGGCGGCGCACCAGGTTTGCCCCTATTCCAACGCCATCAAGGGCAATATCGAGGTGGCGCTTTCGGCAAAGGCGCTTCCAGCAAAGGCAGCATGACCACCAGATCAACCACCGAAGTGAGGAGCGCCCCGACGGATTTCGCCGGGGTGCCAAAGCTCGACCAGCATCTCTGCTTCGCGCTCTATTCGGCGAGCGGACTGATGACGCGGCTTTACCGGCCGCTGCTCGAACCGCTCGGCCTGACCTATCCGCAATATCTGACCATGCTGGCGCTGTGGGAACATGCGCCGCGCACCGTGGGCGAGCTCGGTGACACGCTGGGGCTCGATTCCGCGACGCTGACGCCGCTCTTGAAGCGGCTGGAAGCGAGCGGCATGGTCACGCGCCGGCGCGATGCCGCCGACGAGCGCCGGGTGCTGGTCGAACCGACCGATCGGGGCCGTGCGCTTCGCGAAAGCGCCAAAGCCGTGTCGGCGGCGATGCGTTGCAATTCGCCACTCGATGGCGAAGAGCTGAAATCACTGCATCACAGCTTGACCCGGCTGATAGGCGGACTGCGCGAAGCTACCGGCAAGACGCCGAGTCATGATTGATGGGACAGGCCGTCGCAGCAGGAATCGTCTCGGAATCCCGGAAATGAAGGCATCGAAATCCGTTTTCGCATGAGCTGACGTCGTGGACCGTCTTGCATGACGCTTGCGGAAAGCTAAAGTCGGCGCCGGATTTCCCGCAAGCCCGGCGATGCCTGGGCGATTTAGTTCCTGGAGCGTGTCATGACGAAATCGAAACTGCTGCTGGCGGGCCTGCTGGCCCTCATCCTGACGCCTGTCGCGGCCTTGGCGCAGGCGCTGCCCGACCTCGCCGGCAAGAAGGTGGTGGTGGTGACGGAAAACGCCTATCCGCCGCTGCAGTTCATCGACGCCAAGACGGGAAAGCAGATCGGCTGGGAATATGATGCGATGAACGAGATCGCCAAGCGGCTCAACTTCACCGTCGAGTACCAGAACACCTCCTGGGATGCGATGATCCAGGCGGTTTCCGACAACCAGTACAATATCGGCATGACCGGCATCACCATCAAGGATGACCGCAAGGCGAAGGTCGATTTCTCCGACCCCTATATGCGGTCCGAACAGTTCATGCTGGTGCGCGGCGACGAGAGCCGCTTCACCGACGCCAAGACCTTTGGCGCGTTCAAGGACGGACTGGTCG
>JBDSLV010000081.1:0-11040 GCA_039916205.1 Mesorhizobium sp. | reverse complement strand
GTCTTCTCGTTGACGATCTTCGACAACGCATAGCTGTCCATCGGGTCGACATCATAGTCCTCGTCGAGCGGGAAATGTGTCGGGTTGCGCGGCTCGTTGGCGAAGACCAAGCCGTAGGTCGTCTCGCTGGAGGCGATGACCACCTTGCGGATGCCAAGCTTCACCGCGGCCTCGATGACATTGTAGGTACCCATGGCGTTGATGCGGAACACCTCGTTGTCGGGCGTGATCATGATACGCGGGATCGCGGCGAAGTGCACCACCGCATCGACCGGCTGGGCACGCAGCGACGGGTCGAACTCATGCAGGCCCATGTAGCTCGACAGCGCGTTGAACACTTGCCCGCTGTCGGTGATGTCGGTGATCAGCGTCCGCACCTTGGGATTGTCGAGCGGCTTGGTGTCGATGTTGAGCACCTGACAGCCCTGCTCGACCAGATATTGCACAACATGACGCCCGGCCTTGCCGCTGCCGCCGGTGAACATGATCCGCTTCGCCATTTTGCTCTCCAATGCCTGGGATTTATGTGTATTGTCAGACAATATGGCATTCCGCAACCACCCTCGCCTGCAAAATGGCAGCGCTGATTATCAATCATTGCAACCGGGACGAAACGACATGAACACGACTGCCGCGAGCGAGACGATCGGCTTCATCGGCCTTGGCCTGATGGGGCACGGCATCGCCAAGAACATCGCCGACAAGGGCTATGGCCTGACCTTTCTCGGCCGCAAGAACCGCAAGCCGGCGGAAGACCTTCTTGGCCGCGGCGCCAAGGAAGCAGCGACCTCGAGCGATGTGGCGGCGGCATCGAGCATCGTCTTCATCTGCGTCACCGGCTCACGCGAAGTGGAAGCCATCATCCGGGGGCCTGGCGGCCTCAAGGAAGGCTTGAAAATGGGGTCTGTCGTCGTCGATTGCTCGACCTCCGATCCGGTTTCGACGGTTGCGCTTGCCGCCGAACTTAGGGCACTCGGCGTCGACTATGTCGATGCCCCGCTCAGCCGCACGCCGAAAGAGGCCTGGGAAGGCACGCTCGACGCCATGGTGGGCGCGCCCGACGCCGTCTTTGCCCGGCTGAAGCCAGTGCTCGAAACCTGGGCCGGACGCATCGTCCACATCGGCGATACCGGCGACGGCCACCGCATGAAACTGCTCAACAACTTCATCTCGCTCGGCTATGCCGCGATCTATTCCGAGGCGCTGGCGCTGGCCGAAAAGGTCGGCATTTCACCGCCGCGCTTCGACAGCGTCATCCGCAACGGCCGTATGGATTGCGGCTTCTACCAGACCTTCATGCGCTGGACGCTGGAAGGTGACCGCGACGCCCACAAATTCTCCATCGCCAACGCTTTCAAGGACCTGACCTATCTGGAATCGATGGCGGGTGCCGCAGGCATCGCCAACCCGCTCGGCAATGCCACCAAGAATTCGTTTGCCGGCGCCTTCGCGACCGGCCCTGCCGAGCAGTTCGTGCCGATGCTGGCAACGCATATCGCCAAGGTCAACGGCGTCGACCTGATGCCAACCAAGGACGGCAAGAAACAGACGATCTGACACGACCCGAAGTCAGCGCCGCCAGCGCCCGATCCCCTCGTCAGTGTTGGCGAGCAGCTTGTGCACCGCATTGCGGGCAGCGGTCGGCCGCTGCAGGCGGATGTTCTTCTCGATCGCCTCATGCAGCTTCTGTGCGTGCCGCTGATCGCTGACCTTTCGCGTCGTGAAGGCAAAGAGATGGTCGAGCGCGGATTCGATCAGCACGCCGAGCGGCACCAGAAGGTCGTTTCCGGAGGCGCGCAGGATGGCAAGGTGAAAGCGCGTATCGGCGCCGATACGCTCCGGCAGGCTGGCCGCCTCGCCCATCTCGCGGCAGGCCTGGCTGATCTCGGCCATCTGCTCGTCGCTGCGCCGCATCGCTGCAAAGGCCGAGGCTTCCGGCTCGATAATATGGCGGAATTCCTGCACGGTCCGCAGAAAGGCCTCGCGGTCTGGCGCGGTTGCATACCAGGCCAGCACATCGCGATCGAGCAGGTTCCAGCGTTCTTTCGGCTCGACCCAACTGCCGATCTTCGGGCGCGACGCCAACAGGCTCTTGGCCATCAGCATCTTCATGGCTTCGCGAACCGCCGAGCGGCTGACATTGAAAGTCTGCGCCCACTTGGCCTCGTTGGGCAGAATGGTACCCGGCGGATAGTCGCCGCGCACGATCCGCAGGCCGATCTCGCTGGCCAGCGAGGCATGCACGCTTGCCCCTGGAAAATGCGCCGCATCGGCGCGGCGGACGACAGCAGGGCGTTCGGCAGGAACCGCCCTCGCGCCTGCTGATCGTGACTTTGATCCTTCGTCCGGCATCCACGTTCCAATGCGTCGGCCGTCTGCGGTTCGGTGAATGTCCGAACCCGGCGGCGCGCCGATCTCGTTGCCGAAAATCCAAAACATGGTCGCGACAAAGCCGGAGCCGATAGCCCCATTCACCGCGTCCGGTTCAAGAATCGTGTGACGGGGCGCCCGCTACGGGGCGCCCCGAAACCGCGTCCTACTTCTGGATGCAGGTATCGACGGTGTCCTTGGTGCACTCATCAAGACCGGTGAACACCGGATCGGCAACCTTGGTGCCTTTGACGAGATCGATCATCACCGATGGCGCCTTGTAGCCCATTTCGAACGGCCGCTGGCCGACGAGGGCCGTCACCAGCCCCTCCTTGGCGATCGCCACCTCGTCGCCCAGGGTGTCGGCGGCGCCGATGGCGAAATCGTTGCTGCCGATGCGGTCCTTGAGCGGCCCGAACAGGTCGCGGTAGGGCTGCGGTGCGCCAAACAGTGGCCAGCCGCCCATGATACCGAATGCGTCGAGCTTGGGATTCGCCGCCAGGATGTCGGTCATCGCCTGCACGCCCTTGGCGCCATCGTCATTGGTGAACACCGGGCAGCCGGCCACTTCCGTCCAGCCGCCTTCGCCGGCAAGCGCGGCAAGGCCTTCCTTGCCCGACAGCGCGTCACGCATGCCTTGCGCGCGGCGCAGAATGTTGTCGGCCGCTGGATTGCCCTCGATGGTGCAGATCGTGCCGCCCTTCGGCTTGGCCTTCTTGATGTATTCGCCGATCTTCTTGCCCATCAGGTAGTTGTCGGTGCCGAGGTAGGTCTTGCGCAGTGCCGCGTCTTCCTTAGCGAGATCGGCGTCAATGGTCATGATCGGGATCGACGGATTGGCTGTCTTGATCGTCTGCGCGATCAGTGGCGCGTTGGACGGCGAAATCGCCATCGCCACCGTGTCAGGCTTGCTCAGCAAATCCTGGACGATCTGAGCTTCGCCGGCCTCATCGGAAGTCGATGCCGGGCCGGTGTAGAAGCATTCGTATTCCGAGCTGGCATTCTCCTTGTTCCACTTCTCGCAGCCCTGGTGGATGGCTTCGAAGAACGGATTGTCGAGACCCTTCACGACGATGACGAGCTGTTTCTTGGCCAAAGCCGGCCCGGCGCCCATCACCATCATGGCGGCGGCGGCGAGCAGTAATGATTTCTTCATATCAGTCCTCCCTTTGAAACAGACGGACACGACGTGCCCGCCATACAGATCAACCAGGATGCAAGATGACAGAGGATCGTTCCACGAACGCTCGTGTCGCCAAGCCAAGTCGATAAGCATTTTCAGATACGGCCTGGCCGGCTCAACAATGCCGGTGCGACCGACGATCCTCCGCTGGTCCCGCCTTTAAAAAGGGCATTGGGGACCGGCATGTCTTCCTCCGATGCTTAGCTAATATCGGCGCGCCGCCAACGTCAATGATATTTGTCCTACAAAACTGATTTTTCCGAACGGACTGACCTTATTCGTCCGACAAATGCCGATCCGACAATTGACGCCCGCGCGGGCATTTGCGTAAATGCATCCAAGAGCTGTTTCCGGGAGGAGCTGGGGAGAGCGCTGCGAAAAGCTGCACCCGGCCTGCCGGCGGAGTAGCGAGAACGGGGAGGCAAAGGCTGGTGGCGGTTCTCGAACTCACCAACATCTCGAAGCATTTTGGCGCCATCCAGGCGGTCAATGACGTGTCGCTGTCGATCGAGGCCGGACAGGTGGTCGGCCTGATGGGCGACAACGGCGCCGGCAAGTCGACGCTGGTCAAGATGATCGCCGGCAATTTCCGTCCCAGCCACGGCGCCATGCGGATGGATGACAAGGAGCTCATCCTGCACAAGCCGGTCGAGGCCCGACAGCACGGCATCGAGATCGTCCACCAGGACCTGGCGCTCTGCAACAATCTGACCGCGGCGGCGAACGTCTATCTCGGCCGTGAACTGCGCAAAGGCATCGGCCCCTTCCGTATTCTCGACTACGCCTCGATGTACAAGCGCGCCGGCCAGATCTTCGCCGAGCTGAAATCCGAGACGCGCCCGCGCGACCTGGTCAAGCAGATGTCCGGCGGCCAGCGCCAGGCGGTGGCGATCGCCCGCACAATGCTGTCGCAAGCCAAGATCGTGCTGATGGACGAGCCGACCGCGGCGATCTCGGTGCGGCAGGTCGCCGAAGTGTTGAACCTGATCCGCCACCTGCGCGACCAGGGCATCGCGGTCGTGCTGATCAGCCACCGCATGCCCGATGTTTTCACCGTAGCAGACCGCGTCATCGTCATGCGGCGCGGCCGCAAGGTGGCCGACAAGACGATTGCTTCGAGTTCTCCCGAGGAAGTCACCGGGCTGATCACCGGCGCGATCGAACAGGTTTGAGTTCCGCGAGCCCAACACGCACAGCAGATGAAGGTCGACGATGGCACTGACAATTGACCAGCCGATCGTGCAGAAGCAACAGTCCTTGCCCGCAAGGATGTTTGCCAGCCAGACCTTCTGGGTGGTCATCGCGGTCATCCTCGCCTGCCTGTTCCTGTCCTTCGCCACGGATGCCTTCGCCACCTCGAAGAACCTCTACAACATCACCCGCAACATCACCTTCGTCGCCATCATCGCGCTCGGCATGACCTTCGTCATCATCACCGGCGGCATCGACCTGTCGGTCGGCTCGGTTCTATGCCTGTCGTCGATGGTGCTCGCTGTCACCATGCATGCCGGCTACTCGATAGAGGTCGGCATCCTCGCCTCGATCGCGACTGCACTGGCTATCGGCGCCTTCAACGGCATCCTGATCGCCTATCTCGGCTTTCCACCTTTCGTGGTGACGCTCGGCATGCTGTCGATCGCGCGCAGCCTGGCCATGGTCGCCTCCAACAACACAGTCGTTTTCCAGTTCGGACCGGACCACGACAAACTGCTGGCGCTCGGCGGCGGCGCCTGGGTGTTCGGCATTGCCAATCCGGTGCTCTACACCATCCTTCTGGCGCTGATCACCGGCTTCGTCCTGCGCTGGACCAAGTTCGGCCGGCACATCTTCGCCATAGGCGGCAATGAGCACGCGGCGACGCTAACCGGCGTTCCGGTGAAGCAGATCAAGGTCGCGGTCTATATGATCTCGGCGCTGTCGGCGGGCATTGCCGGCATCATCGAGACCGGCTGGCTAGGCGCCGTCACCACCAACATCGGCACCGGCATGGAATTGCAGGTTATCGCCGCCACCGTCATCGGCGGCGCCAACCTTGCCGGCGGCGTCGGCACCGCCTTTGGCGCGATTGTCGGCGCGGCCCTGATCGAAGTGATCCGCAACAGCCTTGGCCTGCTCGGCATCAACGCCTTCTGGCAAGGCGTGTTCATCGGCGGCGCTATCCTGCTTGCGGTGCTGTTCGACCGGATCCGCAACTTCCAGCGCAATGAATAGGGCCATGATTCCGAAAAGTGGGAACCGGCTTTCGGAAAAGATCATGGGCAAACAAGAAGCGGTCCGGTGACAAAACCCCTGTTCAGCCTCGAGGGTCGGCTGGCGCTTGTCACTGGCTCCGGCCAAGGTATTGGCCTGGCGCTGGCGCGCGGTCTCGCGGAACACGGGGCAAGCGTGGTGCTCAACGGCCGCGATGCCGGCAAGGTCGATGCCTCGGTCTTCAGCCTGCGCGAAGCCGGCTTCACGGCGCATGGCTCGATCTTCGACGTCACCGATTTCCATGCGGTCAATGCCGATGTCGCCCGCATCGAGGCCGAAATCGGCGCCATCGATATCCTCGTCAACAATGCCGGCATCCAGTTCCGCGCCCCGCTCGAGGACTTTCCCGAGGAACAGTGGGAGCGGCTTTTCAAGACCAATGTCTCGGGCGCCTTTCACGCCGGCAAGGCCGTCGCCCGCCACATGATCGCGCGCAGAAAGGGCAAGATCATCAACATCGGCTCGGTACAGAGCGAACTCGCCAGGCCCAACATCGCGCCCTACACGGCAACCAAGGGCGCGATCCGCAACCTGACGCGCGGCATGTGCGCCGACTGGGCGAAGCACGGCCTGCAGATCAACGCCATCGCGCCCGGCTATTTCCGCACCGAGATGAACCAGGCGCTGGTCGACAACCCGGAGTTTTCCGGCTGGCTGGAAAAACGCACGCCGGCCGGGCGCTGGGGCAATGTCGACGAACTGATCGGCGCCGCGGTGTTCCTGGCTTCGGATGCATCATCCTTCGTCAACGGACATACGCTTTATGTCGATGGCGGCATGACGGCTTCGGTGTGAAGGTGCGGCCGAAGCGCCAGCGTTATTCGTTTCAGTACCTATCGCTCAGTCTGAAAATAAGCCACCTGCCCCCACCAGAGATGCTCGCCATGGCCTCGTGCCTTGACGCAAGCCCGAACTCAGCCGCACAATCCCGGCGTGGATGAAAGGGAGGCCAGTCGTCCACGGGAGGATATACCCATGACGGAAGCGATCAGGCTCTACTGGGGCCGGTTCGGACATGTTTCTATCCTGAATGTCGCCAGCGACTTCGTCACCCATGCCCATGTCGAGGCGCATCTGATCATATGGCTCGAAGGCACCGCCGGTGAAATGACCATCGGCCGCGAGACCGTGCCGCTCGGCCCAAGCATTGCAGCCGGCATCAACTCTTTCCAGCCGCACAGCCATATTCTGTCGCGGGATGGCACGCCGGGCCTGTTCCTTGCTTTCTACATCGATCCGGATTGGGCGCGCCGTCGCCGCGACCTGCCATCATCCGCGCCGCTGTTCTCACAGGCCGCGATCACGCTCGAACCCTGGCTGCATCAGGCGGCCGGTAATCTGCTCGACCATCTCAGCGATAACGAAAGCGTCGACGATATCGCCAATTACGAGATTGAGCGCTTCATCGACAGCGTGCTCGATGCCGCAGACGCCTCGGCGCCGCAGGAAGCGCGCGTGCGCATCAACACCATGCAGGATTTCCGCGTCCGCAAGGCGATCCAACTGATGAAGGCCAATGTCTGCGAACGCATCTGCTTCGACGATGTGGCGCGTAGCGTCGGCCTATCGCGGCCGCATTTTTTCGCCCTGTTCAAGGAACAGACCAACCTGACGCCCAATGTCTACTGGAACACGCTGCGTATGGAGGAAGCCGTGCGGCAGTTGCAGTGGTCTCAGGAACCACTGATCTCGGTTGCCTGCAATCTCGGCTTCACCACGCAAGGCAATTTCTCGCGCTTCTTCCGCGACCATGTCGGGGTGCCGCCGACGCTTTATCGCGAGGCGGCGCGGGCGATCGCCTGATCAGCCGGGTGCTTTTTCAGACTGCTTGATACGCGGCCAAGACGCATTGATAAGCGTCACTCCGGTCATCGCCCTACCCTCGCGCCAAGAAAATTCGCAAGGGAACGCAATATGGCTGATGTCACCATCTCCAGCGTCATCGACGCGCCCGTCGAAAAAGTCTGGGCGCGCATTCGCGACTTCAACGGCTTGCCCGGCTGGCACCCGCGCATGGTCGAAAGTCATATCGAGGATGGCAAGGACGCCGCCACGATCGGCTGCGTGCGCAACTTCCAGCTCATCAGCGGCGCGCGCCTGCGTGAGAAACTGACCGACTTCTCCGACCAGAACTTCCTCGTCAGCTATTCCATCCTAGAGACGCCGCAGCCGCTGACCAACCATAAGGCGACGCTGCAATTGCGGCGAGTGACCGACGGCGACCGCACCTATGCCGAATGGACCGCCAGTTTCGACGCCGCGCCCGAGGATGCCGACAAGCTGGCCGAGGGCATGGGCGCCAATGTGTTTCAGGGCGGCTTCAACGCCTTGAAAAGCCACTTTGCGGATCAAAGCTGACGGGAGCCGGCCATGGCGCTAGCGCTGCAGACATTTTCCACGGTGAAGGACGCCAATGCAGCGCTGAAGCTGGTTGGCACTCGCTACCTCGGTGGCGGCACGCTGGTCGTTCGCGCCGCCAATGAAGGCGACGTCTCGGTTTCAGGCCTCGTTCGCACCACCGAGCCGTCGCTGTCGGCCATCTCTGTTGCCGGCGGCAAGGTCCGCATCGGCGCTTCGGTGACGATGGCGGCCATCGCTCGCCACCCGGACCTCACACCCCTCGCCCGTGCGGCGCGCGCGGTTGGCGGCCCGGCCATCCGCAACATGGCGACCGCCGGCGGCAATCTGTTCGCGCCGACGCCTTATGGCGATTTCACCGTCGCCCTGCTCGCGCTCGATGCAACTGTCATCAACGATGACGGTGAGATGCCGATCGAGGACTTCCTCGCGGCGCGTGACGGTAGCCGCGCCATTGTCACCGCGGTCAGCTTCAAGCTGCCCGCGGACGGCAGCTTCCGCTTCCTGAAAGTGTCCCGCGTCAAACCGAAGGGCGTGTCGGTGCTGAGCATTGCCGCGACGCTGAAACAAGCACCTGACGGCACCGTCTCTTCGGCGCGAATCGCGCTTGGCTGCATGGCCGACCGGCCGATGCGCGCCATGGCAGCGGAAAAGGCTCTGATCGGCAGCGAGCTGACCAGGGACGGCATCTCGGCGGCATTGGCGGCCGCCAACGACGGCACTTCGCCAGCCACGGATCCGATCGCCAGTGCCTGGTATCGAAGTGAGGTTCTGCCGGTTCATCTCGGCCGGCTGTTGCTCGGCCAGATCGTGGACACAAAAGTTTAAGCCCGTTGGGGGCGCGCGCTTGCCCTTCGGGGCAGGCGCGCAAGGAGGAAGAATGGCAAAGGTTCCCGTCCAGTTCACGCTCAACGGTTCGGAAAAGGCCGAATTCGTCGACAGCGGCACCACGCTGCTCCACGCGTTGCGCGACAAGATCGGCGACACCTCGCCAAAAGGCGGCTGCCACCAAGGCACCTGCGGCGCCTGCTCGGTGATTATAGATGGCGAGCTCCGGCTCTCTTGCCTGACGCTGGCCGAGACCTGCAACGGCGCCTCTGTCACCACGACATCGGGCCTTTCGGAAGCCGGCGTGCTGCATCCACTGCAGCGCGCCTTCCTCGATGCCTTCGCCACGCAATGCGGTTTCTGCACGCCGGGCATGATCATGGCGGCCAAGGTTCTGCTTGACCACACGCCGAACCCCAGCCGCGAAGACGTGGTCGAGGCGCTGTCAGGCAATATCTGCCGCTGTACCGGCTACGAGCCGATCATTCAGGCGGTGCTGACCGCCGCGCGTGCCAACTCACAGCACGCGGCCTGAGGGAGGCAAAATGGAACTGCGGAAAAACTACTTCGCCGATGTGCGCAACGACGATCTGCACGAGATTGGCCAACCCAGACCACGCTCGGATTCACCCGGTCATGTCACCGGCAAAACAGCCTTTTTCGCCGACCGCAACTTTCCCGGCATGTTGCACCTGAAGATGGTGCGCAGCCCGCACCATCATGCCCGCATCCGCTCCATCGACACATCAGAGGCGGAAAAACATCCGGGGGTCGTCAAGGTTCTGACGGCCAAGGACGTGCCGCATAATGTCTACACCATTCTGATCCTGATCCAGATCGGCCCGGAGGACGAGACGGTGCTGGCCGACGGCAAGGTGCGCTGGAAGGGTGAAGCCGTGGTGGCGGTGCTGGCCGAAACCGAGCGCGCGGCACAGGAGGCCGCAGCCAAGGTGAAGGTCGACTACGAGGTGCTGCCGGCGGTGTTCGACATGGAGGAAGCGCTGAAGCCCGGTGCGCCATTGGTCAACGAATATCACGGCCAGAACTATTATCTCTATGACAGCGGCGAATGCCGCAAGGTGCGCTTCGGTGATGTCGAGGCGGGCTTTGCCGGCGCCGACCATGTGCTTGAGCAAAGCTACCAGTCCTCGCCGATTGAGCATGCACCCACCGAGACCACCGGCTGCGTGGTGATGCCCGAGGGCAATGACCGCTTCACCTGCTACACCAACACGCAAGCGATGTTCTTCACGCTCGACAACACATCGATCATCCTGCAGATGCCGGGCAGCAAGCTGCATTTCGTCGGCGGCACGGTCGGCGGTGGCTTTGGCGGCAAGGTCGATGTCATCGTCGAACCGATTGCCATTCTCGGCGCCAAGCTCACCGGCCGCCCGGTCTCCTTCATCTATAGCCGCGAAGAGGAAATGCAGATCTCCTCGCCGCGCGCCGCCGAAAAAGTCGTCATCAAGGACGGCGTCATGAAGGACGGCCGCATCGTCGCCCGCAAGGTCACCGGCTACACCGATGCCGGCGCCTATTCGCGGCACTCGCCCTACGGTGCACAGAAGGGCGCCGGTCATTATCCCGGCCCCTACACCATCCCCAATGTCTGGATCGACACTTACTGCGTCTATACCAACCGCACGCCATCCTCGGCAATGCGCGGCTTCGGCGTCACCATTGGCGACTTCGCTTTGGAGGTGCAGATGGACAAGCTGGCACGGCTGATCGGCATGGACCCGCTCGAATTCCGCTTCATCAACGCCTACCGCGACGGCGACATGAAGGCACATCGCCAACCGACTGAGGGTGCGGCGCTGATCGAATGCATGCAGGAAGCCTCGCGCGCCGCCAACTGGCCGGTGGCGGAAAAATACATGACAATGTCCTCCTACAAGAACGGGGCTTGAGATGGCGATCCGGCGCGGACGCGGCGTCGCCGCGATCAACTACCCCACGGGCATGAATCTTGGCGGCGACCCAACCCAGGCCTTGGTGCACTCGACGCCAACAGGCAATTTCATGGTGACGCTTTCCAGCGTCGATCT
>JBDSLV010000080.1:0-41499 GCA_039916205.1 Mesorhizobium sp. | reverse complement strand
CGAGGGGCTGTGTGCCTTCGCCGACCCGCCCAAGCCGACCGCCGCCGCCGCGATAGCCCGGCTTGCAAATGCCGGTGTCAGGCTCAAGATCCTGTCCGGCGACGATCCGGTTGTGGTCAAGCGTCTTGCCGGACTTGTCGGACTGAATGCCGGGAAAATCCTGTCCGGCGCCGATATCGTGGCGTTAAGCGATGAAGCGCTCGCGGTTCAGGTCCAGTCGGTCGATGCCTATGGGCGGCTGGCGCCGGACCAGAAGTCCCGGATCATAAAGGCGCTGCAGGCCAAGGGCGCCATTGTCGGCTATCTCGGTGACGGCATCAACGACGCGCCAGCCCTGAAGGTTGCCGACATAGGCCTGTCGGTCGACGGTGCAAGCGGAGTGGCGCAAGCCGCCGCCGACATGATCCTTCTGGCATCCGACCTCGAAGTCGTCGCCGACGGCGTCGAGGAGGGCCGGCGGACGTTCGCCAACATCCTCAAATATGTGCGCATGGGCGCCAGCTCGAATTTCGGCAACATGCTGTCGATGGCGGTCGCTGCCATGGTCCTGCCATTCCTCCCCATGCTGCCGACGCAGATCCTGTTGAACAACCTCCTCTACGACCTGTCCGAACTCGGCATTCCGTTCGATGGCGTTCGAGCCGAGGCCACAGCGCGGCCGCAGGTCTGGGACATGCGCGGCCTGATGCGGTTCGCCGGCGTCATGGGACCGCTCTCCTCGCTGTTCGACTTCCTGACCTTCGGAGCGCTCTTGCTGATCTTTCATGCGTCAGCGGCGGAGTTCCGAACCGCCTGGTTCCTCGAATCCATGGCGACGCAAATCCTGGTCATCTTCATCATCCGTACCAACGGCCGGCCATGGCAGGATCTTCCCCGCTTCCCCCTGGCGGCATCCTCGCTCGGTGCACTCGTCGTTGCCATGGTGCTGCCGTTCACACCACTCGGACCGTGGTTCGGCTTTGAAGCGCCTTCCGCGCCGATGCTGGCGGGCATTGGCGTCATCGTCATCGCCTACCTCGTATCGGCGGAACTGTTGAAACCTTTGGCCGTGAGACCCGGCATCGCGAGCGCCGACCGGATCCACGTGTGACCATTCATTTTTGACGACATCAGGAGCATCGCAATGACAGCACATAAACCTCAGGGTTTGGCCGCAGAAGCAACTGTTCTGGAACCGCATACGCACAAGCTCATGCACGCCTGGTGGCGCGCGGCGAATTACCTGTCGGTGGGGCAAGTCTATCTCCTCGACAATCCGCTTCTGCGCGAACCTCTCAAACTCGAGCACGTCAAGCCGCGCCTGCTCGGCCATTGGGGGACGACGCCCGGCCTGAACTTCATCTATGTCCATCTGAACCGCGTCATCAAGGCGAGGGATCTCGACGTCCTGTTCATCGCCGGTCCGGGGCACGGCGCGCCGGGCATCGTCGCGAACACCTACCTTGAGGGTACCTACAGCGAGCTCTACCCCGACATCTCCCGGGACGAGGACGGGTTGCGCCGTCTGGTGCGGCAATTCTCGTTTCCCGGTGGCATCCCAAGCCATGCCGCGCCGGAGACACCCGGCTCGATCCATGAAGGCGGCGAACTCGGCTATTCGCTTGCGCATGCCCATGGCGCCGTTCTCGACAATCCCGGTCTGATCGTTGCCTGTGTTGTCGGCGACGGCGAAGCCGAGACAGGCCCGCTGGCGGCATCATGGCATTCCAACAAGTTCCTCAATCCGGCCGCCGATGGCGCGGTTTTGCCGATCCTTCACCTGAACGGCTTCAAGATCGCAAACCCGACGGTGCTGGCGCGCATATCACCGGAGGAACTGGAGGCCCTGCTTCGCGGCTATGGCTACGACCCGATCTTCGTCGAAGGCGAGGAGCCGGAGATCATGCACCAGAAAATGGCGGCGGCCATGGACAAGGCCTTTCAACGGATAGAAAAGATCCAGGGTGACGCGCGCAAGGCAGGCGTCTCCGTGCGCCCGCGCTGGCCGATGATCGTGCTGCGTAGCCCCAAGGGGTGGACCGGGCCGAAGACGGTCGATGGCCTCAAGACTGAAGGGTCATGGCGTTCGCACCAGGTGCCTTTCAGCGACATGACCAAGCCGGGGCACCTGAAACTGCTGGAAGACTGGCTACGCAGTTACCAGCCGGATGAATTGTTCGATGAGACCGGACGGTTGCACGCCGAGATCGCGGCGCTGGCACCCGCAGGCAACAAGCGCATGAGTGCCAATCCGCACGCCAATGGCGGCGCTCTGAAACGCCCGCTGCGTTTACCCGATTACACCAGCTATGCAGTTGCCTGTTCGTCGCCGGGCGAAGTGGAGGCCGAGGCGACGCGGGTGATGGGGACATTCCTGCGCGATGTGATGAAGGCCAACGATGCAACCCGCAACTTTCGGGTTTTCGGGCCCGACGAGACGGCCTCCAACCGCCTCCAGGCACTCTTCGAAGTCACCAACCGTGCCTGGGACGCGAGCGTCACATCGGAGGACGATCATGTGGCGCCATCGGGGCGCGTCATGGAAGTGCTCAGCGAACATCTCTGCCAGGGCTGGCTCGAAGGCTATTTGCTGACCGGCCGCCATGGATTGTTCTCCTGCTACGAGGCCTTCATCCACATCATCGATTCGATGTTCAACCAGCATGCGAAATGGCTGAAGACCTCACGCGACGTGACATGGCGGCAACCGATCGCATCCTTGAACTACTTGCTCACGTCCCATGTCTGGCAGCAGGACCACAACGGCTTCAGCCATCAGGACCCGGGCTTCATCGACCACGTAGTCAACAAGAAGGCCGATACGGTCCGGGTGTATCTGCCTCCGGATGCCAACACGCTGCTCTATGTCACGGACCACTGCCTCCGCAGCTGGGACAGGATCAACGTCATCGTCGCGGGCAAGGCACCGGCGCCGCAATGGCTCGACATGGATGCGGCGATCAAGCACTGCACGCAAGGGATCGGCATCTGGGAGTGGCAAGCAACGACCGCGGTGGCGAGCCGGACGTCGTGATGGCCTGCGCCGGGGATGTCCCGACGGTCGAGACGCTTGCCGCTGTCGATCTTCTTCGGGGTTACATTCCGGACCTGAAGGTGCGGGTTGTCAACGTCGTCGATCTGATGACTTTACAGCCAAAGTCTCAGCATCCGCACGGCCTTACGGACAGCGATTTCGACGCGTTGTTCACAAAGGACAAGCCGGTGATCTTCGCCTATCACGGCTATCCGTGGCTTATTCATCGTCTGGCGTACAAGCGCACCAACCACGGCAACATGCATGTTCGTGGCTACGAGGAAGAAGGCTCGACGACAACCACGTTCGACATGGTCGTCCGTAACAGGCTCGACCGCTTCCACCTCGTCGCCGACGTAATAGACCGGGTGCCGAGGCTTGGCGCGGCGGCAGTCTACGCCAAGCAAGCGATCCGCGACAAACTGGTGGAACACGATCGCTACATTCGAAAGCACGGCGTAGACATGCCGGAGATCCGAGATTGGCGATGGTCTGCCAGTTCCTGAGCACGGCCGGGCAGGATGCGTTGACGGTATGTTCCGCGATTTTGTGGCTTGGGGTCTGCGGACTATTTTGGCGATGCACGCTGCGGCCGCCGTTTGCATCGCTGCCAAGAAAGGCACGAAGACCGCCGCCGCCGGTCGTGTCAATTTCCTGGCTGCCGCCAAGACAAGCGTGATGCTTAAGCATCCCTAGACGCGCGCCGCGCCTCGGGCAATGAGATTGCGAACAATAATACGGCGCAAACCAACAACAGCCAGTCACCAATCGCCAAATAAATTACCACGCCGGCAATCCCGCCGACCACAAAGGACGTGATTGTGCTGACGTGAAGACGCAGGAGCGCTACCACGTTAGCCCGTTCGGGGGAGTTGTTTGCAAGCAAGGCCAAGCCAATACCGATGTCAGTTGCCATACCAGAGACGTGGGTGGTTCGAACCCGGGCATTGGATATTCGGGTTGTGGCGGCATTCTGAACGCCCATGATGAAACTGAGCCCAAGAACAAGTATCGACCCACTCTGAGCGGCGGGGAGGAACACATCAATCAAGCTCAAGGCGACGAGAAGGGCGGCCTCCAAGACAATGCTGTAGGCATAGATTGCCCGCACAGCATGTTTTCTGCCGGCCTCAATCAATAGTCCCGAGACGAAGGCGCCGGCTATGAAGGCCGCGACCAGCGAAGAAAACAGTGCGGCCCAACCGAGCTGAGCGAGGCCAAGGTGATCCGACAGCGCCGAGATATTTCCTGTCATGTTGGCGGAGAAAAAACCTGTAGCCTGAAAGCCCGCGGCATTCAGGGATCCGGCTATCCCCGCCAGGAGCGAGGCTAATCGAGTGTCAATTTCGACTGTTCGTTGATCGCCTTCGCGAACAAGTATCGCCGCATCCCCGCTTTCAGCTCGCGACGAGTCTAGGCTGGACTTTATCGGTCGGCTAGCGTCATGCGCTGCGCGGCGCCAGCCTGACCGCTGGCGCGATAAGCGCGGCCAACTCGTACATTTCCGGAACCGAACCGGCAGCCAACCGTTCACACTTCGATCGAAGCTCCTAGAAGTGCGACGATTAGTGAGAACCCGCTTTCTGACCCCTCAGGGACGCGGGTTCTTTTTTTGACTAGGTCCGCCCTCGTAGTCAAAACGCCGGCATTGAAACCTCTATCAGCCCACGAAATTTCGCCCGCATCGGAAGTGTACGTAATATGGGTCACCGGCCATCGAACGGGCGCTGGTGCTTGAAAGAGTCGACAATGCTTTCGCGCCCGCGAGGGTAAGCAAATTGGCTCATAACTGCTCCGCTGATTCGATGGTGAACGCAAATTTTGCATGGTCGCTTCTTGCCGTGCACGCGAACTGGTGGGAACCGGGAGCCTGAAGCTAGGGCGATGCGCCAGCGGTTTCGGGTCGCCATCTCTTCTATCAGATCAGGATCGAGGCGATATCCGGAAGGCAAGGTATCGTGGTAGCGGTTCTATGCCGCTCGCGGCACTCGTGAGGTAAACGTCGCCCGGGTGACCGACACGCTGGTGCCGTCGGTGTCGCTGATGACGTCCACCCTGGCCTCGAGTTGTTTCACCAACGCCTCGACGATCGCTGTTCCAAGCCCGGTAGCCGGGATGTCGTTGGCAATCTTGCCGACGCCATTGTCCGAAACCGTCAGTTTCCAGTCGCTGCCGGCGGTCTCGTAGCTCACCTGGATACGGGCGTCGGCCTTCTCCTTGGGGAAGGCATATTTGATGGCGTTGAGGACGAGTTCGGTGACGATCAGACCGAGGCTGACGGCTCTCTGCGAATCCATTCTGCCGCCTTCGGCCGTCACTGTGACCGCGATCGGCTGAGCTTCGCCAACCATCGACGAGGCGAGGCTGCTGCACAGTTTCGGAAGGTATGAGCCGACATCGATCTCGTCGACCCCGGCCGAGGTGTGGAGATGGCGTTGCACCTCGGCCACGGACAGCACGCGCTGATGGGCGTCCTTGAGGTGCTGGCGTGTCTCTTCTGAAGTAACGGAGCGTGCCTTGAGCAACAGGATGCTTGCGATGATCTTCAGGCTGTTGGCGACCCGATGTTCCATTTCGCGCAGCAGGACGTCCTTCTGCCGAAGCAGATCCTCGGTGCGGCCGAGCAGTTCTTCCTTTTCCCGCTCGATGGCACGGCGGGCTGTTATGTCATTGAAGGCGAGAAGGATGGTGATTGCCGAACTGTGATCGTAAAGCACCTTGCGGGCATTGAGCAGCATGGTGCGCCGGCCGATCCGCGGGAAATCATGCTCGACCTCGAAACCGTCCATGGCGGTTTTCTCGGGAATGATCGTCTCCAGCAACAGGCGAAGTGCTGGAATATCCCACTGGCCGTCGCCAAGCGCATACAGCAGCGAGCCCTGGGTCTGCGCAGGGTCGACTTGGAAGGTGTTGTAGAAGGAACGGCTGGCCGCCAGCACGCGAAACTGCTCGTCGAGGACGAGAAACGGCTCAGTGATCGTATTGACGATCGCCTGCGCCAGCGTCTGCGCGTCTTCGATATTCGCGATGGGTTGGAACATGGGCAAAGCCGAGCGAGCGGCGTTCTGCCTCTCTGAGAAATGACACTACACCGTTGCGAGTGGCGTGTCGCGAGTTGAATTGCCTCAGCGCCGGCCTTCGCTGCGAACACAGGCTGGCCTCTAGCCTGGGTCGTAGAGGCCTGTCGGCTAGGATTGCTCACGGCGGGAGTCATCTCGCCGCATGTTGGTTCTTCGATCGAGCGGCACGGTGGCCACAACGTTCTGGCATTCAGCGCGGGATGCATCGGACTTGGCCAGATCGGACTTGCGGTCGCGCCCAATCTGGCCGCCTACATCGTCGCGTATCGTTTGTTTCGTGTCGGTGACTTGAACCTGCAGCGGCGAGGAGACGTCGAGGCTGAGGGCTGTCGTCGGTAGTTTCGGTGCATCGAAAGGGCGATTGGAACACCAAACGACCTCTATTCGAGCTTCGAAGCCCCCTTCTTAGCAACGGAATTAGGCCATTTCGTCCCGGGGCAAGCCTGCCCAAAGTCTGAAGGTCAGCGAAATTCGCCGTACTAAAATTGCCTGGCCGATCTTCAAGATAGTACGGCGTCAGCTCCATAAGTAATTGAAATGATTGGTGATCCCGACAAGAATCGAACTTGTGACCTACAGATTAGGAATCTGCCGCTCTATCCTACTGAGCTACGGGACCACGCGGCCCGACACATAGCCGCTTCGGATCGTTTCGCCAAGAGGCCGGCCGAAGGCAATCGGCCGGCTCCTTCGGTGGCGGATATCAGGCGGCCAGCGCGGTTTCAGCCAGTTTCACCCAGTAGCTCATACCGTGCGGGATAGCCTCGTCGTTGAAGTCGTAGGCTGGGTTATGCAGACCCGCCGTATCGCCATTGCCGATAAAGATGAAGGCGCCGGGCCGGGCTTCCAGCATGTAGGAAAAGTCCTCGCCGCCCATCACCGGCTGGATGGCGCGGTGGACATGGCTGTCGCCGGCGACGGTTGCCGCGACATCGCTGGTGAACACCGTCTCTTCCGGGTGGTTGAAGGTGACCGGATAGTTGGAGTCGTAGTCGACCTCGATCCTGGCTCCGAACGCGGTCGCAATGCCGTCGCAGATCGCGCGGATGCGCTCTTCCGACTTCTTGGCGATCTCCTTGCGCAACGTGCGCACGGTGCCGGCGATTTCGGCGGCTTCCGGAATGATGTTGTAGGCGTCGCCGGCATGGAATTTCGTTACCGACACAACGACAGCCTCGACCGGATCGGTGCTGCGCGAGGCAATTGTCTGCAGCGCACCGACCAGCTGGCTGGCGATGACGATCGGGTCGATCGTGCCGTGCGGCATGGCGGCATGGCCGCCCTTGCCTTTGATGGTGATGGTGAATTCGGCGGTTGCCGCCATGATCGGGCCTGGCCGGATGGCGAACTGCCCGACCGGCAGGCCTGGCATGTTGTGCATGCCGAACACTCTGGAGATGCCGAAGCGGTCCATCATGCCGTCCTTGACCATCTCGTTGCCGCCACCACCGCCTTCTTCGGCTGGCTGGAAGATCACCGCCACGGAACCGGCGAAGTTGCGCGTCTCGGCCAGATATTTCGCGGCGCCCAGAAGCATGGCGGTGTGCCCGTCATGGCCGCAGGCGTGCATCTTGCCAGGAATTGTCGAGGCGTAGGGCTTGCCGGTGATTTCGTTGAGCGGCAGCGCGTCCATGTCGGCGCGCAGGCCGACGGTCGTGCCGTCGCCCTTGCGGCCGCGAATGATGCCGACCACGCCGGTCTTGCCAAGTCCCGTCACCACCTCATCGCAGCCGAAGGCTTTCAGCTTCTCGGTGACGAAGTCGGCCGTCTTGAAGACATCGAAATTCAGCTCTGGCGTCTGGTGCAGGTGGCGGCGCCAGCCGGCAACCTCGTCCTGCATCTCGGCGGCACGGTTCAGGATTGGCATAATGGTTCCATCTCGCTGTTGGGGCAGGCGGCTTTTGTCCGCTGCCTTGCAATTGTGATCATCCAGCACTTTGCCATGTTGGCGTCACATAGAGTAAATAGCACCGCAACAATGTGGTCCGGTTTTTGAGGGGCGGACTCATTTTGCTGGCGATCACGTAACGAAATCTTACGGAGCCAGGGGCGACTACGGCAAGAGGCGATTTCGGATTTGATCATGCGGCACAGGCATTTCCTCAAACTATTGTTGGCTGGCGCGGTCGCGCTCTCGGCGGTGGCCGGTCCGGCCCTGGCCAATCCGGTGGTCCTGTTCGACCTGAACAGCGGCAAGATCCTGCAGCACCGGGACGCTTTCAAGCGCTGGTATCCGGCATCGCTGAGCAAGCTGATGACCGCCTATGTGACATTTCGCGCCATCGCGGCCGGCGAAGTCCAGCTTGATTCGCCGATCAAGGTGACGAAACATTCGGCTGCCGAGCCGCCGAGCAAGATGGGCTTCAAGCCTGGTTCGGTGATGCGGCTCGACAATGGGCTGAAGATGATGCTGGTTAAGTCGGCCAACGACATCGCCATGGCTATCGGCGAAAATGTCGGGGGGTCGCAGGCTGCCTTTGCCGAGCGGATGAATGCCGAAGCGACACGGCTTGGCATGAATGGCACGCATTTCGTCAATCCGAACGGGCTCTATTCACCCGACCAATACACGACGGCGCGCGATCTGGCGGTGCTGGTGATGGCGATCCGGCGGGAGTTTCCGCAATATGCGCCGTGGTTCTCCATCGAAGGTCTTGCCGTCGGCAAGAAGGCGATCCCGAACTACAATCTGCTGATCGGCCGTTATCCCGGCGCTGACGGCATGAAAACCGGCTTTGTCTGTTCGTCCGGCTTCAACATGATCGGCTCGGCCACCCGCAACGGGCGCACGCTGGTGGCGGTGGTGCTCGGCGAGAAATCGGCGATTACCCGTGCTGAAACGGCGGCGAAACTCCTCGATGAGGGTTTTGACACGCCTGCTACCGGTGCGGCGAGCGTCGCCACACTGGCTGCCTATGGCGACACCATGTCGGTCAACGACATGCATGACGAGATCTGCAAGAAGAAGGCCCCGGAAGAGCAGTCCGAGGCGCCGCCTGCCGCCGCGGCCAAGGATGCGCCCAAATCGCCTTACCAGGAAAAGCTCGACCATGTGCCGACGCTGGTTGCCGTCGGCCTCGGCGGCGCCACCGGCCCGGCGCCCAAGGCGATGCTCGGCCAAGGCGGCCAGGAATACGCCGACGTGCCGATCCCGGCCTGGCGGCCCGACAGGCCGGCGCCGGCCGGCGGCAATCCCGTCGTTTCGGGTGCCTCGGCAGTGCAAGGCGACCAGCCGGTCAAGGTTGCGAACTAGGCTGATGGCGGGCTTTCCCATCCCCGTCTCCGTGCTGACCGGTTTTCTCGGCGCCGGCAAGACGACGCTGCTCAACCGGCTGCTGAAAGACCCGGCACTGGCCGACACGGCTGTGATCATCAACGAATTCGGCGAGGTGGCGATCGATCACCTGCTGGTCGAGCAGGCTTCCGACGGCATTATCCAGCTTTCCGACGGTTGCCTGTGTTGCACGGTGCGCGGCGAACTGGTCGATACGCTGGCCGATCTCGTCGACAGGCTGCAGACGGGCCGTATCGCCAAGCTTGCCCGCGTTATCGTCGAGACCACTGGCCTTGCCGATCCGGCGCCGGTGCTGCAGTCGATCATGGCGCACCCAGCACTTGTCCAGGCGTTCCGGCTCGACGGTGTCATCACGCTGGTCGACGCCGTCAATGGCGACGCCACGCTCGATGCCCATGTCGAGGCGGTGAAGCAGGTGGCGGTCGCCGACCGGATTGTGTTGACGAAAGCCGATCTGGTCACCGATGCGCGCGACGCCGAGGCCTTGCGGGCGCGGCTGAGGCAGATCAATCCGGGCGTGGAAGTGCTCCATGCCGATGATGCGACGACCGGCGTCGCGGCGCTGTTTGATTGCGGTCTCTACAACCCGGCAACCAAATCCGCAGATGTGCGGCGCTGGCTGGGCGAGGAGGCCGCGCACGATCACAAGCATCACCATGAACATGATCACGAGCATGGTCATGACCATGGCCATCGGCACGATTCACGGGTGCGCTCCTATTCGCTGATCCATGACGGGCCGGTGCCGTTTTCCGCGATTGAGATGTTCCTTGATCTGCTGCGCTCGGCGCATGGCGAGCGCCTGCTGCGCATGAAGGGGGTCATCGAGTTGCGGGAAGACCCGTCCCGACCACTGGTTATCCACGGTGTGCAGAAAATCCTGCATCCGCCGGTGCAGCTTGCGTCCTGGCCGGATGGCCAGCGCGGCACACGGCTGGTGCTGATCACGCTCGACATGCCGGAAGACTATGTCCGCCGGCTGTTCGCCGCCTTCACCAACCGGCCGTCGATCGACACACCCGACCGCGCCGCGCTGGAAAACAACCCGCTGGCGATCGCCGGGCGGTAAAATCGCCAGATCGGCTTATGGGCGCTGTTCGCCGCGCTCGACCAGAAAGCGATGGCCGCCGGTGACGGCTGCCGTCTCCACCAGTTGGTGGCCGCTGTCGGCACAGAATGCCGGAATATCGATGACGGCGAGAGGGTCGGTGGTCTCCAGCCACAGGCGGCTGCCCGGCTGCATTGCGGCCAGACGCTTTTTCGCCTTGAGCACGGGAAGCGGGCAGTTCAGCCCCTTGAGGTCGTAGATAGAAGCGCGTTTGGCCAAGGTGAAAACCTCAGCCGCCGAACATGCCGAGCAGCTTGTTCTTCAGCTTCGATACCCGGCTTTCATCGGCGCTCGCCGCTTGCGTTTCGGCTGCCGGAGCGGCTTCCGAAGGCGCAGCAATGGTTGCTGTGGCGACAGGGGCTTCGGCAGCGCGCTTGGCCGCTTCCTTTTCGGCCAGCGCCAGCGCCTTGGCTGCTTCCTTCTGCGCCTTGGCGGCTTCTATCGCGGCAAGCCTCTGTTCCTCGGCCTTCTGCTTGGCGGCTTTCTCGGCGTCCAGTGCCGCCATCTTGCGGCCTGTCGGCGAATCGATGCGGCCCATGCGCGCCGTCTCGGTCACCGAGCCATCGGAGTTGAGCGACGGCGGGTCGATCGGCACGCGCTCGCCGCGGGCGCGCTTCTTCGACCAGTCGGACACGATGCTGGCTTCCTTGATGCCGGCGATGGTCGGCTTGGGCGCCGGCACACTGACCTTGAGCGCGCCGTTGAAGGCCGCGTCATAGGTGGTCTGGTAGGCGTTGTAGGCGCTCTTCAGCGAATCCGGCTGGGTCGTCGCCGGGCAGGCGCCGGTCGGATTGAAGGTCTGGCCGTCCGCGGCGACCTGGTTGAAGACATAGCGCTTCTCGCAGACGTCGACCTTTGGCGGCACCTTGGTGACTTCGAAATTGTCGTAGCCGACCTTCAGCATCTTCCAGAAGTCGTAATTCGGGTCGTTGCGGTAACGCGCCATGTTGGCGGCGGTCATGCGGAACGGAAAGGCCTGGATCTGGAATTCGGTCTGGCCACCCTGGAACGCATCGCGGCCAAAAGCATAGATCTGCTCGATCTGCGCATCGGTCATCGAATAGCAACCAGACGATGAACAGGCGCCGTGCACCATCAGGTTGGCACCGGTGCGGCCATTGGCGCGGTCATAGGCGTTGGGAAAGCCGATGTTGAACGACAGGTGATAGTTCGAGCGCGGGTTCATCTGCGCCGGACGGACCGTGTAGAAGCCTTCCGGCGCCTGGCGGTCGCCTTCGGTGTATTTCGGCCCAAGCTTGCCCGACCATTTGCAGATTTCGTAGCTGGCGACCATGTCGTAGCGGCCGTTGGTCTTGGCCTTCCAGATCTCGAGCTTGCCTTCTTCCTTGAAGATGCGCGCCATCACCGAGGAGGTGCGAATCATGCCCTTGGCCTTCATGTCGGCCAGGATCTTGTCCGGCAGCGGCTTGTTGGCTTCCGGGGCAAAGTCCTTCATCGAGGAATCGTTGCAGCCGGCGGCGCCGAGAGCAGCGATCAGGATTCCGGTGCGGGCAAGCTTGGCAAACATGGGTACGGCTATCGTCTTTTCTCTGGCGCCAGGGCTTTTCATGTCCTGGCTGCTACACTGAACATAACAGACCCTAAGCCCGTTAACCTTGAAAATTCCTTACCGCAAGTGCCGGCGCGTGCCCCTGCGGTAGCCTCATTGAGCCGAATGCAGCGGCATTTTTGTGGCGAAATTGGTGCACGCCGCCATATTGCGGCGCGGGGACCGGATCCTGATCAGAGACTGCGGCCCATCGCCAGGTATTTCTCGCGGCGCTGCTCGCGGAAATCGGTGTTGACGCCGGCAAAGTCCTTCATCGTCCTGGCGATGAGGTCACCGGTCGCGGTGATCACCGTTTCGGCGCCACGATGGGCGCCGCCGAGCGGCTCAGGGATGATGGCGTCGATGATCTTCAGCTCCAGAAGGTCCTGCGCGGTGATCTTCATGTTGGTCGCCGCGTCCTTCGAGCGCGTCGTGTCGCGCCACAGGATCGAGGCGGCACCTTCCGGCGAAATCACGGAGTAGATGGCGTGTTCGAGCATGTAGACGCGGTTGGCGGTGGCGATCGCGATGGCACCGCCCGATCCGCCTTCACCGATGACGATCGAAATCGATGGCACTTTCAGGCCAAGGCAGGCCGAGGTCGAGCGGGCGATGGCTTCCGCCTGGCCGCGTTCCTCGGCGCCGACGCCGGGATATGCGCCAGCCGTGTCGACAAGCGTCACCAACGGGATCTTGAAGCGGTCGGCGAGCTCCATCAGCCGTACCGCCTTGCGGTAGCCTTCCGGCCGCACGGAGCCGAAATTATGCTTCAGCCGGCTGGTGGTGTCCGAACCCTTTTCCTGGCCGATGATCGCGACCGGTTCGCCGCGGAAACGGGCAAAGCCGCCAAGTATCGCCTGGTCTTCGCCGAAATTGCGGTCACCGGCGAGCGGTGTGAAATCGCTGAACAGGCCTTTGATATAGTCGACGCAGTGCGGCCGGTCAGGATGGCGCGCCACCTGGACCTTCTGCCATGGCGTGAGCGCCTTGTAGGCGTCCCGCAGCGCGTCGCGAGAACGCTTCTCAAGGCGGCTGATCTCATCGCCGACGTCGACCGCTTCGCCATTCTCGGCAAGCTTCTTCAGCTCGAGAATCTTGCCTTCAAGATCCTGGACCGGTTTTTCGAAATCGAGGTAATTGTACATTCTTGGGCGGACCGATACGTCGGAAGGCAATGGCTGGCGGAACCCTGAAATCGAGGGGTCCGGGCGGTGGAACGTCGTCCTCACATAGCGATATGAGGCCTAGTCGGCAAGCGGATGATGATCGTTGACCAGTCGCACCAGCCGCTCCTCCAGCACATGGGTGTAAATCTGTGTCGTCGATATGTCGGCATGGCCAAGCAATTGCTGCACGGCCCGGAGATCGGCGCCGTTCTGCAGGAGATGGCTGGCGAAAGCATGGCGAAGCACGTGCGGAGATATTTTCGCCGAAGCGATGCCGGTCCGGGCGGCAAGTCCCTTCAGGTCGCGGGCGAAGACCTGGCGTGAGAGATAGCCGCTGTCGGACGCCGCGGGAAACAGGAACGTGCTGTCGGCAAGGGCGGGCACGGTGGCGCGGGCCGTGAGCCAGGCCCGCATCGCGATGCGGGCCTTGGCCGACAGCGGCACCATGCGTTCCTTGTTGCCTTTGCCGCGCACCATGAAGAAGCGGTCGTCACGCAGCGCCACGGTCACCGGCAGGCCGACCAGCTCGGAAACCCGCAAGCCGGTGGCGTAAAGCACCTCGACCAGCGCATGCAGGCGCAGCGCCGCCAGATTGTCGTCGTTGCCCAGCGAGGCATCGCCGGCTTCCTGTGCGGCGCGATCGATCAGCCGGCCCGTGTCGGCCTCGCTCATTGTCTTGGGCAGTGGCCGGCCCTTCTTCGGGCTGTCCAGCGTGCCGGTCGGGTCGTCGCCGCGCAGGCCCTCGGCGTAGAGGAACTTGAAGAATTGCCGGATCGCCGACAGTTTGCGCGCCTGCGATGTCGCGGCAAAGCCACGCGCGGCGATATCATCGAGATAGGCGCGGATATCGGTAGCGCCAGCTCCAGCGAGGCCTCCGCCTATCTGTTGCGAAGCGTCTTCGAGGTCGCGGCGATAGGAGGACAGCGTGTTTTCGGCCGCGCCCCGCTCGGCGCTCATCATTTCCAGAAAAGCCTCGATGCGGGCGGCGCTGTTCATGACTTTAAGGTCAGTTTTTCCTAGGGTTCAGCTTCTCGGGCGGGATGCGCACACTCATTTCCGTCTTTTTCGGCTCAACGAACATCGCCAGCGCGAACATCGTGCCATAGGCAATGCCGGCCAGAATCGTCAGCGTCACGACAAAGCGGAACAGTGTCGGCATCAAGTTTCGCCCGTCTTTTCGTTCTGCGTTTCCAAACCCTGTGTCCTTATGGGACGCCAATCCGGCCAATTCAAGGATGAAGCTGATCTTGACCGGCAACTTCCGTTGCTGGCGCTTTTCCCAGCTCTACAAGGCCCAAAGGACGCGCAACGCTTGACGCAAACAGGCTTTTGATGTCGATACGCCGGCAAAGAGGGTCCTCGAAACATCAAGGTCTGATGAACGCGCTGCCTGCAAATCCTCCTGATGAAAGCCATGCCGCGTTGCTCGGCCAACTGGGCAATCGTTCCATCGTCTTTGTCGGCCTAATGGGCGCCGGCAAGACGGCGATCGGCCGCAAGGTGGCGACCATGCTGGCGCTGCCCTTCATCGACAGCGACCAGGAGATCGAAAGCGTCTCGCGCATGACGGTCCCGGAACTGTTCGAGCGCTATGGCGAAACCGAATTCCGGGCACTGGAACAGCGCGTCATCCTGCGCGTGCTGGAAAACGGCCCGCAAGTGCTGTCGACCGGGGGCGGCGCCTTCATGAACGCGCAGACGCGCGAAGCGATCGCCGGGCATGGCGTGTCGGTGTGGCTGAAGGCCGAGCTCGACCTGCTGATGGAGCGGGTCTCCAAGAAGCAGAACCGGCCATTGCTGAAAAGCGCTGATCCGCGCGCCGTTCTGGAGCGATTGATGGACGAACGCTATCCGGTTTACGCGACGGCTGACGTCACCGTGCCGACCCGCGACGACCGCAAGGAGATCATCGCGACCGAGGTGCTGGATGCCCTTTGCGGCCATCTTGGCGTTGCCGTAATCACGCCACTTGGCGAGGCCAATTCATGAGCGAAGACAAGCCGGTTATCGTCGAAGTCGGGCTCGGCGACCGGACCTATGACATATTGATAGGCTCCGGCCTGTTGTCGCGCGCCGGCGCCGAGATTTCGCGGCGGCTGCCGGGCACGCGCGCGGCAGTTGTCACCGACGACAATGTTGCCGCCGCACATCTCGAAACGCTGAAAGCTGGCCTTGAGAAGGGCGGCATCCAGCCCGCCGTCATCACCATGCCGCCTGGCGAAAAAACCAAGAGTTTCGCGCATCTCGAAGAGGTGGTCGACGGCGTGCTGGCGGCAAAGCTGGAACGCGGCGACGTGGTGATCGCGCTGGGCGGCGGCGTCATCGGCGATCTCACCGGCTTTGCCGCTGGCATCGTGCGGCGCGGCATGAATTTCGTGCAGGTACCGACCTCGCTGCTGGCGCAGGTGGACTCCTCGGTTGGTGGCAAGACCGGCATCAACAGTCCGCGCGGCAAGAACCTGGTCGGTGTCTTTCTGCAGCCCAAGCTGGTGCTGGCCGACACAGGCGTGCTCGACACGCTGCCGCTGCGTGAAGTCCGCGCCGGCTATGCCGAACTGGCCAAATATGGGCTCATCGACCGCCCGGATTTCTTCGCCTGGCTTGAGGCGAACTGGCAACAGGTGTTCGCCGGCGGCCCGGAGCGGACGCAAGCCATCGCTGAAGCCTGCCGCGCCAAGGCCGATGTTGTCGCCCGCGACGAGTTAGAGACCGGCGACCGTGCGCTGCTCAATCTTGGCCACACATTCGGTCACGCGCTGGAGGCGGCCACCCAATATGACGGCGCCCGCCTCGTGCATGGCGAGGGCGTCGCCATCGGCATGGCGCTGGCGTATCGCTTTTCCTCGCGGCTCAATCTGGCCAGCCCCGACGATGCGGCGCGGGTTGAGGCACATCTGCGCGCCGTTGGTTTGCCGTGGCGCATGGCCGATATTCCCGGCGAATTGCCCGATGCCGAGGCGCTGTTCTCCTTCATCACTCAGGACAAGAAAGTGTCGCGCGGCGCGCTGACCTTCATCCTGACGCGCGGCATCGGTCAGTCCTTCATCGCCAAGGATGTGCCGGCGTCGGAAGTGCTGTCGTTTCTCAGGGAAAACCATCAGAGCCGGCAAGAAGGCCGCCCGTGATGACCGAGACCGGATGGATCGTTGTCGTTGTCCTTGCCGGCCTTGTTCTTCTGGCTCTGATTTTCCGCACGCGCCTATTTGCCATGTTTGGTTACGAGCTGTCGCGCATCGAGCCGCAGCGCTCGACCCAGGATGAATTGCGTGGCGCCGTCGACGACTTCCGCCGCGACGGCCAGATGGTGCGCGAGGACCGAGACCGTGTCGGCGGCCTGTTCGATCTGGCCGAGCTCGAAGTCTCCGACATCATGGTCCACCGCACGAACATGCGTTCGGTCAATGCCGACAACCCGCCGGAAGCCGTGGTGCGCGAGATCCTGCAGAGCCCGCACACCCGCATGCCGCTGTGGAAAGGCTCGCTCGACAACATCGTCGGCGTGCTGCACGCCAAGGACCTGCTGCGCGCGCTCAATGATGTCGGCAACGATTTTTCCAAGATCGATGTGATGAAGATCGCGTCAAAGCCGTGGTTCGTGCCCGACACCACGACCTTGCAGGAACAGCTCAACGCCTTCCTGCGTCGCAAGGCGCATTTCGCTGTCGTCGTCGACGAATATGGCGAGGTGGAAGGGCTGGTGACACTGGAGGACATTATCGAGGAGATCGTCGGCGAGATCGCCGACGAGCACGATGTCGACATCCAGGGCGTCAAGCAGGAAGCCGATGGCTCGGTCGTTGTCGACGGCACCGTGCCGATCCGCGACCTGAACCGGGCACTGGACTGGAACCTGCCGGACGAGGAGGCCACGACCATCGCCGGGCTCGTCATTCATGAGACGCAGTCGATCCCGGATGAAAAGCAGGCTTTTACCTTCCACGGCAAGCGCTTCGTCGTGATGAAGCGCGACAAGAACCGCATCGCCAGGCTCAGGATCAGGCCAGCAGAGGGGGGGTAATCTTGGTCAGAAATAGAAGGCGCGAAAAGGCCCGAAAACTGGTTCAGTCAATTTTCTCTTTGTTCTTTCTTACACAATTTGCTTCTGCCGCTTCGACGGATATTGCCTCAAAGGAAAATAGTGAACTGGCGATCAAATATATCGGCGCGCTGCCTCTAGCAGAGAAAATCTTTGTTTGGCCGGCATGGGGCCGGCTGTATGAAATTCTTGGCAGCGATGGCGGTATAAATCAGGCAGTTGGGAGGTATGAGAATCTCGGGTCTCGCCCATTTTACCTGACTAGATTTTGGGGCCCCGGGGCTCAGATTTCGATAATTTCCATCAGCAGCAAATACAGCTTTCCAGCTGAAATAGAGGCGTTGCTCTCTCAGTCGAGACTTTTGAAATCCTATAAAGATTTCTTACGAAAAGCCGAGCTTAGCAATGATGGCTGTACAGCTTATAAATTTACGTCAAGGCAAACATGGGCATCAGTGGGGATTGTTGTCATTGGCCAAAAGGAGTTGGAAGAAAAAGGCCAAACGTCAAGAGACCTGTGTGTTCAAGGAGCGTTGGACTATATTGACGGGTTCCCCTTGCCGGTTCCATATTTTTCCTACTCGTCACTCCCGAATCCTGATGTTCGCGGAATGATCATGAAGGCAATAGGACAGTGTGCTGCGGAAGGCTTCAGTGATCTCCAACCGCCTGAAACCTCCAGAGATGATATCACTGCTCTGCCGACACTGAGCTGTGTCAGGAACAAGATAGCGCGGTAACCTATCGCTAGACGAGCGCAGCAATTGTCCGCGATTCCTGCCTTGCCAGCGCGGGTCGCGCTGTCGCCGGCCAGCTATGTCGACAGCCGCATGCATCCGCCGACCTTCATCGCCTATTCGCGCGCCTCGGGCCGTGGTGAGGACTCGAAGCCTTTGCCGATCGCCTGCGCGCCACGGGCACTCAGGTGGCGCTGTTCGACGGCAGCGCCTATTCGCATATGTCGATCAATCGCGATTTCGGCGAGGACGGCGACGCGCTGACCGCTGCCGCGCTGGCGTTCCTCAAGTCGACGGTCGGTTGATCCCGCCGCCTGGATCAGACCAAAAGTGATGGCGGGATATTGCTGTAGGCGTACTCGCCGGTGCAACTGTGCCGTCTGTTTGTTCTGGCGCAGTTCCCGGGCGGAAAACCGCCTCGTGCTTTCCTGGAATTGCTCCTGACCGTCAAACCGGAGAGAACTGCATGAACGGCGCCGATGTCCTGTGTGACGTGCTTCTGGCCAATGATGTGACGGTCTGCTTCGCCAACCCCGGCACGTCGGAAATGCATTTTGTCGCCGCCTTGGACCGCAAGCCGGAAATGCGCTGCGTGCTTGGCCTCTTCGAAGGCGTGGTGACGGGTGCCGCCGACGGCTATGCCCGCATGACCGATCGGCCGGCCGCCACCCTGCTGCACACCGGTCCGGGGCTGGCCAACGGGTTGGCCAACATGCACAACGCCCGGCGCGCGCTCAGCTCGATGATCAACATTGTCGGCGACCATGCTTCCTATCATCTGCCGCTCGATGCTCCGCTCACCAGTGATATCGAAGGCCTGGCAGCGCCGATGTCGAAGTGGGTCCGCCGCATCGATGGCCCGGCTGATGTCCAGCCGGCCACGGAGGCTGCCATTCGAGCCTCGCTGACACCGCCCGCGGTCACCACGCTGATCCTGCCTGCGGATGCTGCCTGGGGCGATGCCGATGCGGTTTCGCCTGAAAAGGTGGTGTTGGCGCCGCCGCCAGCCGTCGACATGGAGGCTGTGCGCAAGGTCGCCTCGGCGATCCGTTCGGCTCCGGGCCGCGTTGGCATGATCGTACGAGGACTTGCGGCACGAGCCGATGCGCTGGAGATTGCCGGTCAGATCTCGACCGCCAGTGATGCCCGTCTGTTCAGCGACGTTCTGATCGCACGGATGCAACGCGGGCGCGGGCGTGTCGCGCCGACGCGCATTCCCTATCCGGTCGACGCCGCGACGGCGATGCTCCGGGATATCGATGTCCTGATCCTGGTCGGCGGCAGGGAGCCCGTGGCCTTCTTCGCCTATCCGGGAAAGCCGGGGCGGCTTGTCCGTGACGATTGCCAGGTGTTGACGCTGGCTGCGCATGGTCAGGATTTGAAGGCGGCACTTGAGGCGCTTGCCGATGAGCTGGGTGTGAAACCGTCGCAACAGGTCTCATTCGCAACTGCTTTCCCCGACGAGCCGACGCCGAGCGGCAAGCTGACGGACGACGCGATCGCCCTGTCGGTGGCACGAAAGCTGCCGGCCAATGCGATTGTCTGCGACGAAGCTGTCACCTCGGCGCGGCGGTTCTTTGCGCTGTCGGCCCTTGCTGCGCCGCATGACTACATGATGGGCACAGGCGGCTCCATCGGCGGCGGCATTCCTATGGCGACGGGAGCCGCGATTGCGTGCCCCGACCGCAAGGTGATCAATCTGGAAGCCGACGGCAGCGGCATGTACACGGTGCAAGGCTTGTGGACGCAGGCGCGGGAAAAGCTAGACGTGGTGACGATCGTCTTTTCCAACCGCACCTACGCGATCCTGCATGGCGAGATGCGCAATGTCGGGGTCAACGCGATCGGCGAGAATGCCAGGCGCATGCTCGACCTCGACCATCCGTCGCTCGACTGGGTCTCGCTGGCGAAGGGCATGGGCGTGGAGGCGGCGCGCGCCGGTACCTGCGAACGGTTCGACGCGCTTCTGGACAGCGCCCTGTCGCGTCCAGGGCCGTTCCTCATCGAAGCGATAATCTGAACGCGCCTACGAGAAGGTAAGGGCTGGCCGCCTACCAGCGGGTCTTTTCGCCGGGGGCCGCCGGCTCGATCGCCAGCGCATGGACACCGGCCTTCAATTCTTCGGACAGCAGGTCGTTGACGGCGCGATGGCGGTCGATGCGGCTCATGCCGGCAAAGACAGGCGAAACGACGCGGACGCGGAAATGCGTTTCGCCGGTGCCGTCATAGGTGCCGTGGTGATCGGAGTCCTGATGGTGATGGCCGGCATGGAGATGGCTCTCGTTGATGATGACCAGCCGCTCCGGCGAAAACGCCTTGTTCAGCTTGTCTTCCATGGTCGCCTGTATGGACATCGCCATCTCCCTTCACCACATATGATTGGCACGAGGCCCTCGAAAACCGGAATCGGTTTCAGAAATGGCCCCTGCCAGCAACAAAATATGCCATTCGCCTGCTTTATGCCGCGATTCAGCGGTTAGGGCGATCATCGCGAAAATGTCAATTCTTGTTTCGCATCTGCGAACGCCCCATAAATGGGTGAGATGAAGCCGTATCCCAAATATTTCGAAAAGATTCGCGTCCGCCCTGACAAGGATGCGGAGGTGAAGTCGCATTCGCCGATCTGCCAGTGGGATGGCTGCAAGGAGGCGGGCACCCATCGCGCGCCGGTCGGACGGATGAAGGAGGGCGAGTATTTCCGCTTCTGCATCGACCATGTGCGTGAGTACAACAAGGGCTTCAACTATTTCTCCGGCGTGCCGGACACCGAGGTCGCGCGCTTCCAGAAGGAGGCGATGACCGGCCACCGGCCGACCTGGAAGATGGGCGCCACTGCCCCTTCGACGCGTTCGTCGCCCGATATGGCGCAGTTGCGCTCGGGCCGCGCCGGTTACTACAACCGCATGCGCGACCCCTTCGACCTGTTCAAAGGCCCCAAGGATCCGCGCGAGGCGCGTGTGCGCACGGCCAAGCCGCTTGAGGCCAAGGCGCTGGAAACGCTTGGCCTTGATACAAAGGCGACTGGCAAGGATATCAAGGCGCGCTATAAGGAACTGGTGAAGCGCCATCATCCGGATGCGAATGGTGGCGATAGAGGTTCGGAAGACCGGTTCCGCGATGTGCTTCAGGCCTATCGCGTGCTCAAACAGGCAGGCCTGTGCTGAGCGACCATACGGTTCGTGTCGTTTTCCAACTTTCATAAGGTTGGAAAAGGCTCTAAGACCGCCCCCGAACAAATTGGTTGCCGGCGAAATCAATCGTTTCGCCCGTGGAGACGTTGATAGAGATGAACAAGGTCGATCGCGACATCGCCAACCTGCCTGACACAACCGTGTCGGTGAAGGAAAAATTCGGTTTCGAGTCCAAGATGGTGGTGCCGGCCTATTCGGTAACCAGCGAGCATGTGCCTGATATCGATCCGGACTATCTGTTCGACAAAAACACGACGATGGCGATCCTCGCAGGCTTTGCCTACAACCGCCGCGTCATGGTGTCGGGCTACCACGGCACCGGCAAGTCGACCCATATCGAACAGGTCGCCGCGCGCCTCAACTGGCCCTGCGTGCGCGTCAACCTCGACAGCCATGTCAGCCGTATCGATCTCGTCGGCAAGGACGCGATCGTCGTCAAGGACGGCTTGCAGATCACCGAATTCCGCGACGGCATCCTGCCTTGGGCCTACCAGCACAATGTCGCACTGTGCTTCGATGAATATGACGCTGGCCGTCCGGACGTGATGTTCGTCATCCAGCGCGTGCTGGAATCGTCTGGCCGGCTGACGCTGCTCGACCAGAGCCGGGTCATTCGTCCGCACCCGGCCTTCCGGCTGTTCTCGACCGCCAACACAGTTGGCCTTGGCGACACCACCGGCCTCTATCACGGCACGCAGCAGATCAACCAGGCGCAGATGGATCGCTGGTCGATCGTCACGACGCTTAACTACCTGCCGCACGACAATGAAGTCGCCATCGTCCTGGCCAAGGCCAAGCATTACCGCGACGGCAAGGGCAAGGACATCGTCAACAAGATGGTGCGCGTCGCCGACATGACGCGTTCGGCCTTCATCAATGGCGACCTGTCGACGGTGATGAGCCCGCGTACCGTGATCACCTGGGCCGAAAATGCCGAGATATTCGGCAATATCGGCATGGCCTTCCGGCTGACCTTCCTCAACAAGTGCGATGAGCTCGAGCGCTCGGTGGTTGCCGAGTTCTATCAGCGCGCGTTCGGCGAGGATCTGCCGGAGAGCGCGGCCAACGTGGTGCTGGGCTAAGGGCGTGATGCCTAGAGGTCATAGGGCCTTTCGGACAAAATCACGCTCCAGGGAATAATCGATGGCGGGTCCGGGCGACAACACGCGCAACAAGTCGAAGACGGGTTCTGAAGCCGACAGCTTCAAGCGTGCCGTCACCGTTTGCATGCGCGCCATTGCCGGTGACAAGGAGCTCGAAGTCGGTTTCGCCAAGGACCGGCCGGCGCTCGCCGGCAGCCGCGCCAGGCTGCCCGAATTGCCGAAGAAGGCGTCGAAGACCGACATCGCGATCACCCGCGGCCTCGGCGATTCCATGGCGCTGAAGCGTGCCTGCCATGATGCCCGCATCCACACCAAGCTGGCGCCGGAAGGCAAGGCGGCCCGCGCCATCTATGATGCCGTCGAGCAGGCCCGTGTCGAAGCGATCGGCAGCCGCGCCATGCAGGGCGTTGCCGACAACATCGGTTCGATGCTCGAGGACAAATACGCCAAGGCCAATCTTGTCGACGTCAAGGACAAGGCCGACGCGCCGATCGAGGAAGCTCTGGCGCTGATGGTGCGCGAGAAACTGACCGGCCGGCCGATCCCGAAGAGCGGTGAGCGGCTGGTCGATCTCTGGCGCCCCTGGGTCGAAGAGAAGGCAGGTGCCGATCTCGACGGCCTGTCGGCCAAGCTCGAAGACCAGCAGGCTTTCGCCCGCGTCGTGCGCGAGATGCTCGCCTCCATGGAAATGGCCGAGGAACTCGGCGACGACCAGGAGACGGAAGACAGCGAGGACAACGACGACAACCAGCCGCAAGGCGAGGAGCAGAGCGAGGAGGGCGGCGAGGACGATTCCGGCTCGGAACAGTCGCAGTCCGAGGATGCAGAGGCGTCCGCCGATGATGAGCAGTCATCCGAGACCGAAGCCTCCGACGCCACCGCCGATGACTTGTCCGACGATGACGACGCCGATGCCGAGACACCGGGCGAGGCGCGGCGCAACGACAATCCCTTTAACAATCTGCCCAAGGAAATCGACTACAAGATATTCACCACCGCCTTCGACGAGACGGTCGGTGCCGAGGAACTTTGCGAGGAAGAAGAGCTCGACCGGCTGCGCGCCTTCCTCGACAAGCAACTCGCCAGTCTGTCCGGCGTCGTCGGGCGGTTGGCCAACCGGTTGCAGCGCCGCCTGATGGCGCAGCAGAACCGCTCCTGGGACTTTGACCTTGAGGAAGGCTATCTCGATCCGGCCAGGCTGGTGCGGGTGGTCATCGATCCGATGCAGCCGTTGTCGTTCAAGCAGGAACGCGATACGAAGTTCCGCGACACAGTGGTGACGCTGGTGCTCGACAATTCGGGCTCGATGCGCGGCCGGCCGATCACGGTTGCCGCGACCTGCGCCGACATTCTGGCGCGCACACTGGAGCGTTGTGGTGTCTCGGTCGAGATCCTCGGCTTCACCACCCGCGCCTGGAAGGGCGGGCAGGCGCGCGAGAAGTGGCTGAAGGACGGCAAGCCGCCGAACCCTGGCCGGCTGAACGACCTGCGCCACATCATCTACAAGTCCGCCGACCATCCGTGGCGGCGGGCGCGGCGCAATCTCGGCCTGATGATGCGCGAAGGCCTGCTTAAGGAAAACATCGATGGCGAGGCGCTGCTTTGGGCGCATAACCGCCTGATCGCGCGGCCCGAGCAGCGCAAGATCCTGATGATGATCTCGGACGGCGCGCCGGTCGACGATTCGACGCTGTCGGTCAATCCGGGCAACTATCTCGAGCGGCATCTGCGCGCGGTCATCGAGTTGATCGAGACACGTTCGCCGGTTGAACTGCTGGCCATCGGCATCGGCCATGACGTCACCCGCTATTACCGCCGCGCCGTCACCATTGTTGACGCCGAGGAACTGGCCGGCGCCATGACCGAACAGCTGGCTTCGCTGTTTGGCGAGGAGAGCGCGAAGGATACGCGGCGCGGCGGCATTCGGCGCGCCGGATGATCCTGTCGCGCGGCGGCTTTCGGCAGACAGTTTTCGCCGCGATGGCCCTGCTTGCCGGTGCCGCTTCGGCCCTTGCCGCCGGTTCGGCCTCCGTCGAACCGGTCGAAATCTCGGCCCGCCCGATCAGCAATTTCCACATCGGCCATGATGAGAAGAATTTCGGCCCGCTCGAATTCGTCGGCGGGCTGGAGATGACCTCGCGTGTGCGCGATTTCGGCGCGCTGTCGGCTTTTCGCTTCCTGAAACCGGGCGGCGATTTCATCGGTGTCGCTGATACCGGCTTCTGGTTTTTTGGCACGATCGCCCGCGACGCCGACAGGCGCCCGTCCGGCATCCAGAATTTCCGAATGCAGCAAATGGTCGACACGGCAGGCCAGCCGATCGACAAGAAGTGGGAGGTCGATGCCGAGGGCCTTGCGGTCCAGGATGGCATCGCCACGGTCGGCTTCGAGCGCAACCACCGTGTCGCCCAGTTCAAGATCAACCCGGACGATATGAAGGCGCCGTTCAAGCAGCTGGATTTCTTGGTGCCGGCCCGCGAGCTTCGCCAGAATCGCGGCTTCGAGACCGTTACTCATGCGAACGCCAATGGCCAGCATCAGGGCGGGCTGGTGGTGGTCTCGGAAAAGAGCCTCGACAAATCAGGCAACATCTACGCCGCCATCATCGAAGGGCCGCACAAGGGCGTTTTCACCGTCAAGCGCAACGGCGATTTCGACATCACCGATGGCGCCTTCCTGCCGGACGGCGATCTGCTGCTTCTGGAGCGCAGTTTTTCGATGGCAGGCGGCCTCAAGATGCGGCTGCGGCGCATCTATGGCGAGAGCGTCGAGAAGGGCGCGGTCGCCGATGGGCCCGTGCTGCTGGAGGCCGACATGAGCTATCAGATCGACAATATGGAAGGGCTCGACGTCTGGACCCGTGACGACGGCGCGCTGATGGTGTCGTTGGTCTCCGACGACAACCATTCGATCCTGCAGCGCAATCTCTACCTGGAATTTGTCCTGCACCAGGATTGAATGGCGCCCGACTGCCAACCTGAAGTTGGGTGTTTCCAACGGCAGGTTCGATCTGGTCGAACGTCTTCCCCCACTCCGTCGCTGCTTCGCAGCGCCACCTCTCCCCCTCCGGAGGGAGAGGAAGGGAGACTGGTTCGGCGGACGCATACCCTTCTGAACCGCCCAAGGGAAACGCCCTTCCTCTACCCCGTCGATCGGGGGAGAGGTGTCGAGCGCAGATCGACGGATTGGGGGTCGATTGGTCGTCGCTCGACGCTCATCAAAACACTTTAGTACGGACTTGACTATTGAAGCGATCGGCGTAATACTCAAGCCCATGCTTAACTATTCCGAGATCGACAGCATCCTCAGGGCTCTCGTCGAGCCCACGCGCCGGCAGATCCTGGAAAGGTTGAGCCGCGGACCGGCCACCGTCAGCCAGTTGGCGGAGCCGTTCGGCATGACTTTCGCCGCCGTGCTGCAGCATCTTCAGGCCTTGGAGGCTTGCGGGCTTATCCGCAGCGAGAAGATCGGACGCGTGCGCACCTGCCGTATCGAACCGGGCGGGCTTGCTCCACTCGCCGACTGGATCGCAGAGCGCCGCATCCCGGCGGAACGCAACCTTGACCGCCTCGGCCAGATCCTGGCGGAAGCGGATCAGACTTCGACACTTCAGGACAAGCACAAGGAAGAAAAGAAATGAACCAGATCGCCGCCACGAAAGACGAGCATTCCGTCATCCACTCCACCTTCACCATCGAGCGGACCTATCCGCAATCGCCTGAACGCGTCTTCCATGCCTTCGCCGACAAGGCGACGGTGCGGCGCTGGCGGATCGATGGCGATGGCTTCACCATCGCCGAATTCACCTTCGATTTTCGCGTCGGCGGTGGCGAGGTGTCGCGCTTCAGTTACGCCGGTGGCCCGGAGATAAGGCTCGACGCGCAGTTCCAGGATATCGTTCCCGACAAGCGCATCGTGTTCTCCTACCGGATGGCGATCGGACCGCAGCCGATGTCGGCATCGCTCACCACTGTCGAACTCACGCCTGCCGGCGAAGGCACGCGGCTGGCCTATACCGAACAGGGCGTGTTCTTCGACGGTGTCGATTCCGCCAAGGGACGGGAAGAGGGAAGCCGTGGGTTGCTGGAGGCTCTTGCGGCGGAACTCTCGAGGTCGAACTAGTCCGCCGACCAAACCGATGGCCATCCTGCGTGCAGAACGGCCTCCGTCAGGGGCGCGGCCTGTTGGTGGCGATCCAGATGACATGGCGCGCGCCGCGCTTGCCGTTGGCGCGCGTCTTGACCTCCTCGATGGCGAAGCCGGCCTGGCCGAGCCGTCTCACAAAACCCGCATCCGGGCCTTGTGACCAGACGGCAAGCACGCCGCCCGGCTTGAGCGCGGCGCGCGCGGCGCTGAGCCCAGCCGCACCGTAAAGCGCATCATTGCCCTTGTGGACGATGCCCTCGGGGCCGTTGTCGACATCGAGCAGAATGGCGTCCCAGGCGGCTGGCTGCGCCCGTATCAGGTTCCCGACATCCGCCTCGCGGACGGCAACGCGCGGATCATCGAGGCAACCGGCAAAGACTTCGGCCATCGGGCCTCGTGCCCAGCTGACCACAGCGGGCACCAACTCGGCGACCGTGACGCCGGCATCGGCGGGAAGTTCGGCCAGGGCGGCGCGCAGCGTAAAGCCCATGCCCAGCCCACCGATCAGCATTCGTGGCTGGTGGCGGGCGGCGATGCGTTCGCAGGACAGTTTCGCCAGCGCCTCCTCGGAACCGCTCAGGCGGCTGTTCATCAGCTCGTTGGTGCCGAGCATGATCGAGAATTCGGAGCCACGCTGCTTCAGCCGAAGTTCCTGCCCGCCATCCGGCGTCTTTGCAGAGTCAAGCTGGACCCAGGGAATCACAACCTAAGCCGCAACCGCCGGCTGGCTCCAGCGGGCAGCGAGCAGCCGGTAGGGGATCAATGCGACCACGGCGATGATCAGCTTGACCGAGAGATCGCCCAGCGCCCACGAGACCCAGCGCATGGCGTCGACGTGGAACACGCCCATCAGAGGCGCGGTTTCGAGCGCGAAACTGTCGCTTGGGCCGGCGAAGGCGAAAGCAGCCGAGAAAGCGATGGTGAAGAATACGGCTGTGTCGAACACCGAGCCGACCAAGGTGCCGATGATTGGCGCGCGCCACCAGCTCTGCCGGCGCAGGCGGTTGAACACGGTCACGTCGAGCAATTGCGCCGACAGGAAGGCGGCACCGGAAGCCGCGGCGATGCGCACCAGCCGGTCAGCCGCCGTTTCGAATTCGATCAGGCCATGGCGAAACAGGAAGGGCGGGATGAGGATCGAACAGACCACCGCCGCCATGAAGCCGACAAAGACGATCCGTCGCGCCACGGCGGGGCCGTAGCGGCGATTGGCAAGATCGGTGACCAGGAACGAGAAGGGGTAGGTGAAGGCGCCCCAGGTCAGGATGTCGGCCAGCGACAGACCGCCAACCGTGCCCTGCATCGGGAACTGGACAAGAATGTTCGATGCCACGACGACAAGCGCCATGGCGGCCACGAAAGGCAGATATTTCGAGAAGGAAGTCATTTTTTTATCCTGGGTAATGGAACCAGCGGAGCGTCATGCCGAAACCGGATCACGCTCGCTTGTCTGAGCATCGGACCTGATGAAGCCGCTTTGAATGGCTTCGATCCGATACCTGGCGGTCGTCCCCCGCCTATAAAGCGTGTTAAGCCGCAGCCTGTTCGGCGATCTTCTTGGCGATCTGCTTCTTCAGGAGACGCGCACGCTGCGACAGTTCATTGACATCGGCCTTGGCCAGGAACGCATCGAGGCCGCCGCGATGTTCAACCGAACGCAGGGCGTTGGCGGAAATGCGCAGGCGCACATTCTGGTTCAGGGCTTCCGAGATCAGCGTCACTTTGACGAGATTCGGCAGGAAGCGACGCCTGGTCTTGTTGTTGGCGTGGCTCACGTTGTTGCCGGACATAACTGCCTTGGCAGTGAGTTCGCAGGTGCGGGACATTGTTCTAACCTTCAGTTCTCGGGCTTGCCAAACCTTTGTGCCCACGCCGGGTGGCGCGCGGTTCTGGTCAGGCGGCCTTATGGAAAAAGTTGGCGTTCCATAGTTGCATTTCGTCGAGGCGTCAAGCTCCGGCTTGGCCACGGAAGCGCCCGGCATTTCATATTAACGCCGGATTTCACCCTATAAGCGGTCACACAGGGACATGCCAGACCGGAGTTGCCCACCTCCGGCCAAAAATCGAGGACCGATCCCGCCATGCTTCGTTCGTCTTGCGCCCTTGCGGCCCTGCTCGCCATCGCCTTGCCGTCAGCCGCCACGGCGGCCTCGCCGGAATCCTTCAAGGGTGAGTACACCGTGTCTTTCCTTGGCCTTTCGATCGCGAGATCGACGTTTTCCAGCCGCTATGAGAACGGCGCCTATTCGATCGAAGGCAGCGTCAGCAGCGCCGGCCTGGCCAAGCTGTTCGACGACACGCGTGGCACCATCTCGTCAAAGGGCACGATTACCGGCAAAAACATGGTGCCGCGGGCGTTTCGAGCCGACTACACCTCCGGCAAGAAGGCATCGGTCGTCGATATCCGCTTTGCCAATGGCACTGTAACCTCTACGCAGGTCATTCCCGCGCCGGGCGAGCGCGACCCCAACAACTGGGTGCCGCTGGGCGCCAGCGATCTGGCAGCGGTGCTGGACCCGATGGCCGCCACCGTCATCCATGCCGACAGTCTCGACCAGGTCTGCGGGCGCAAGGTGAAGTTCTACGATGGTGAGATGCGCGCCGACCTGACGCTGACCTACGCCTCGAAAGGGTCGATCTCGGTGCCAGGCTACAAGGGTGACACGGTCACCTGCCGGATGGGTTTTGAGCCCGTGTCGGGCTATCGCAAGGGCCGCAAGGCGCTGAACTATCTCAAGGACCGCAGCCGCATGATGGTGACGTTTGCACCGCTTGGCCAAACCGGGGTATATGCGCCGATCCACGCGACGGTCGGAACGCAGATCGGCACCTTGACCATCAGCGCGGGGCGTTTCGAAGCAATAAATTAGGCGCCGTGGCGCGCCGCCGGAGACGGGCATGGGGCGCGCAACACTGATCGGCTTCTCGGCGGTAGCCATGTGGGCGCTGCTGGCCCTGCTCACCGATGCTTCGGGCGCGGTGCCGCCCTTCCTGCTGTCGGCGATCACCTTCACCATCGGCACCGGGGTGGGGCTTGTCGCACGGCTGTTCATGCCGGCCACCGACAAGAGCCAGAAGATACCGCCACAGGTCTGGGTAATCGGCATTGCCGGGCTGTTCGGCTATCACTTCTTCTACTTCACCGCGCTGCGCAATGCGCCGGCGGTGGAGGCGAGCCTGATCGCCTATCTGTGGCCGCTGCTGATTGTGCTCGGCTCGGCGCTGATGCCGGGCGAGCGCCTGGCCTGGAACCATGTCGTTGGCGCGCTGCTCGGCCTTGCCGGCACGTTCCTGATCGTCACCAAGGGTGGTGGCCTCGCCTTCGACGCCCACTATGCCTTCGGCTATGCGATGGCCGCCGTGTGCGCGGTGCTGTGGTCGTCCTATTCGCTCCTGTCGCGGCGCTTCCCATCGGTGCCGACCAGCATCGTGACCTGGTTCTGCGCCGCGACGGCCGTGCTTTCGCTGATCTGCCATCTGGCGTTGGAAAAGACGGTGCTGCCGGATGGCGCCGGGCAATGGTTGGCGGTGCTTGGCCTTGGCCTGATGCCGGTGGGAGCTGCCTTCTACGCCTGGGACATTGGCGTGAAGCGCGGCAACATCCAGGTGCTGGGCGCGGCAAGCTATGCGGCGCCGCTGCTTTCGACACTGGTGCTGATTTCAGCTGGCTTCGCGGAACCATCGCTGCGCATCCTGGCGGCCTGCGTGCTCATCACTGGCGGTGCGGCGCTGGCGGCAAAATCGCTGTTCCTGCGCAAGCCGGCCGTGACTGAAAGTGGAGCCAAGGCATGATGCCGTTTCCTGGTGGCATCGACGCCAACGCCAATGCGACGCTGATCTTTTCGGTCGTGGCGGCGGTGATCTACGCCTTCACGCTCGGCATGCAGCCGACGCTTGCCCGTTCCGCCGCCAAGACGCTTGCCGTGGCCATGCTTGGCGTGTTGGCGCAAATGCAAGGTGGGCCGTTGCTGCTGGTTGGCGCACTGGCGCTCAGCGCCATTGGTGATGCCTTCCTGTCACGCGACGGCGAAAAGGCGTTTCTCGGCGGACTGGCAAGCTTTCTTCTCGCGCATGTCGTCTATGTCGCGCTGTTCCTGCGCTCCGGCGGCGGTGTGGCATTGCTTGGCGCCGAATCCTGGCGCGGGGCGATCGCGCTGGTGATGATCGTTTTCGCGGTGGTCATGCTGGTGGCGCTGTGGCGCCGCGTCGGTCCTGATCTGCGTGTTCCGATCGCGGTCTATATCGCCGCCATTCTCGCCATGGGTATTTCGGCACTGACGGTGAGCAATGTCCTGGTCATTGGCGGCGCGCTGCTGTTCATGGCATCGGACGGGCTGCTTGCCACGGAAAAATTCCTGATGGCAGCCATCTCGCCGCACCGTGCCTGGATGCGCCTGGCGGTCTGGGTGATGTATTACGCCGCCCAACTGGCGATCACATTTGGGTTCTTACTGAGTTAAGATGTTTCGGTTGCCAGCCCGGCGCGGCGAGTTCGAACGCGGCGAAATCAAACCCCGGCGCGACGGTGCAGCCGACCAGTGTCCACTCACCCAGGCTGCGCGCCGATTGCCACCAGCCCGCCGGGATGACGAGCTGCGGCCGTTCGCCTGCCGTCAACTCGGTGCCAAGAACCTGTTCGATGACCTGGTCAACCATTGCGCTGTCTTCCTGATGCATCGACAGCACGAGCGGGGCGCCGGCATAGAAATGCCAGACCTCGGCAGCATCCTTCACGCGGTGCCAGGCCGGCCTTTGATCGCCTTCCAGCAGGAAATAGATCGCCGTCGAATGGCTGCGCGGGCTGCCGGCGCTATCGCGAAAGGTTTCCGTGTACCAGCCGCCTTCCGGATGAGGCTTCAACCCGAGCATCGCGATGATTTCGGCCGCGCTGGTCATGGGTTCAGTCCTTGCGTTTGAGCATCGGATTTTCCCAAAACCGGCATCCACTTGGGCCCGATGCTTTAGAAATTGTCCTTGCGCTTGCGGATCTCGGCGAACACGTCGGCATCGGAGGCTGTCTCCATGCCGAGATGTTTGCGGATTGCCGGATCGTGCCAGCGCAGGAACGGGTTTGTCGAGAGCTCTTCGCCGATCGTGGTCGGCAATGTCGCCTTGTTATCGGCGCGCAGGGCCTCGATCTTTGCCGCACGCTCCTTGAGCGCCGAGTTGGTCGGATCGACGCTCAAGGCGAAACGGGCGTTGGAGAGCGTATACTCATGGCCGCAATAGATGGCGGTCTCGGCGGGAAGTGCCGCGAGTTTCTTCAAGGACTCGTACATGACAGGCGGCTTGCATTCGAACAGCCGCCCGCAGCCCAGCGCAAACAGGGTGTCGGCGGTGAATGCCACTTTCGAACCAGGCAGATGGTAGGAGACATGGCCGGCGGTATGGCCGGGCGTTGCGATCACATCGATCCGCTCTTCGCCGAGATGCAGGACGGAGCCTTGCTCGACGGTTTCATCGATGCCGGGAATCTTGTCCTTCTCCGCCTCCGGTCCGACGATGCGCAGCTTGAAGCGCTCCTTCAGCGCCAGATTGGCCTCGACGTGATCGGCATGATGATGCGTGGTCAGGATCACCGTCGGCGTCCAGCCGGTGCGCTTGAGGGCAGCCAGGATCGGCGCCTCCTCGGGTGCGTCGATGATCGCGGTCTGTCCACTTTTGGGGTCATGCACCAGCACGCCGAAATTGTCGCTGCGGCACATGAATTGTTCGATTTCGACCGGCATCGAATTGCTCCATTCGTTGCCGCAGACATAGGGTGCTTGCGGGCCGATGTCATCCCGGAATGTCCGGTGACATTCCCGGAATGTCGAATCACATCCCCGCAAAGTCGCGTAGCCTTGGACGTTTTGTTGAACTTGGCCGATATCGCGGCTACATCCCTCGCATGCATTCCGACATCGTCGATCTCCGTTCCTTCTATTCGACCACGCTCGGCCGGTTCGCCGAACGCTCGATCACCATGGCGCTGTCGTCGATATGGGCGGCGGTGCCGAACGAGCGGCTGGTCGGCCTCGGCTATACCTTGCCATGGCTGGAGCGGTTCGGCACCGACGCCGAGCGGGTCTTTGCCTTCATGCCTGCGACGCAGGGCGCGGTGGTCTGGCCGGCGACGGGGCCGACTGCGACCGTGCTCGTTTTCGACGAGGAACTGCCGCTGGTCGATTCCTGCATCGACCGGATGCTGCTGGTCCATTCGCTCGAGCATGTCGAAAACCCGCGTGAAACGCTGAACGAGATCTGGCGGGTGCTGTCGCCAGCTGGCCGGGTCGTCATTGTCGTGCCCAACCGGCGCGGCGTCTGGGCGCGTTTCGAGCATACGCCGTTCGGCAATGGTCGGCCGTTTTCGCGCGGCCAGCTCACTGAATTGCTGCGAGAGGCGAATTTCACCCCGGCCTCCTGGTCGGACGCGCTGTTCTTCCCGCCATCGCGGCGCCGTTTCATGATGCGCTTTCACAATGTGCTGGAACGTGTCGGGCGGAGGCTATGGCCGATCTTTTCCGGCGTCATCGTCGTCGAGGCGCAGAAGCGGCTGTATCAGGGCGTCCCTGTCGCCCAGCGCGCCTCACGCCGTGTCTTCATGCCGGTCTTGTCACCGCATGGCGCGACGCGGCTTGGCCGTGAGGCCGCAATGCCGTCGGCCCGGCAGGTGACAACTCCGTGATCGCTGCTGGTTTCTCCATCCCGTTTCAGCACTGTTTCTGAGCGCAAGGACATTGGCCATGGCTGATCATCCGGACACCGACGTCACGGCCCAACTGGCTGCGGTCGAAGTCAGCAGCCTGCGCGACCAGGTGGCGACGATAAGGCGGGCGCTGGCGGGATCGCCGGTTCGCAAAACGCTGCTCTGGATGTCCTTTGGCATCATGGCCGTCATCATCGCGACCTCGGCTGGACAAGTCCTGCTCAACCGCTGGAACCAGCCTTTCTACGACGCGCTAGCACGCCGCGACATGGCGGCCTTCCTGCACCAGCTGCTTGTCTTCGCGGCCATCGCCAGCGGCCTTCTGGTGCTCAATATCGGCCAGACCTGGCTTAACCAGATGATCCGGCTGAAGTTGCGCGAGGCGATGACGCTTGACCTGATCGACCAGTGGATGCGGCCCGCACGCGCCTTCCGCCTGGCCAATGCCGGCGCCATCGGCGTCAATCCCGACCAGCGCATGCAGCAGGATGCCGCGCATCTCTCCGATCTGTCGACGGACCTCGGCGTCGGCCTGCTGCAGTCATTCATCCTGCTCGTGTCCTTCGTCGGCGTGCTGTGGGCATTGTCTTCGGGCTTCGTGTTCCACATCGGCGGCTGGTCGCTGGCGATCCCCGGCTACATGGTCTGGGCCGCGTTCCTCTATGCCGGCACCGCGTCCTGGCTGAGCTGGCTGGTTGGACGCCCGCTCATCAGCCTCAACAGCGATCGCTACACACGGGAAGCGGAGCTGCGCTCCTCGATGGTGCGCGTCAACGAGAATGTCGATGCCATCGCGCTGTATCATGGCGAAGCCGATGCCAGGCACCGGCTCGAACTCGATCTCGCGACAGTGCTTGGCGCGATGCGGCGCATCTACAAGGCGCAGATCAACCTGTCCTGGGTGACTGATACCTATGGCTGGATCACCGTTGTCGCGCCGATCCTGGTTGCCTCGCCGGTGTATTTCTCGGGCGACATCAGCTTTGGCGGTTTGATGATGGCGGTCGGTGCTTTCAACCAGGTCCACTCCTCGCTGCGCTGGTTCATCAACAACATCGGCGGCATCGCCGACTGGCGCGCCACGCTGATGCGCGTTGCCGACTTCCGCATCGCGCTTGAGGAAACCGATGTGCTGCACGACAAGGAAAAGCGCATTGCCTTCGGCGAGAATGCCAACGGCAGTCTCACTTTTGAGAGCCTTCAAGTCGCCTCGCCGGACGGATGTACCAAGCTCGCCGACCAGCATGTCGAGATCCAGCCCGGCGAGCGCGTCATGATCACCGGCGAGCCGGGCGCGGGCAAGACGCTGTTCTTCCGTGCCATAGCGGGTCTTTGGCCGTGGGGAAGCGGGCGGATCGGCCTGCCGGCGGGGGAGGCGCCCATCTTCGTGCCCCGCACGCCCTATTTCCCGCTAGGCACGCTGCGCGAAGTGCTCGACCACCCCTATGGTGTCGATCCTGCGACCGATGCCGAGATTTCGGCTGTGCTTGCCGAGGTTGGGCTTGAAAGACTGTCATCCTCGCTCGACCGCACCGCCCGCTGGGAGCGTGAACTGGGTGACGATGAACAGCGCTCGCTGGCCTTCGCCAGGCTCGCCCTGCGCAAGCCGAAATGGGTGATCATCGATGAAGCCCTGGACGCGTTCGACGGACCGTCGCTGAGGCGGGTGCTGTCGATGCTGGAGAAGCGTGTGCCCGGAACCGCGATCCTCAACATCGGGCGCGGGCTGCACAACAACCAGTTCTTTCCGCGCGCGCTGACCATCGTCAAGGATGCCGCTGTGCCGCCCCTGAAGCCTGCCAGAGTCAGGGCAGGCGCGATCGACCCGCCGCCGGCGATCCGTCGCAAGAGCAAGAAGTAGCAGCGCGCCGGCGAAGCTGTATTTTCGCCGCGATCAGGAGGGAAGGTCGGCGACCTGGAGCCCGTAGTCGCTGCCATGCTTGACGCTCTGAGCCTGCTTGCCTGCCTGACCTGTGCCCAGGCCGCACCTCTTGCCGTTCCGGCCAAGGTCATTGCCGTGGATGTCGAACTGGTGCTGGCGGTCGATATCTCGCTGTCCATGGACGAGAAGGAATTCGCCCTGCAGCGCGCCGGTTATGTCGAGGCATTGCGTCATGCCGATTTCATCAAGGCCGTTCGAGCGGGCACTACAGGCCGTATCGCGATCGCCTATTTCGAATGGGCCGGCACCGTGCGCGACGATGCGGTGGTGGCCTGGCAAATCATCGACAGCGCCGACAGCGCCAACGCCTTCGCCGACAAGATAGCCGCACGACCGTTCCGCAATTTTCGTGGCACCTCGATTTCTGGCGCGCTTGCTTTCGGCACCAATCTTTTCGACGGAACCGGCTTCGCGGGCGAACGCAGCGTCATCGATATTTCAGGCGACGGCCCTAACAACATAGGGCCGCCTGTCACCGCGACACGTGATGCGGCGGTGGCAAAAGGCATTGTCGTCAATGGCCTGCCGATCCTGATCAGCCCGTCGCCGACCTTCAAGCATCTCGACGACTATTATGCGCAGTGCGTGACCGGCGGTCCCGGCTCTTTCGTGCTGCCGATCTATGCGGCGTCGGAGTTTTCGACCGCCATCCGCCGCAAGCTGGTCCTCGAAGTGAGCGGTATCGGCGGCGAGGCCAGGATTGTCCCGGCCGATGCGGCAGCACCGATCGATTGCCTGCAGGGCGAGCGCGACCGGCGGTTTTTGTCGGATCCGTATTTCCCCGAGCTCGACCGCTGATCCCCTCTGCCGAGTACATGTTCCCATTACCTCTGGCGTAATCGACTGGCCACCGATGCTTGGGCAGATTGCCTTCACGAAGCCGGTGGTTCGGCCTCGACGACAAAGGGAGTTCCGACATGACCGCTTACGCCGTTGCCCATATGCGCCAGGCCACGATGGGTCCGCAGATCGTCGAATATCTGCACAGGATCGATGCCACGCTGGAGCCGTTTGGCGGCCGCTTCCTGGTTCATGGCGGCGATGTGGAGGTGGTCGAGAACAATTGGCCCGGCAACCTCATCATCATCGAGTTTCCCGACCGGCAGCAGGCGCGCGGATGGTACAATTCGCCCGCCTACCAGGAGATTTTGGCGCTACGCACCAACAACTCCCAGTCCGATGTGGTGTTCGCCGACGGCGTCGAACATCCACACAAGGCCACGGATGTTCTGAAGTAGTGGTCTTTGGGCGCTGTCTAAATTAGCGCTTCAGCAAAAACACCGCCTGCTGGCCGAAGAAATTCCAGAACCACCATGGCATCGACAGGCCGATCTTCTGGCCGTTGGCGTCGAGCGCGGTCGCCTTTTCCACCGTCGCGCCCAGCTCGTCGCACAGGTTGACGAAGTCGCGGATGGTGCAGAAGTGGATGTTGGGCGTGTCGTACCAGGAATAGGGCAGGTCCGCGGTCACGGGCATGCGGCCCTTGACGAACAGCGACAGCCGCACCCGCCAATGGCCGAAATTGGGGAAGGAGACGATGGCGTGCTCGCCGATCCGGAGCAGTTCATCGAGAACCAGCTTCGGATTGCGGGTGGCCTGCAAGGTCTGCGACAGGACGACGAAATCAAAGCCCTTGTCGGGGTAGAATTCGAGATCCTTGTCAGCGTCGCCCTGGATGACGGAGAGGCCGCGCGCGACGCATTCGTTGACGCCGCGCTGCGACAGTTCGAGACCTCGGCCGTCGATCTGCTTGGTGTCCTGCAGCAGTTCCAGCAGCGAGCCGTCGCCGGAGCCGACATCGAGCACCCGCGATTGCGGCGGGATCAGATCGGCGACGACCTCAAGGTCGACGCGCTGGGTGTCGTTGACGCTCATAGCGGGAGCCCCCTGGCGCGCGCGGCGGAGCCGATGAAGCCGTTGATGGCGGCAAACAGTTCCGGCTCATCGAGCAGGAAGGCGTCGTGGCCACGGTCGGTCTCGATCTCGACGAAAGATACGGAGGCGCCGGCGGCGTTCAGCGCATGCACGATCGATCGGCTTTCCTCGGTGGGAAACAGCCAGTCGCTGGTAAAGGAAACCAGGCAGAAACGAGTTTTTGTCGCGGCGAAGGCATCGGCCAGCCGGCCGCCATGGTCGGCGGCGAGGTCGAAATAGTCCATCGAGCGGGTCATGTAGAGATAGGAATTGGCGTCGAACCGATCGACGAAGGTCATGCCCTGGTGACGCAGATAGCTTTCGATCTGGAAGTCGGCGTCGAAGCCGAAGGTGAGCGCCTCGCGGTCCTGCAGGTTGCGGCCGAATTTGCGGTGCAGGGCGGCTTCCGACAGATAGGTGATGTGGGCGGCCATGCGCGCTACCGCCAGGCCCTTTTCCGGGCGCTTGCCGTGCTCGAAATACTTGCCGCCATGCCAGTCGGGATCCGCCATGACGGCCTGTCGCCCAACCTCGTGAAAGGCGATGTTCTGCGATGAATGGCGCGCGCCGGTGGCGATCGGCAGCGCCGAGAAGACGCGCTCGGGATAGCTCGACGCCCATTCCAGCACCTGCATGCCGCCCATCGAGCCGCCGAGCACGCAAAACAGCTTCTCGATGCCGAAATGATCGACCAGCATCAGCTGTGCCCGCACCATATCGCGGATGGTGATGATCGGCAGGTCGAGCCCGTAAGGCTTGCCGGTGGCGGGATTGGTGGAGGCCGGGCCGGTCGATCCCAAACAGCCGCCGATGACGTTGGAGCAGATGACGAAGAAGCGGTTGGTATCGATGATCTTGCCGGGGCCGATCAGCACTTCCCACCAGCCGGGCTTGCCGGTCACGGGATTGGTGTTGGCGACATGCTGGTCGCCGGTCAGCGCATGGCAGACAAGAATGGCGTTGGAGCGAGCGTCGTTCAGCGTGCCGTAGGTCTGGTAGGCGATCTGGAACGGCGACAGCAGCGTGCCGGCATCGAGCTTCAGCGGCTTATCGGCACCGAAGCGCAACACCGGGCTCGACGGCTGATCGGCTTCGTTGTTGGTTTTTCCAGCGCGCGGGGCGGCCATGGCATCCATCTCACTTTGAGCCCACGTAGCGGTCGCGCGGACAACAAAAAACCGGCAGTGCCGTTGCAAAGCCGGTTACAGGATGCAAACGGCCCTTTAGCAAGTTGTTTAACGTGGCTGCAAGCCGACCGGCCAAATCACCACGGAAGTTCGCATCTCTTCTAGGACCGACGCGGCCCGGCGTCAACGGTGAGCAGCGCCCCAAGGGTTGCCGCCTCTCGACATTGCCGGCCATGGCTTGTATTTCCGCTGCGGCTTCCGGATGGAGGCGGTTTTCGACGGATTTTGCAAAATGACCCAGACACCGGACAAGGCACGTCCAACACCGCGCGCGGGCATCCTTGACATCGAGGCCTATGTGCCCGGCAAAAGTGCCGCGCCCGCCGGTGTCGACAAGGTCTACAAGCTGTCGGCCAACGAGAACCCGCTTGGCCCTTCGCCGAAGGCGATCGAGGCCGCGCGCGAGGTTGCCGCCAAGCTCGATGTCTATCCCGATGGCACCGCCCGGCGCCTGCGCGAGGCGATCGCTGAAGTGCATGGCCTCAACCCGGCGAACATCATCTGCTCCAACGGGTCCGACGAGATCCTGGGCCTGCTGGCGCAGACCTATCTGGCTTCCGGCGATGAGGCCATCATTACCGAACACGCCTTCATGGTCTACAAGATCTACATCCAGGCGGCGGGCGGGGTTCCGGTGACGATCAAGGAAACCGATGAGCGCGCCGACATCGACGCCATCCTGGCCGCCGTGACGCCGCGCACGAAAATCGTCTTCCTCGCCAATCCCAACAACCCGACCGGCACCTATGTGCCGTTCCAGGAGGTGCGCCGCCTGCATGCCGGCCTGCCCAAGAACGTGCTTCTGGTGCTGGACGCCGCCTATGCCGAATATGTGCGGCGCAACGACTATGAAGCCGGCATCGAGCTGGTGGGAAGCGCCGAGAACGCGGTGATGACCCGCACCTTTTCCAAAATCGGCCTCGGCGGCGCGCGGGTCGGCTGGATGTACGCACCGGCGCATATCGTCGATGCGATCAACCGGATACGCGGCCCCTTCAACGTTAACGCGACAGCCATCGAGGCCGGCATCGCGGCGATCCGCGACCGCGCCCATGTCGAGCGCAGCGTGATGCACAACGAGACCTGGCTGACCTGGTTGAGCGAACAGATGATTGGACTGGGGCTGCGGGTGACGCCGAGCGTCGGCAATTTCATTCTCGTCCACTTTCCCGACGACAAGAAACATTCGGCGGCGGCGGCGGACGACTATCTGACGGCGCGCGGCTATATCCTGCGGCGCGTCTCCGGCTACGGCTTCCCCAACGCGCTGCGCATGAGCATCGGCACCGAAGAGGCCAATCGCGGCGTCATCGCCGCGCTCACGACATTCCTGAAAAGCTAGAACACCATGGCATCACCAATGTTTGAAAAGATCGCGCTGGTCGGCATCGGCCTGATCGGCTCGTCGCTGGCGCGCGTCATCCGGCGCGAGGGCCTTGCCGGTCACATCGCCATCTCGACACGCAGCGCCACCACGCTGGCGCGGGCGCAAGAGCTTGGACTGGGAGATTCCTACACCACCGATGCCAAGGAAGCGGTCCGCGACGCCGACCTGATCATCGTCTCGGTGCCGGTCGGTTCCTCCGGCGCGGTGGCGGAAGAAATCGCGTCGGCGCTGAAGCCAGGCGCCATCCTCACCGATGTTGGCTCGACCAAGGCATCGGTTATCGCGCAGATGCAGCCTCATGTGCCCGAAGGCGTGCATTTCATTCCCGGGCATCCGCTGGCGGGCACCGAGAAATCAGGTCCGGACGCCGGTTTTGCCGACCTGTTCGACAACCGCTGGTGCATCTTCACGCCACTGCCGGACACCGATCCCGCCGCGCTGGAGAGGCTTTCGGAATTCTGGCGCCGCTGCGGCGCCAACATCGACACGATGGACCCGCAGCACCACGACATGACGCTGGCCATTGTCTCGCACCTGCCGCACATCATCGCCTACAACATCGTCGGCACCGCCGATGACCTGGAATCGGTGACCAAGACGGAAGTCATCAAGTATTCCGCCTCCGGCTTCCGCGACTTCACGCGTCTCGCCGCTTCCGATCCGACCATGTGGCGCGACGTCTGCCTGCACAACAAGGATGCCATCCTCGAGATGCTGGCGCGGTTCTCGGAGGACCTGGCCTTCCTGCAGCGGGCGATCCGCTGGGGCGACGGCGAGAAGCTGTTCGACCTGTTTACCCGCACCCGCGCCGTGCGCCGCTCGATCATCGAGGCCGGCCAAGACATCGATGTTCCGGATTTTGGCCGCCAGGCAGTCGAGCACCCGAAAGGGAGCTGAGATTCAGGTGAGGCCGGCCTGCAAATGGCTGGTCCCTGCGCTTCCGGTGCTCACGTACGAAAAGTACGCTCCGCTCCGGTCCTCGGCGCCAGCCATTTTCGACTCGGCCTGACCTGAACTCAACCCCCTTTACCTTGCTCGGCGGCAGGCCAGGTCGCAGCCACCATCGCCAGCGTCTCGGCGCGGTCCGGCGCGCCCAGCCTGCCGCCGAAGCGCAGGCATTTGAGCGCGGCTGCAGCGCTGGCGAAACGTAGCGCCTGCTCGACTGGCATGGCTTCAGCCATGGCTACGGCAAAGGCGCCATGAAAGACGTCACCGGCGGCCAGCGTGTCCACCGCCTTGACCCTTGGCGCCGCGATGTGGCGCACGCAACCGGCCTGCCTGTCATGCCACCAGGTTCCGGCGCTGCCACCGGTCACCGCGACAAAGGCGTCGGTGCGTGAGGCGAGGTCGGCGCAAGCGGTCTCGGGGTCCAATGCCTGGCCACAGACAATGCGCGCCGCCGGCTCCGAGGCGACGATGTGCGACGCGAGCGGCAGCAGCCGCTCGAGCACTGACAAAGGCGCGGTGTCGGCATCGAGGATCGCCGGGCGTCCGATGGCGCGCGCGGCGGTGAGGGCAAGCGCCGCAGCACCTGGCCAGCGCACGTCGGCCAGCACGGCGTCGAATGCCGTGAGATCGGGCAATGGCAAGACCTCGGGATCGGCCTGCGCCTTGCCATCGTAAAACGGCACGATGATGCGCTCGCCATGGGCGTCGACCAGGATCGCTGCGAGGGCCGAGCGCGCGCCGGCAACGCGGCGGACGAAGCTGCAGTCGACGCCTTCCGCCTCGATGCCGGCAATCAGCTGGTCGCCAACGGCATCATCGCCGGCGCTCGCCCAGAGCGAGACTTCGGCGCCGAGACGGCGCGCGGCACAAGCAGCACTGGTGGCCATGCCGGAGGCGATCTGGACGCCGTCGGAGGCAATGAACTTTCCCTGGTGCATAGGAAGCGTCTCGACGTGCAGGATCGTATCCAGCGTCAGGGCGCCAACGCTCAGCAGCTTCACCGGTCTTG
>JBDSLV010000079.1:0-11690 GCA_039916205.1 Mesorhizobium sp. | reverse complement strand
CGAGAATGTCATGGTCGGCGCGGTCTATGGTGCCGGCGGCCGGGTGAGACATGCCACCACTGCTGCCGAGGAAGCGCTCGAACTGGTCGGCCTGACCGCCAAGCGCGACATCAGGACCGCGCATATGACGCTGTCCGACCGGCGGCTGCTGGAGATCGCCAGGGCGGTCGCCTCCAGCCCGGCGCTGCTGTTGCTCGACGAGCCGATGGCCGGGCTGAACCCGACCGAGATCCAGCGCATGGTCGATGTCATCCGCCGGGTGCGCAGCGAGCGAGGGGTGTCGATCCTGTGGGTCGAGCACAAGGTCGATGCAATCATGAAAGTGTGCAGCCGCGTGATCGTGCTCGACCACGGCGAGAAGATCGCCGACGGCACGCCCCGCGAAATTGTCGCCAACCGCAAAGTCATCGAGGCCTATCTTGGCGAACCGGCTGCTTGAAGTGAACAAACTGGAAGTCGCCTATGGCGACGTCGGCGCCCTGTGGGGCGTGTCGATCCATGTCGACCCCGGCACGATCGTCGCCATTGTCGGCGCCAATGGCGCCGGCAAGACGACGCTGTTGAAAACTGTTTCCGGCCTGCTGAAACCAAAGCGCGGTGAGATTTTTCTCTCCGGCGTGCCGCTGGCCGGTAAGGCGCCGGAAGAGATCGCCAGCATGGGCATTGCCCATGTGCCGGAAGGGCGCGGCCTGTTTCGCCAGATGACGGTGCTGGAAAATCTCGAGCTTGGCGCCTTCCAGCCCAAGGTGCGGAAGCATTTCAAGCAGTCGCTGGAAAAGGCCTACACGCTGTTTCCGCGCCTCAAGGAGCGGGCAGGGCAGAAGGCGGGGTCGCTCTCCGGCGGCGAGCAGCAGATGCTGGCCATCGCGCGCGCCACGATGTCGGACCCGTCGCTGCTCATCCTCGACGAGCCCTCGCTGGGGCTCAGCCCTATCGTGGTGCAGCAGATGTTTTCGCTGATCGAGACCTTGCACAAACAGGGCGTCACCATCCTGCTTGTCGAGCAGAACATCCACCAGGCGCTGAAGGTCGCCGACTATGCCTTCGTGCTGAAGACAGGCGAACTCGCCATGCAAGGTACGGGCGCCGACCTTCTCGCCGATCCCGAAATCCAGAAGGCCTATATGGGCGTGTTGGAGTAGCCATGACGTTCAACATTCCGCCTCCAGATATCCTGCTGCAACTGTCGCTCAACGGCGCGCTGGGCGGCGCCATGTACGGCGTTGCCGCCGTCGGCCTCAGCCTGATCTTCGGCACCATGCGGCTGATCTTCCTGGCGCAGGGCGCGATGATCATCCTTGCCGCCTATTTCGTGCGGGCTCTGTTCTACGGCCTCGGTATCGACCCGTTCCTGTCGCTCATCATCGTCGTGCCGGTCGGGCTTGGCGTCGGCTGGCTGATGTACCAGGGCCTGTTCCGCAGGGCGGCGGCGGCGGAAGACCGCAACATCTCGCTGCTGATTGCGGTCGGCCTGATGTTCCTGATCCAGAACCTGATGACGGTGATATGGGGCGGCAACACCGCCGCCGTCGTCACCTCCTACACGGCAAGCGGCATCGAGATCCTCGGCGTGCGCACCTCGTTCACGCGCTCGATGGGCTTCCTCATCGCGCTTGCCGGCACCGGGCTGGTGGTGCTGTTCCTGCGCAAGACGCTGGTCGGCAAGGCGGTGCGCGCTGCTTCCGAGGATATGGAGGCGGCGACGCTGATGGGCATCAGCCCGCACCGGGTCAACGCCATTGCCTTCGCCATCGGCATAGCACTGGCAGGGGCAGCGGGTGTCGCGGTGGCGACGACTTTTCCGTTCAATCCCTTCGCCGGTTTCATCTTCAGCCTCAAGGCTCTGGTGGCGCTGGCGCTGGGCGGCATCGGCAATGTTGCTGGCGCGCTGGCCGGCGGCATCCTGCTCGGGCTGATCGAGGCCTATGTGCAGTATTTCATCTCGGGTGGCTGGACCAACGCCATCGCCTACGGCGTGTTCCTGGCCGTGCTGATGTTCAAGCCGGAAGGCCTGTTCAGCCGGCCCTACAAGAAGGCGTGAGGCCATGTTGAAGCAAGCCTGGCCGAAACAAATCTGGACGGGGGGCGTCGTCCTCGTCGTCACCGCTCTCGTGCTGCTGCCGCTGCTGCCGGGGGCGATCGATAGTTACACCTTCTCCTTCCTGTTCTTTGTCTTCATCTACGCCATCATGGCGCAGGGCTGGAACCTGGTGGCCGGCTTTGGCGGGCAGATCAGCCTCGGCAATCACGCCTTCTTCGGGCTCGGCGCCTACACGACCGCCATCCTGTGGAGCGGCAATTACCTTTGGGGCTCGCTCTATGATGCCTATCCGCGCATCTACTATTTCGACCCGGTGACGATGGTGCTGGGCGGGCTGGTCGCGGCACTTGCCGCCATCATCATCGGCATGCCGCTTCTGTCCAAACTGCGCGGCGACTATTTCGCGCTTGGCACGCTGGGTTTCGGCGAGATCGTCAAGGTGATGTTCATCAATGGCGGCGACTTCACCGGCGGCGCCTTCGGCGTCGTCGCGCCCGCAAGCACCTTCGACACGCTGCTGCCGCACTATCTGGTCGGGCTGGGGCTAATGGTGGGCGTCGCGCTGGCTATCCGGCTGTTGATGCGCTCGCGCTATGGTCTCGCGCTGATCGCGGTGCGCGACGACGAGATGGCGGCCTCGGCGAACGGCATCGACACGCTCAGGGTCAAGGTCGCTGCCTTTGCCGGCAGCGCCTTCATCGCTGGCCTCGCCGGCAGCCTCTATACCTACTACCTCTTCCATGTCGGCCCGGATTCGGTGTTCGACCTCGACTGGATGCTGCTGCCGCTGATGATGACCGTGGTGGGCGGCACAGGCACGCTGCTTGGACCCATCCTCGGCGCTTTCGTCATGTACGCGGTGTTCGACCTCGCGCGCATCGTGGTGCCGGACTACCACCCGGTCATATCAGGCCTGACGATTATCCTGGCGATGCTGTTCCTGCCGAAGGGGCTGATGCGGAGTTTTGGCGGCAAGGCGCGGGCGTGACACGGATTGGGCGGCACTCAATCAGCGGATTGGCAATGTCATTGAGTGCCCCAAAGAGGCCAGGCGCATCGAAATGACCGCGGTTGACCTGAAGCGATCCGTCTGCTGGGATAGATAGCCGGCAAGCAGCCGCTCGTTCCCGATCAGTTTCCGCCGCCCTGCATGTGTGGATTGAGCCCTCATGTAAGCGGCCACTGACATAGATCGGCCAGACCTTTGACAAATCGCAGGATCGGTCAAGAGGTCATGTATTCAAGCGCCCGGTTAATGTTACTCTAATGGCAGGCCGATGTACGTTTTGCGTCAACCAAGCCATCGATCATGCAGGTAAATCTTATAATTAACGATTTGTTAACCATATTTGACTGTTCATCTTTGTCGACGCCAATCACGGCGGAGCATACATTGCAACTACGCCGCATCCGTCACTTGTTAAGACCGCGAGTTGAACGTTTGCCAAGACTGACGGTTATGCTACTTCTGGACTGGGGGACGTGGATTCGCACCGCCAATGGAGGTGGCTATTGCACCAAGACGCATCAGGCGTCGACCCGGAGCGTGAGGGGCCTTCCTCAAGCGATGTTCCACGTCTCGGCGAAGCGTTGCTCGCCGACCTTTTGGCAAACACGACCGAACTTCTGTCATTCTACGACCGCGAATTCTGCCTGACGCACTACGCAAACACGTTCAAAGGCGTCTACGGAGACGCGGTAACGCCGGGTGCCGCCGTTTGGGAGATCTATCCAAGCTTCCTCGATGCGAGATATCGCGACGAATTTCTTCGTGTGTTCAACGGCGGCCCATCGGCAAGCATCGATTTCCCACGATCATCAGGCGAAGCGCCGCGGTCCGTTTTCGTTTTCGCTTCCGCCAATGGTGTGGGAATCATCGAAAAACGGGCGCGCGGTGAACGGAGCGTTGCCGAAGAGCAAGAGCGTGTAACCCTGCTCCATCAGGCGACCCATGACGTGCTGACCGGACTGCAGAACCGGCGGCGATTTGGCGAGCGGCTGCAGCAAGCGCTGGCGACCCTCGGTGAGCCAAAGCTGAAAGCCGCCCTGCTGCAGATCGACCTTGACGATTTCAAAGCGGTCAACGACACGCTCGGCCATGGAGCAGGCGATACGCTGCTTCAACTCGCGGCGGGTCGTATCCGCGACGCGTTGCAGGATGGCGAGTCCGCGTACCGCTATGCCGGCGATGAGTTTGCCGTCATTCAATTGGGAAAAGAGCAGCCAGCAGAAGCCGAGCGCCTCGCCGGATCGCTCATCGACGCGTTCAAGCGTCCGTTCATCATCAACGGCATTCCCGTCTTTGTCGGCTCGAGTATTGGAATTGCCTTCGGGCCGGAACACGGCACGGATGGCGAGCAGTTGATGAAAGCGGCTGACATTGCACTCTACTCAGCCAAGACGGATGGACGCGGCTGCGCTCGGATATTCAACCGTTCGATGCTGCTCCTGCTCGAGCAACGCGAGAATCTGAGGCGCAGCCTTCGAACCGCGCTGGAGCGCGGCGAGCTCTTTCTGGAGTATCAGCCACTCATCCGGCCTCCTTCGTCGGTGATCGGTTTCGAAGCACTCCTGCGCTGGCGGCACGCCGAGATCGGCATCATTCCTCCAAGCGTGTTCATCCCGATCGCCGAAGCCGACGGCTTGATGGACGAGATTGGCCGATGGGTGCTCGAGGAAGCCTGCCGCCAGGCATTGACCTGGCCTTCCTCGCTTACAGTCGCGGTGAATCTGTCGCCGGCGCAGTTCCTGGGCAGCTCGCTGACGGACACGGTTGCCCAGATCATCGACGCGGTTGGAATTCCTGCTGATCGACTTGAGCTTGAGATCACCGAGACGGTTCTTCTTGAGAAGACGATCGACAACATCGATACATTAAACACGTTGAATGTACTGGGCATACGAATATCGCTTGATGATTTCGGAACATATTATTCGTCGCTGAGCTACCTCAAGAACTTCCCCTTCGACACATTGAAGATCGATCAATACTTCATCGCGGACCTGGAGACCGACCTCAAAAGCCAAACGATCGTGCGAGCGATCATAAACCTGGCGCACGGCCTGGGAATAAGCGTTACCGCCGAGGGGGTCGAGACGTCGGCGCAGGCACGGTGGCTGATCAAGGAAAATTGCGATTCCCTGCAAGGCAATTTCCTGGGGCGGCCACTCGGAGTCGAGGCAACCAATGATTTTATCCGGCGGTCGCCGCTGAGGGTGGTGAGAGCGATGGAGGAATCAAATCGGGCGATCTAGCGCCTTGCACCTTTTGTTAACGGTGAAGTGGAGATTTGCAGGGGCGATCGAGGCAGATACCGCGCAATCCTTCCAGTCCGTGCGAGACTGAGTCATGGCCGGGCGTGGTGAGATTTTCCGCCTCGGCGTTCATCGCCCTGCCAGGGCTCAATGCTGATGGAACAAGGGAGCATGCCGATGGGACCTGTTCAACATGAACTGGCTGGCGAGCCGACTTTTGAACCCATGATCCAGGTCGACATGGAAATCAGAGCTTTCGTCTCCGCCTGGAGACACTGCGATTACGTCTCGACATACATGGCCCGGATGATCAGTCAGAACAGGTCGGACTCGGTCCGGCACTCAAATCTCTTTTCCTCGGCCCTGAACGAACTGCTGGAAGTCGCCTTTCGTACGCGCCATGCCGGCGGCGACCTGGCATGCAGGGTGTCTCGCCATGGCGCCACGGACAGGATCGAGCTGACATTCCCTTGCGTGCCGGGGGATCGCCAATTCTACCAGGAAGCCGTGTCGCAAGTCGCGGGATTCGAGGCCAGGGAGCGATACCTCAGCTCGGTGTCTGGTGATCTCGCGCCCAGCCGGGAGGTCGTGCTGCTGGAACTGGCCGTCGACTACAACGCGACTTTCAGGGTCGAGGAAGCCGACGGCGACGCAATCAGGCTTGTCGTTGATCTTCCGCTTGAAGGCCTGCGAAATTGAGCCCTTATGACCTTCTCCCGCGCTTCAAGGCGCAATACGACGCCAACAACCAGGAGTTCTCCATATCCGGAGTGGTCCGGCCTCAGACGGCCGATGATCTCGGGCCCAGCATCGCATTGCTTCGCGATGCGATCGGCCGTGTGCGCGGCGTTCTTTACGTCAATGTCAGACGCCTGACGCAGATGAACAACGCTGCGTTTCATGCCTTTTCGAGGATCATCCTTGATGCCTGCCGTGCGCGGCCCGATCTCAAATTCGTCGTCATCACGTCAAGCGTGGTGGGATGGACCTCGCGAAAATTCGGGCGCTTGAGCGGGATCGAACCCAACATCACGGTCGAGGAGTATGACAGCGAATTCTATCCGGGGCAGGGTTTCCTGGAGGAAGGCGGGTTCGTTCCGATCCTGCGCACACAGACAAAGATGACCTGGCGCCACGAGCGCGCAATCTTGCCGCGACATGGCATGCGGCCGGGGATCGTCATGGCCGACATCTGTTGCGGCATCGGTGATTTCGCCGTGCTCGTGCAAAAGGAGTTCCAGCCATCGCGAATCGTCGCCCTGGACCACTCCATGACAAGCCTCAGTTACGCCCGGCGGGTGATGCGGGAATTCGATATCCGGGGCATCGAATATACCTATGGCGATGCGTCGGAGATGCTGCTCGACGAAGCCCAGTTCGACCTGGTCACCTGCCGGCATTCCCTGCAGATATTCAATCGGCCCGAGCTTATCCTCAAGGAGCTCTACCGCATATGCAAGCCAGGCGGGCGGGTCTACATCACCAACGAGAAGAATTCGCATTGCCTCGGCGAGCCGCGCTCTGAAAGCATCAGCTGGACCTACAACGAGGTGGCGAAGCTGTTCGCGCATTTCGAGATGGACGTCGAGCTTGGCCCCAAGAGCCGGCGATACCTGCTCGAAGCCGGCTTCGAGGATATACGTGTCGAGTCCTTCATGGTCACCAACCTGGACGGCGATCCCCAGGACTTCGCCGATGTCATTGTAGCCTGGTCGGATGTCTATGCGGGCGAGATGGCGGCCAGACGCGGTGACGGACCGGAGTTCGTCGAACGGTTCCGGCAAGGCTTCCAGGACCACATTTTCGCGGCACTTCACCCCAAGGGCTATGCCGGTTGGCCGATCTGGGTCGCATCGGGGCGGCGGCCGCAATGAAAGCCGACAATGAGCCGACGCCGCGCTTCGGCCTGCGCTCCTTTCGAGCGAAATTCGTATTGGTCGTTGGCGGCGCGGTCCTGTTCGACCTCCTGCTGAGCGGGGGCCTGGCGCTTTGGAACGTCCAGAAGCTGTCGCGCGACGCCACATCGGAAGTCGGTGAAGGCCTGACGACCGCGAACCAGGAATACATTCGCTCCTATGCCGATTCGACAGCGTTGAGCGTCAACCTGCTGCTCGATCGGGTGCATGGGGACGTCAAGGCGCTGGCCGGCGTGTTGCAGGTCCAGATCGACGATCCAAAGAGACAGCAGCAGGTCGGAGCGACGCTTTCGCAAGAGGCGCCCGGCTCCGTCAAGCTCGCCTACGACGCGCGGGGCGACTGGGCGCAAAATCTGCCGGGCGCGCCTTCCGTGGTAAGCGTCTGGGGCTACCTGCTGGGCGCCGATCACAGTCCGCTGCCGGGCGTTCAGCAGGAGATAGAAAACAGCACTGTGATCGATCTCGTCGCGCCGACCCTCATGGCCAGCGGGGCGTCCAAACTGCAGATGTACTATATTGGTCCAAAGGAACGGCCGATCTTCAGGACGGTGCCGTATACGGATCAGGCACAAACCTTCGACAAGCTATATCCCGGCCACAACAAGGCGGAATTCTGGGAGTTCTTCTTTCCGGGAATCTATGGGTCATGGCAGCAATGGGCCAAGGATCCAGCCTCACGTCCGGCCCCCGACGACATTACCCAGACAGCGCCTTACACCGATGCGATTACGGGAAAGCTGATCGTCAGCTTCTTCCACCCGCTGTGGAACCGCGATCGCACCGATGTCGCCGGCACGGCGGGTGCGGATATCACTCTCGATCAGCTTGCGGAGGTCGTCGAAAGGGTGAAGATCGCTGAAACCGGCTTCGGCTTCCTCACGATGTCGAATGGCAACGTGGTGGCGATCAATCCGGCCGGCCAGGAGATTATCGGCCTGACGGCATCGAACGATGCGGGCACGCAGGGCGTCACCGGCCTGGAGAGGTCTCTGCGGGGGAGTGCCCAGCCCGCTATCGCGTCACTGCCTCTCGACCGCAACAATGACGGTGTCATTCAGCATATCATGCTCAACGACAAGGGCGAACGCGTCCCCTATATTGTTGTGCTCAAGCGGTTGAAGCCGACCAACCTGTGGAGTTCAGGACCGGTCACGTCCGAAACGATGTCGGTCGGGATCGTCGTCCCCGAACGGGAGATCTATGCATCCCTGTTCGCCGCGCAGGAGAGTATTTCTCGCGCGACCAATCGTATCCTGCTGTTTCAGATCGCGGCGATCGCTGTCTCGCTTCTGATTGTCTTCGCGGCCGTGCTCGGCATTTCGAAGCGGATCACCGCGGGCCTCAGGGCGCTTGCCAGCGCTGCTCAGCGGCTGCAGTCCAAGGATTATTCAGTCCGCGTCAGCATTCCGACACGCGACGAGGTCGGAGCGGCGGGCATCGCCTTCAACCGGATGGCTGAGCAGATCAGCTTCCACACGGAAAACCTCGAGCAACTCGTCGATGAACGAACCAGGGAGCTCGGCGACGCAAATCAGGAGATATCCGCGCTCAACGAAAAGTTGCGGGACGAGAACGTCCGCCTCGGCGCCGAACTCGCGGTTGCCAAGCATATCCAGATGATGGTCCTGCCGAAAGCATCCGAACTCGCAGCGATCCCCGGGTTGGAGATCGCAGCCTACATGCGGCCGGCCGACGAGGTCGGCGGTGACTACTACGACGTCCTTCAGAACGGCTCACGGGTCAAGATCGGCATTGGCGATGTGACCGGTCATGGTCTTGAGAGCGGCGTGCTGATGCTGATGGTCCAATCCGTGGCACGCGCGCTGCAGGAAACCAGCGAAGGGAATCCGCACCAGTTTCTGGATCGGCTGAACCGGGCGATCTACAAGAACATCGAGCGGACCAATACCGACAAGCATCTCTCGCTGGCCTTTCTTGACTTTGAGAATGAGCGGGTAACCCTGTCCGGCCAGCATGAGGACGTTCTTATCGTGCGTGCGGATGGGGGCGTGGAACGCATCGATACGATGGATCTAGGCATGCCGGTTGGACTTGAGAATGACATCTCGCGGTTCATCGCCACTCGTGACATCCTGTTTAGCCGCGGCGACGTGATCGTGCTGCACACCGACGGTGTGACCGAGGCGGAGGACCAGGACAAAAAGCTGTTCGGGTTCGAGCGTCTCTGCCAGAGCGCGCGAAAACGTCAAGGCGAAAGCGCCGAGGAAATTAAGACAGGCATTATCGAGGATCTCATGGCTCACATCGGAATCCAGAAGATCCACGACGACATCACCCTCGTGATCATAAGGCACAGATAGGAATGACCACGCTGTTCGGTACCCCTGAGCTTGCAATCGGGATGATGGAAAGCGCCAGTCGCGTGCGGCTGTATGACGGGCCTCTCGACTTGAGCTGGCGTCATTGTGCCACGACCGCGGACTTCATCGCCGATCTTTTCGCGTTGCGTTTTCAATCGTCCCGCAATGACTACAGGGAAGCGCGGCACAGTATCGGATACCTAGTCAACGAACTCATCGAAAATGCCGTCAAGTTTCGGGCGCCAGGTGAGATCGTGATCGAGGCATCGATGGATTCGAGATGCTTCAAGATCAAGGTTTCGAATGATGTCGACGGTGAAACCGCGTCCGGGTTCCAAAATCTCCTGGCGAACATCACGGTTGGCGACCCCAGCGACCTGTTGATACAGCGCATTGAAGCGAATGCCGCGAACCCCGACGTGGGAGGCTCCGGGCTGGGATTGCTGACCTTGATGAGCGATTATGGCGCACGCCTGGCTTGGATATTCAGCCCCGCCGACGAAAGCGACCGGATCTGCGTGGAGACATATGCCTCCATTCCGATCTCGCAAACTCACAACTAGATGGAACGAAGCCCGGCTATGGAAATCAAGACCGACGAATACCGCGTATGGGTTGAAGGAAGCGATATTTTCTTCGATGGTGCCATGCGGCTTGCCAGTTCCGAGGCCGGTGCGCCCATTACGGCCCTGGCGACCAATGTTCTTGCCTCAAATCCCGCTTCCATCACGCTCGACCTGAAGAACCTTCAGTTCCTCAATTCTTCCGGCATCAACCTGCTGGCGAAGTTTACCATCGAGGTGCGCAAGCACCCCGATGTTCGGCTCGTCGTGCGCGGAACGCCCGACATACCCTGGCAATCGAAATCATTGCCGAACCTGAAGAAACTGCATCCCGCCCTGGTGCTTTTGATGGACTAATCAGGCGATCGAAATTGGCCAGAGGACTGCCGCGACGCACTCTGGTGGCCGGCGTGCACGCGGCGCGGCGAGACGTGTGGGGGGGCGGGGCGGCCCTAGGCCGGTTAGCACCAGAACCTTGACTGTGCCGGCGCGGCAGTCTCTTGTTCCGGCAGAATCCGCCGATGAGAGAGGTGCCATCATGGAAAAAATCATCCTGGACTGCGATCCTGGGCATGATGACGCTATCGCCATCCTGCTGGCGGCGGGTAACCCGAACATCGATCTCCTCGGCATCACGACGGTTTCGGGCAATCACAACGTCGAGAACACCACACGCAATGCGCTTTCCGTGTGCACCGCCTTTGGCATCAAGGTGCCGGTGGCGAAGGGCTCTCCAGGTCCGCTCATCATCGACCAGGTGCTCGCCGTCGAGATCCATGGCGAGACCGGGCTCGACGGCCCCGTGTTGCCGCCGGCGTCGTTCGAACTCGACAAGCGGCATGCCGTCGATTTCATCATCGACACCGTCATGGCGCATGAGCCGAAGACCGTCACGCTCGTGCCGGTCGGCCCTTACACCAACATCGCGCTCGCCGCCCGCAAGGACCCGCGCATCATCGAACGGGTGAAGCGGGTCGTGGCGATGGGCGGAGCCTACACGCGCGGCAACATCACGCCGGCGGCGGAGTTCAACGTCTATGGCGACCCGGAAGCCGCCGATGTGGTGTTCCGCGCCGATTGGGACGTCACCATGGTCGGGCTCGACCTGACCCACCAGGCGCTGGCCACACCGGACCTGCAGGACAGGGTGCGCGCGGTCGGCGGCCCGATGGCCAAGTTCATCCTCGACATCTGGGAGTTCATCGCGACCACGCATGGCGGCCTCTTGCAGATCGAGTATCCGCCATCCATGACGCCTGCTGTGTGGCGGCGATGATCGACCCGACCGTCTTCACCACCGAGAAGGCCGATATCCGCGTCGAGCTTGCCGGCCGCTGGACCAAGGGCATGACGGTCTGCAATTTCGAGAAGATGGGCGGCATGCACCATTTCGGCGGCACGGCGGGCGAGCAGGTGAATTTCCGCCACACCGTGGCGATGAAGCTCGACCATCCGAAATTCTGTGACCTGATCGTCGATGCGCTTGAGCGGCTAAACCGCCAGAAGGTGTGATTCAAGGTTGCTCGGCCAATGGCTGTGATCACCGAGGGAGGATGAAATGAACGAAGACAATCCAAGACCGCTGGCGGAAATT
>JBDSLV010000078.1:0-13109 GCA_039916205.1 Mesorhizobium sp. | reverse complement strand
TGCGCATTGCCGGGATGGGCAAGCGTGGTTGCGGCGAAGGCTGCCATTTCAGGGGAGCGTTCGACGAGCACGACCTCGGCTCCCGGACAACGCGACAGCACCGCCAGGCCGGCAGCGCCAGCGCCGGCGCCGAAGTCGGCGAGGCGCCCGGCAAAGGATGACGGCACCGAGGCCGCCAGCATCATGGCGTCCATTCCGGCGCGGTGACCGCCATGCTTGGGCTGCACCAGCCAGAACCGGCCGCGATGGAAAGCATCGACCGTATGGGCCGGCGTATCCGGGGCAAGGGCGGCGCGCGACGCGGACATTATTTCTGGCGGATCTCGTTGGCGATACCGGCGTCGGTCAGGATACGCTTTGCCGCGTCGACCTGATCGGCGTCGACCATGACCCGCCTTGGCAATATCCCGATCGACCCGTCGAGCACGCTCATGTTCTGGTCGGCGACGAAGCAGGCAATGCCGGCATCGCGCATCAGCGATTCGACAAAGGAAATGATAACGGCGTCATTGGTGCGGATGAGTTCGATCATCGCGGGAAACTCGCAGCTTGAGCCACTGATGTAAACGGGCAGCCTGTTTCAGGCATTTCCGCACACTTCGTTCCTTCCACAGGCGGTTGACAGCCTGTGATCGCCGCCGCGCCAATTCGCCACTTGCCGTGGCCGTGTCTACCGCCCTAGAGTCCGTGCCGGGACTAAGGGTGCCGTCGCACGCGTTATACCAAGACGGGAGTGATTGTCGTGGGTGTCGTTCTCAACATCGAAAACGGAAAGCGGGAACCCGCGTCCATCAAGGATCTGATCGATCTGACGGCCGGGGACATGGGGCGCGTCAATGAGCTCATCCTGTCAAAGGCCGGCTCCGACGTTCAAATGATCCCCGAGGTCGCCAACCATTTGATCTCTTCGGGCGGCAAGCGCTTGCGGCCTATGCTGACGCTCGCCGCCGCGCAGATGTTCGGCTATGCCGGCGAAGGCCACGTCAAGCTCGCCACCTCGGTCGAATTCATGCACACCGCGACCTTGCTCCACGATGACGTTGTCGACGAGAGCGGCATGCGTCGCGGCAAGAAGACCGCCCGCATGATCTGGGGCAATCAGGCAAGCGTGCTGGTCGGCGATTTCCTGCTCGGCCAGGCCTTCCGCATGATGGTCGATGTCGGTTCGCTCGAAGCGCTCGATATCCTGTCCAGCGCTGCCTCGATCATCGCCGAGGGTGAGGTCATGCAGCTCGCCGCCGCCAAGAACCTCGAGACCACCGAGGATGAGCATTTCGCCGTGATCAAGGCCAAGACGGCGGCGCTGTTTTCGGCCGCTGCCGAAGTTGGCCCGGTCATCGCCCAGGCAACGCGCAACGACCGCGCGGCCCTACGCTCCTATGGCATGAACCTTGGTCTCGCCTTCCAGTTGATCGACGACGCGCTGGATTATGGCGGCACCAGCAAGGATCTCGGCAAGAACGTCGGCGATGATTTCCGTGAAGGCAAGGTCACCTTGCCGGTCATTCTCGCCTATCGGCGCGGCACCAAGGCCGAGCGCACCTTCTGGAAGCGCGCCATTGAGGAGAATGTGACCGACGACGCCGGCCTGGAAAAGGCGATCGGCTTGATGACCCGCCACGGCGCGATTGCCGATACGATCGGGCGAGCCCGCCATTTCGGCGAGATCGCCCGCGACGCGCTGGCGCCGCTGGAAGCGACGCCGCAGAAATCGGCGCTGATCGATGTCATCGACTTCTGCATCAGCCGGGTGAGCTGAAGGTCACCCGAGACCGGGTGCCTATTTTGCTTTCCCAGAGATAGCGGTTCCTTTCAGATCATATCGCCAGTCCTTGGTGAATCCGGTCAGATCATATCGCCAGTCCTTGGTGAATCCGGATGCAAACGCCTCGACAATCGACCGCATCGCAAATTATCTATAAAAAATGGCAAAAGACGACACCATCGCCGTCAGGATCAGCAAGGTGCTGGCCGACAGGATCATCTCGGGCGCGATCGAGCCGGGCGCGCGGCTGCGTCAGGATCATATCGCCGAGGAATTCCACACCAGTCATGTTCCCGTGCGAGAGGCGTTTCGGCGTCTCGAGGCGCAAGGTCTGGCTGTCGGTGAACCGCGTCGTGGCGTCCGCGTGGCGGCCTTCGATCTCGGCGAGGTTAAGGAGGTCGCTGAGATGCGTGCCGCACTTGAGGTGTTGGCGCTGCGCCACGCCGCTCAGCATCTGACGCCAGCTATCCTCGATCTGGCCGAGGAGGCCACCAAGGCCGGCGATAAATCTCGCGATGTCCGCTCCTGGGAAGAAGCCAACCGCGCCTTCCACCGGCTGATCCTAGCGCCGTGCGGCATGCCGCGCCTGCTTGCCACCATCGATGATCTGCATGCCGCAAGCGCTCGCTTTCTGTTCGCGGCGTGGCGATTGGAGTGGGAAGCCCGCACCGACCAGGATCATCGGGCCATTCTGACCGCCTTGCGGCAAGGCAACACGGAATCCGCCGCCGCCACACTTGGACGCCATGTGCAGTGGATTGGCCGCAAGCCAGTCAAGATGGCGTCCGGCGCGACACGCGAAGCCTTCGCGATCGTCGGCTAGGTCGAATTTCCAGCGCCAGAGGCTGATCTGTTTCGTCTCTAGATCGTGCGCTATCCCACCATTTCGAATGCTTCCGAACCCTTTCCAGAGGCCAAGGGTTGCCATTGGCTTGAAATTGTGGATTCGATAATAGATCGAAATAGGAAATTATCTATAATTTCGATCAGCCGTAAGGAAGCTTTATGACCAACATCGCAGTTTCGTCACCTCAACCGTCCTTCAGCCCACTGCGGCTCAACAGCCGCTCTGTCACCTGGCAGTTGGCGGCCGTAGCGCTTGGCACGCTGTTTCTGGCGTTGTCCTCCTACATCGAAGTGCCGATGGTGCCGGTCCCGGTAAACATGCAGACTTTCGGCGTGACGCTAATTGGCGCTCTCTATGGCTGGCGGCTCGGCGCGGTCACCATCGCCGTTTGGCTGGCCGAAGGCGCGTTGGGCTTTCCAGTCCTGTCCGGCGGCGTCGGCGGTGCCCAATATTTCCTGGGCGCCACGGGTGGCTATCTCTTCGCCTTCCCGATCTGCGGCGCCCTGGTCGGCTGGCTGGCTGAACGCGGCTGGAACGGCGGCAGGGTTGTCCTCGCTTTTGCCGCCATGCTGCTTGGCAATCTTCTGTGCCTGGTCCTCGGCACGATCTGGCTTGCCGTCATGATTGGCGTCGAACAGGCTGTGACCTTCGGATTCCTGCCTTTTGTCCTCGGCGGCCTGCTCAAGTCGGCGCTGGGTGCGGCGACCCTCATGGCGCTTCCCGGCGGCAAGGCGAAGCCGGCGCATTCGTGACAATACGGCTGCGCGCCCACCATCTCCTTTGCCTGCTCACCTATGTGGGCAAAGGATACAGCCCTGCTTTCACGGCCAACTATGACGTGATCGCGCATCGGCTGAGCCGGGGCGAGGACATCCTGATCGTTCAGGGGCCAGATGACATCTGCGCACCGTTGCTGGCGGAACCGGAGCCGCACTGCCTGGGCGAGAGCGCCGCCGAACGTGATCTGGCGGCGGCGCGGGATGTGGGCGATCTGCTGGGCCGGGCGATTGGGCCCGGCGCCCAGCTTGAACTCGACACTGCGCTGCTGGCGCGGCTGCGCTTGGCGTTTTCCGCTGGCCTGACGCGGAAGGCCTGTGTCAGCTGTGAATGGAGTGGGCTGTGCTCGGATGTCGCCGCCGGCGGATACCAGGATGCCCGCGTGCGGCATACGACTTCCCACAATTGACGCATGCGCCCGTCCCGATGACGTCGGATTGCTCTCCCTCGCCATGGTTTGTTAATCGGGTGACCCGATTGTGAATTCGAGGCGGATTGAAGCGTGACCCCAAAAAGGCCATGCTTTGTCCGGAAAAGATCGAGTCTACGTCGATCCCGCTGACGCGGAGATGGCGCAGGGCTGAAAGGGATACGATGCAGCAAGGACGTGCGCGCTGGCTGGCAGGGCTGGCAATTGTCACAGGCATGGCGATTTCGGGGCTGCCGGCCTATGCCAAGCAAACCACCGAACCGGTCAAGATCACGTCGTTCTCGGGGGCTTATCTCGCCGCGCGGATCGCCGAAGGCGACAATGACCTCGACAACGCGATTATTTATTACAAGCAGGCCCTGGCCTTCAATCCGGGTGACACGAGCCTGCAGCAGAGCCTGATGCTGTCTTTGATCGCGCAAGGCCGCTTCGACGAATCACTCGTCTATGCCGACAAGCTCAAGGAAGTTCCTGACGTCGAACGGTTCTCGCGGCTGGCATTGGCTGTCGATTCTTTCCACAAGAAGGATTTTACCAAGGCCGGATACTGGCTCAAGCTGTCGCTTGAATCCGATCTCGACCGGTTGATCTCGGGCGTCATGTCCGGCTGGGCCCAACAAGGCGCCGGTGATCCCGCCGAGGCGATGGCCGCCATCGACAAATTGCAGGGCCCGGACTGGTTCGGCCTGTTCAAATCCTTCCACCGTGCGCTGATCGCCGACGCATCGAACATGCCTGAAAAGGCGGATGCCATCTATGCCGCGACCATGCAGGATACCGCTGCCGGTGGTGCGGCCCCTGAGACCTGGATGCGCAATGCGCAGGCCTATGCCTCCTTCCTGGCCCGCAAGGGCGACAAGGACAAGGCGGTGTCGGTGCTTGATCAGGCCGAGGCGTTTTCGCCGGGCAAGCTGGAAATCGTCGCTCTGCGCGACAAGATCAGCAAGGGCGAGAAGATCGCACCCTTCGTGGCCAGCCCGTCGGACGGCGCCTCGGAAATCCTGCTCGATCTTGCCACCGCTCTCAACCGGGGCGGCGGTGAACCTTTCGTGCGCCTCTATCTGCAATACGCGCTGGCGCTGAAGCCCGACAGCGACGCTGCGCTGGTGCAGCTTGCCGCCGTGTCCGAGCAGCTGAAGGACGGCGAGGGCGCCATCGCGCTCTATCGCCGGATCCCGGACGCTTCGCCGCTGAAAGAGCTTTCAGACCTGCAGCTCGGTCTCAACCTCGCTGATCTCGATCGTCATGACGAGGCGATCACTCATTTGAAGGCGTTCGTCGCCGCCCATCCCGACGACATGCGCGCCTATCTGGCGCTGGGTGGCGTCTATTCTTCCAAGGACGATTTCCGCTCGGCCGCTGATCTCTACGACAAGGCGGTCGCGGTGCTGAAGACGCCGACCGCCGCCAACTGGAACATCTTCTACCAGCGCGGCATCTCCTATGAACGCCTAAAGGAATGGCCGAAGGCCGAGCCGAACTTCCTCAAGGCGCTGGAACTGTTCCCGGACCAGCCGCAGGTTCTGAACTATCTAGGCTATTCCTGGGTCGACAAGAACATGAAGCTAAAGGAAGGCCTGGCGATGATCCAGAAGGCCGTCGACCTCAGGCCGAGCGATGGCTATATCGTCGATTCGCTGGGTTGGGCCTACTTCCGCCTCGGCAAGTTCGATGACGCGGTGCGTGAAATGGAACGCGCCGTGTCGCTGAAGCCGGAAGATCCGGTGCTGAACGATCACCTTGGTGACGCCTACTGGCGCGTCGGCCGCAAGCTGGAAGCCACCTTCCAATGGAACCAGGCCCGCGACCTGAAGCCGGATCCCGATGTGCTGGCCATCCTGCAGCAGAAATTGATGAAGGGCCTGCCGCCGATCGAATCCAACACGGCGCAGGAAACCCCGAAGATGAAGCCCGAGCCGGCGCCCGCGCCAAAGGGCTGAAATCGGCTTTTTGAATGCTGACGGGGCTCTTCGGAGCCCCGTTTTCGTTAGCGACTGTGTTCGTCCGGATCGTCGTTGTGCGCCTGAGATCGCCTCAGAACAGCTTTCGATAGACGACAAATCCAGAGTGTTCGCCGACTTTGTTGTAAAGTTGCATCGCGGTGTGGTTGGTCTCATGCGTCAGCCAGTACACACGGCCTGCGCCGGCAGCCTGGGCACGTTCATAAACCCCTTCGATCAGAGCCCTGCCGACACCTTTGCCGCGCGATGTCTCGGCGGTGAAGAGGTCCTGCAGATAGCAATTTGGTGCGATCACCGTCGTGGTGCGGTGGAAGAGGTAATGCACAAGGCCGAGAAGTTGCCCGTCGCTCTCGGCGACCAGCGCATGCACCGGCTCATAGGCGTCGAAGAAGCGCGACCAGGTCATGTCGGTGATCTCGCGCGGCAAGGCCGTCGCACCAGCGCGCCCGTAAAACGCGTTGTAGCCGTCCCAAAGCGGCAGCCATTGCTCGAAATCCTGTCGCGCGACAGGGCGAATGTTGATCGGATGGGGCATGGTTGAACTCTGCTGTTGCTCGATTTGGTGATGTGACCATCGAACAGACCGCAGGCTTGCAGGGCCGGCAATAGGCCAGCCGATTGCAAAGCTTTCAACATGTTTCCGCGCCTTCGCGGCGGTTCTGGGGCCGAAGGCTTGCCTTGACGCCTATCGGCCAGGCATCTAGGGAATGCTGCATTCCGCCGTTCCGCCGAGGCCGCCGTGACCATTGAAATTCCCGCCCATATGCATCCCAGCCGCTCCTTCCAGGGGCTGATCCTGACCTTGCATAACTATTGGGCCGCCTACGGTTGCGTCATCCTGCAGCCCTACGACATGGAAGTCGGTGCCGGCACCTTCCACCCGGCAACGACGCTGCGCGCACTGGGACCAAAGCGCTGGAATGCCGCCTACGTCCAACCGTCGCGCCGTCCTAAGGACGGGCGCTACGGTGAGAACCCGAACCGGCTGCAGCACTACTATCAGTATCAGGTGATCCTGAAGCCCAATCCGCCCGATCTGCAGGAGCTTTATCTGGGCTCGCTGGCCGCGATCGGCGTCGATCCGCTGCTGCACGACATCCGCTTCGTCGAGGACGACTGGGAGAGCCCGACGCTGGGCGCCTGGGGGCTTGGCTGGGAGTGCTGGTGCGACGGCATGGAAGTATCGCAGTTCACTTATTTCCAGCAGGTCTGCGGCATCGAATGCGCGCCGGTAGCAGGCGAGCTCACCTATGGGCTTGAGCGGCTCGCCATGTATGTGCAGGGCGTCGACAACATCTACGACCTGAACTTCAACGGCCGCGAAGGCGCCGACAAGGTGACCTATGGCGACGTCTTCCTGCAGGCCGAGCAGGAATATTCGCGCCACAATTTCGAATACGCCAACACCGCGATGCTGCTGCGTCACTTCGAGGACGCCGAGGCTGAATGCAAGGCGCTGCTTGAGGCCGGTGCGCCGGCTTCGAATGACAACCTGCCCATGCACAGGATGGTCTTTCCGGCTTACGACCAGTGCATCAAGGCCAGCCATGTCTTCAACCTGCTCGACGCCCGCGGCGTAATCTCGGTCACCGAGCGGCAGAGCTACATCTTGCGGGTGCGCAATCTGGCGAAAGCCTGCGGCGAGGCGTTTTTGAAGACGCAGGCCGGTGGATTGGCGGCGGCCTAGCCTCACGCGGCCTGTGCGATTTCCATCGAAGTGCTGATCGGCGATAGGTTCTGGCTGTTCGAGCTGGATATCGTCCGCAAGGCTTGGCGGACGCCAGGCATCGAGAAGGCGCCGTGAACCTGCGCGGCGAAGCAGGTGCTGAGTGCCAGGATCTGCAGAAGTCTCGATACCGTTTTCATCATCGTCCAGCCAATAGTTCTCTGCCTGAGCGTGGGTCGCTTCAGCGCCGGGTTCGGTTCATGGAAATCTTTGATCCAAGGACGTGCGGTGCGGCATCAGCCCGACAGGCAGTCCGGAATTTTGTAAAATTGGCGAAGCCGGCAACCAGCATGCGGGGTGACAGCGGCGAGCCGAGTTGCTATTCCCCGCGCATTCGAGACACCATCCCGGCGCTGCGCGCCGACCTTCTCCGGTAGAGAGGGTGAGGAGCCCTGATGCCTGACCTGCTTCTAGAACTCCGCTCCGAGGAAATCCCCGCGCGCATGCAGCGCAAGGCGGCGGGCGACCTGAAGAAGATGCTGACCGACGGTCTGGTCGAGGCCGGTCTGACCTATGAAGCGGCGCGCGAGTATTGGACGCCGCGCCGGCTGACGCTCGATGTCAGGGGCCTCACGGCGCGCTCGAAGGATATAAGCGAGGAGATCAAGGGTCCCGCGACAACGGCGCCTGAACAGGCGGTGCAGGGCTTTCTGCGCAAGGCCGGCCTGTCCTCCATTGCCGAGGCGCATGTCCATTCCGACCCGAAGAAGGGCGATTTCTACGTCGCCCATATCTCGAAGCCGGGCAGGGCGGCCGAAGAAATCATCGCCGAGCTGGTGCCAGGCATTATCCGTGGCTTCCCGTGGCCGAAATCGATGCGCTGGGGGCCGGCCTCGGCGAAGCCCGGTTCGCTGCGCTGGGTTCGGCCGCTACAGTCGATCCTGTGCACTTTCGGCCCGGAGACCGAGGAACCGGTGATCGTCGACTTCGAGATCGACGGCATCCGCTCGGGCAACATCACCTACGGCCATCGCTTTCACGCGCCGGGCGAAATCATCGTGCGCCGCTTCGACGACTACGTCACCAAGCTGGAAGCGGCCAAGGTCGTGCTCGATGCCGACCGGCGCAAGGAGATCATCCTTGCCGACGCGAAAAACCTCGCCTTCGCCAACGGCCTCGAACTGGTCGAGGACGAGGGGCTGTTGGAAGAAGTGTCTGGCCTCGTCGAATGGCCTGTCGTGCTGATGGGCGAGTTCGAGCAGGCTTTCCTCGCCATTCCGGCCGAAGTGATCCGGCTGACCATCCGCGCCAACCAGAAGTGCTTCGTCACCCGCCCTCAGGGTGCCGGCGAAGACCTTTCCAACCGCTTCCTGCTGACCGCCAACATCGAGGCCAGCGACGGCGGCAAGGAAATTGCCCACGGCAACGGTAAGGTCGTGCGGGCGCGACTGTCGGATGCGCTCTATTTCTGGAAGACCGACCAGGGCGATCTGCCCGATCTCGACCAGTTGCGGGCCTCGGCGGAGAAATTCGGCCTCGACCTGAAGAAGCCGCTCGATCAGCGCATGGCTCGCCTCGATCATCTCAATGTGACGTTCCACGCCAAGCTTGGCACGCAGGGCGAACGGGTGGAGCGTATAAGCAACCTGGCGAACGAGATCGCGCCGATTGTCGGCGCGGATCCCGTGCTCGCACGCCGCGCCGCTGTCCTGGCCAAGGCTGACCTCACGACGGAAGTGGTTGGCGAATTCCCCGAACTGCAGGGCGCCATGGGCCGCAAATACGCGCTGCTCCAGGGCGAGCATGCGAGCGCCGCCGCCGCGATCGAGGAGCATTACAAGCCGCAGGGCCCGTCCGACCGCGTGCCAATCGATCCGGTGTCCGTCACTGTCGCGCTCGCCGACAAGCTGGATACGCTGGTTGGCTTCTGGGCTATCGGTGAAAAGCCGACCGGATCGAAGGACCCCTATGCGTTGCGCCGCGCCGCGTTGGGGGTGGTGAGGATCGTTCTTGAAAACAAGATCAAGCTCTCCTTCAGTGTCGCCATTGCCGCGACCGTCGCGGCGGCGCTTGCTGCCTATGAACGTTCGGGTGAAGGTGCGGAGGCCAGAGGCGTCGTGGCAATGCTGGATGCCCGGATCAAGGAATATCGGGGGGAAAGCCGTCTGTTGCCGGAATCAGGTCTTGTCGCCAGGTTGGTGAAGGACGGCCTCGACAAGGCAGCATCTGAAACCTTTGGTGCTGCTGACCCGGAACGAGAGTTCTTCGATGGGCAGCGCGTCATGGAACTGGAGGCCTCGTTGGCTCCGTTCACGACTGATCTTCTTTCCTTCTTCCATGATCGCCTGAAGGTCTATCTCCGCGACCAGGGGGCACGGCATGATCTGATCGACGCGGTCATCACGCCGCGGTCCGATGATCTCCTGCGGATCGTTCGCCGCGTTGAGGCGCTGGGCAAATTCCTCGACACCGAGGATGGCAGGAACCTGCTCGCCGGCACCAAGCGCGCGGCCAACATTCTTGCCGCCGAGGAGAAGAAGAAAACGGCGGTCGCCGAGACTGTTGAGCCGGCGCTGTTTCGCGAGGAAGCCGAGAAATCGCTGTTTGCCGCGGTGAATCAAGCCGAGAAGGAAGCCGGCCAAGCGATTCACAACGAAGACTATTCCGGCGCCATGCTGGCGCTTAGCGTTTTGCGCGAACCCGTTGATTCATTCTTTGAACGTGTTCTCGTGAATGATGAAGACTTGACCGTACGCGCCAACCGTCTGGCGCTGCTTGCCCGCATCCGCGCGGCCACCGATCAGGTCGCGGATTTCTCCAAGATCGCCGGTTAGAACAGGCTTCAGGCGCTCGGAAAAAATATCTTCCCGTCGGCCATTCGAGCCGGCTTACAGTCATACGACGATGATCTCTCCGTGGCAAAAGGGACATGTTCCCCAACCCACGGAGGCTTCCATGAATTCCGATCACGAAATCGAAGTGACTGAAGAAACCTCAGGCGCCACGGAGGCGCTTGAATCCGCTTCCGAAACCACCCTCGATCACGCCGCTGCCGCAACGGTCGAAGCTGCCGATATGTCGGATGACGACGAAGACGGCGACGATGAAGATGGCGAAGAGTCTGACGAAGGCGATGCCGAAACCGCCACTCTTTCGGACGACGATGAGGACGATGACGAGGAAGATGAAGAAGACGACGCCGACGACAGCGTGAAGGCTGAAGATGGCGAAGACGAGTCTGATGAAGAGACCGCCGAAGACGACACCGACGAAGAAGTCGCTGCCTGAAATTTCAACCGGCAAAAGTTTTCAGCCGGCAAAAGTTTTCACCCGGTAAGAGTTGTTGTCGACGAGAGTGGGCGGCGCGCAGGCGCCGCCCTTTTCCGTCAGTTTTCGAGAATGCTGACGCGCACGCTGTCTTCGTAGACGTCGACCTGTATCAACGGTTCGCCGTTGACGATGGCGCGCTTGGTCGATGAGCTCATCGCGCCGCCGCGCTCCAGCATGCGCTGCAACTGAGCCCGCTGATCATTGGTCCGGAACCACCCATCGCCTTCGTCGTCACTGTCGCGCTGGTGGAACTTGTGCCAGTTGGCGCGGTCCTGCCGCACCATTTGCGCTGCATTGTCCAACGCGTAGCCGTCGCTGGCATGGTGATCCCGATCGGAAATGCGGGCGACGTAAGACCCCAGCATATCGTCGGCATGGGCGGTGCCGACGCCCAGAAGTGATGCCAGCAGAAGGCCGGCCATGGTGATGGTTCTTTGCTTGCTCATGTTAAACCCCTTTTGCCATGAGTAATGAAATACGGTCTGCCAGAGCTGATTGACGAAATTCAGGCGGAGATGCTTCGCCGCGCTATACGGTCGGCCAAGGCTCCGAGCAATGGTGCGCCGGGCGCCGGACTGGCGTCAAGGTGATAAGAGCTTCGGCTACTTGGCTTCGCCGACCCCAGGAATGGGCTGTTGCGGCTGTTGTGCGGCCGGTGCCGGCCGGCCTGCTACGGCAGCCTTCTCGCCATTGGGCGCCGGCGTTGGCGCTGCCGAGGCAGTGGCCGTTGCCTTGGCTGGCGCGGCAGCGGGCGCCGTGGTCGTGGCTTGCGCCTTGCTGGGCGTCGGGGCGGAGAATGCACCGCCAACGATGCCGCCACGAATGATCATCGGGGCCTGCATGGGCCCATGGCTCGGCACTGGCTTGTCGGGGATAGCAGCCACCTTTTCATAGGTCACGTCAGGCATCTTGTCGCCGAGTGTTACGACCGACCGCACATCACCGGCTTTGGTTGTGCTGGCTGCAGCCGTTTGCGTCGTCTTGGGCGCGCCGATCCTGATGATGGAAGGGGTCGAGGATGATGCGGCGGGAAAAACCAGCGACGAGGCGTGCGCCGCTGTGGTCATTGCCACCAGAGTCACGCCCAGTGCTCTCAACATACGCATAGCCACGATAGCAACTCCCCTTTGCCCAGCAAGCCGGCACGATAGCGGATGGCGATTGATGCCGGCTTGCACGGAAAGATAGCATTTTAGGAATTGATAAATCGCCAATGCCCGGACTTGCCCCGAGCGCGGCAGCGTATTACGCACCGGCATCTGTGAGGTGACACGTGGCTGAAATACTTGCCGTCGGCGAGGCAATGGAGCGGGCGCTGGCCCTGCTCGCGGGCGGCGATGTCGTCGCCATTCCGACGGAAACCGTTTACGGGCTCGCCGGCGATGCAACCAATGGCGTCGGCGTCGCGCGCATTTTCGAGGCCAAGGGCCGGCCGCGCTTCAATCCGTTGATCGCGCATGTCGCCGACCTGGCAATGGCGGAACGCATCGCACGGTTCGATCCGCTTTCGGAAAAGCTGGCGCGGGTATTCTGGCCGGGTCCTCTTACACTGGTGCTGCCACAGCGGCCCGGCAATGGCATTCACCCGCTGGTCACCGCTGGGCTCGACACGATCGCCTTGCGCATGCCGCAAGGATTTGGCGGTGAGCTGATCGCCAGGCTCGGCCATCCGCTTGCCGCGCCCAGCGCGAATTCATCAGGGAAAATCAGCGCGACGACGGCTGAGGCCGTGGCCGCCGATCTCGGCAGTCGGATCAAGCTGGTGGTCGACGGTGGCGCGACGCCGGTCGGGCTGGAATCGACCATCGTCAAGGTCGAGGCCGGAACGTTGCGGCTGCTCAGGCCAGGTGGCGTCGCCGCCGAGGAGATCGAAGCGGCTGTTGGCATGAAGTTGCTGCGCGGTGCAGTGGCGGGTATCGAGGCGCCGGGCATGCTCGCCTCGCATTACGCGCCGGGCGCGGCGGTGCGGCTCAATGCGGAAAAGGTCGGGGCGGGCGAGGCCTTGCTGGCTTTCGGCAACCGCCGTGCGGAGAACTGGCAAGCAGCGGTCGCCCTGAAAAACCTGTCTGTTTCAGGTGATCTGCGCGAGGCCGCCGCCAATCTCTTTGCCTACATGCAGGATCTCGATCGTAGCGGCGCCAAAGCCATCGCCGTCGAGCCAATTCCATTCGACGGGCTGGGCGAGGCGATCAACGATCGGCTTTCGCGCGCCGCCGCGCCGCGTGACATCATCCCCTCCGAGACATAGCGTTCCCAGATGACCGAAGCCTCAGAAAACCTCGATCCCGCCCTCGCAACTCGCTTCGCGGCCATCGTCGGCGACAAATACGCGC
>JBDSLV010000077.1:0-3205 GCA_039916205.1 Mesorhizobium sp. | reverse complement strand
CCGATGGGATGAGGCTCATCGGCACAAGGAGACTTCCCCCATCTTGTTGCCGTCTTCGTCGGTCACCACCAGCTTCTTCGGGTTCTTCTTGGCGCGTTTGATGGTGAACTGGGCCGGCGATTGCCCGTCTTCGCCTTCCGCCTCGCATTGTGCCTTTATCACCAGCGAACCGTCGGCTTGCGCCTTCGTTTCCGTGAACGTGCAGGCACTGGCCGCCGTGATCAATTCCTTGTCGGTTAGAAGCAACATCTGATCGGCAGCGACTTCCTGGCCGTTCCTGTTGATGCAGCCATATTTGTCGCCGTAGGGCTTCGCCAGATCGATACCAGCCGCCGAAGCATGGCCAGCGGCCAGAACGACAACCATCGCAACGGAAAGACCCAAACCACGCATGCTCAACCCCTAGTGACCAACGTTACGAACATGATTGCAGCGGTCCCATCTCTTCAAGGCCGGGAATGGTCACGAAGAAACCATCCGCCCCCTTGTTGGTGACCACAACGGTTTCAGCCGTCGTCCCAGCCTCGCCCTCGGCGGAACAGGTAGCATCAAGCGATTGCGCGCCAGGCACCGATGTCAGCCGCTGCGCAAACCGGCAGCCGCTGCCATAGGTCTCGACGCCCTCGGCGGTCAGCAGGATATAGGCGTCACTGTCCTGCGAACCGGCCTTGATGCCTGCACAGCCGATATCATTGCCCCAGGTGCCGGCCAGCACGCCTGCCGCCGACGCCGGACCGGCGACCATGGTTGCCATGGCCAACACAAGGAACGCGGCGGAACGCGCCAAGCCTAGACCCCGCTCACTGGGATGCCGGTGCGCTCCACCTTGCGCGGCGCGGTGATGTCCTTCCAGGTCGACAGCGCCCGGTTGACCGCTGCATTCGGCTCGCGACCGACGAATTCGCCATGCCCGGGCTTGGCTTTGACCTCGCCTTCCTGGATGGACAATTCGCCACGCGAGAACACGAAGCGCGGCAGACCGGTCACCTCAAACCCCTCGAACACGTTGTAGTCGATGGCCGACTGCTGCTTCTTGGCCGAAATCGTCTTTTTGCGCTTCGGGTCCCAGACGACGATATCGGCATCGGCGCCTTCGACGATGGCGCCCTTCTTCGGGTACATGTTGAGGATCTTGGCTATGTTGGTCGAGGTCACCGCGACAAACTCGTTCATCGTCAACCGGCCGGTGGCGACCCCCTTGGTCCACAACACGGACAAGCGGTCCTCGAGCCCTCCGGTTCCGTTCGGAATCTTGGTGAAATCGCCAACGCCGTTGCGCTTCTGTTTGGTGGTGAAGGCGCAATGGTCGGTCGCCACGACCTGCAGTGATCCGGACTGAAGGCCTGCCCACAGCGAATCCTGATGCAGCTTGTTGCGGAAAGGCGGACTCATCACGCGGCGCGCCGCATGGTCCCAGTCCTTGTCGAAATATTCGCTCTCATCCAGCGTCAGGTGCTGGACCAGCGGCTCGCCGAACACGCGCATGCCCTTCTGCCGCGCCCGGCGGATGGCTTCATGCGCCTGTTCGCAGGAGACATGCACGACGTAGAGCGGCACGCCGGCCATGTCGGCGATCATGATGGCGCGGTTGGTCGCCTCGCCCTCCACTTCCGGCGGGCGCGAATAGGCGTGGCCTTCCGGGCCATTGTTGCCGGCGGCAAGCAGCTTCTGCGACAGCGCCGCGACGACGTCGCCATTCTCGGCATGCACCAGCGGCAGCGCGCCAAGCTCGGCGCAGCGCTGGAACGACGCATACATCTCGTCGTCGTCGACCATCAGCGCGCCCTTGTAGGCCATGAAGTGCTTGAACGAGGTGATGCCCTTGTCGACGACGGTCGCCATCTCGTCGAACACCTGCTTGCCCCACCAGGTGATCGCCATGTGGAAGGAGTAGTCACAAGACGCCTTCGAGGTCTTGTTGTCCCACATCTGCAAGGCTTCAAGCAGCGATTGCTGTGGCGCCGGCAGGCAGAAATCGACCACCATCGTGGTGCCGCCGGCCAAGGCCGCACGTGTGCCGGATTCGAAATCATCGGCCGAATAGGTGCCCATGAACGGCATTTCTAGATGGGTGTGCGGGTCAATGCCGCCCGGCATGATGTAGCAGCCGGTGGCGTCGAACTCGTGGTCGCCATGCAGATTGGAGCCGATGGCGACGATCTTGCCATGTTGCATCAGCACGTCGGCCTTCCACGTGCGGTCGGCCGTGACGATGGTGCCGTTTCGAATGACTTTGGTCATTTTTGTGTTCCCTTGTTCTCTTCGCGCTTCTTGATGAGCGGCGTTTGGAATTCTGATTGCTAACTCACTCCACGATGACAGCCGTCTCCACCACCGCGTGGAACAACACATCGCAGCCGGCGGAAGCCCATTCCTTGGAGATTTCCTCGGCCTCGTTGTGGCTGAGACCATCGACGCAGGGGCACATCACCATCGCGGTGGGTGCCACGCGGTTGATCCAGCAGGCGTCGTGACCGGCGCCGGAGACAATGTTGCGATGCGTGTAGCCAAGCCGTTCGGCGGCGTCGCGGATCGCCTTGACGCAGTCGGCGTCGAAGGTCACCGGATCAAAAGCACCGACCTGCTCGATCTTGTACTGGATGTCGAGCGCATCGCAGATCGTGTCGATGCCTTCGCGGATGCGGCCGTCCATCGCGTCCAGCACTTCCTTCTCGGGCGAGCGAATGTCGACGGTGAACACGGTGCGCCCGGCGATGATGTTGCGCGAGTTCGGAAACACTTCCATGTGGCCGACAGCGCCGACTGCATCGGGCTGGTAATCCATGGCGATTTCATGCACCAGCTCGATCACCCGGGCCATGCCAAGCCCGGCATTGCGGCGCTTGGGCATCGGCGTCGAGCCGGTATGGGCTTCCCTGCCGGTCAGCGTCACCTGCAGCCATTTCAGGCCTTGGCCATGGGTGACGACGCCGATGTCGATGTCTTCATCCTCCAGGATTGGTCCCTGCTCGATATGCAGTTCGAAGAAGGCGTGAATCTTGCGCTCGCCAACCTTCTCGGTGCCCTTCCAGCCAATGCGTTCAAGCTCCTCGCCGAACTTTTTGCCTTGCTTGTCGCTGTGCTGGTAGACGTCTGCCTGATCGAGCACGCCGGCGAAAACGCCTGATGCCATCATCGCCGGGGCGAAGCGCGACCCTTCCTCATTCGTCCAGTTGGTGACGACGATAGGGTGTCTGGTCTTGAT
>JBDSLV010000076.1:0-4422 GCA_039916205.1 Mesorhizobium sp. | reverse complement strand
ACCGCAACACCGACATCGGCATGCTTGTGCTTGACCATGGCGCCTTCGGTCCATGAAGCGTTGGCATCCGGCACCGCCTTCAGCGCCATGGCCATCGCCTTGATGACCATGTCGTTGACCGACAGCTTGTAAGCAGGCGCATCGCCCTTTTCGGTCTTCTTCACCGGGGCTGCCGCATTGATCTGCGTGCGCAGCGCCAGCAGTGCATCGAGCTCGCAGTCGAGCGTCAGGTAGAAATGCGGGATGGTGGTCTTCGCCTCGACCAGGCGCCGCGCGATGGTCTTGCGCATATTGTCATGCGGGACCAGCTCGTAGGAGCCCGGCTCGAACAGTTTCAGCACCTGCTCGTCCGACATTGCCTTGGGCGCAGCCGCGGGAGTTGCCGGAGCACCGGCAGGCGCCGCCTTCGCGGCTGGTGCGGCACCCCCACCGGCGATCGCGGCGTCGACATCGGCCTTGACCACCCGGCCATGCGGGCCGGTGCCGGTCATCGCCGACACATCAACGCCGGCGTCCTTGGCGATACGGCGTGCCAGCGGTGACGCAAAAGTGCGCTCGCCACCAGCGTGGCCGTTGTCGGCTGGAACGGCCTCCGCCTTGGGCGCCGGTGCGGCAGCAGGCTGCTGGACTTCAGACTTGGGCGACTCTGCCTTGGGTGCTTCCGCTTTCGGAGCTTCGGCCTTGGCAGGGGCGGCAGCGCCACCACCCTTTGCAGCCGCACCGGCATCCTCGCCTTCGGCGGCGAGCACCGCGATCAGCGCGTTGACCTTGACGCCCTCGGTGCCGGCCGGAACGACGAGCTTGGCGACAATGCCCTCATCGACGGCCTCGACTTCCATCGTCGCCTTGTCGGTCTCGATCTCGGCAATGACATCGCCCGGCGAAACCTTGTCGCCTTCCTTCACTAGCCACTTGGACAGATTGCCTTCTTCCATCGTGGGCGACAGGGCCGGCATGGTGATGTTGATAGGCATCGCTCACTCCTGGATAAATTTGAACAGGCCGCGCATCACGGTCAGCGTGGCGACGACGAACACCGGCGGCAAGACGCCGAAATGGTAGCTGCTCTTGCTCATTTCGAGAACCATCATGCCGCTGCCCTGATCGACTTTGGCCGAGCCGATTGCAACGATTGCCAGGACCAGCGAGGCACAGCCACTCAGCATCAGAAGCACAGCATCGAATCTGCCGGTCATCGCACGTATAAGGCAAGCAACGGCGACCGTCGGAACAATCATTGCAAAAGCCCCGAACGATGCCATCGACGCTGCCTCCTAGCGATACGTGACCGCTTTGACCGCCTCGATGACCTCGCCGACATTGGGCAGCGCCAGCTTCTCGAGGTTCGCCGCATAAGGCATCGGCACGTCCTTGCCGGCAATGGTGATGACCGGAGCGTCAAGGAAATCGAAGGCGCGCTGCGAGACCTGGTTGGCGATATGGTCGCCGACCGAGCTCTGCGGATAGCCTTCTTCCACCACGATCAGACGATTGGTTTTCTTCACCGAGGTGATGATCGTGTCCAAATCGAGCGGACGGATGGTGCGCAGGTCGATGATCTCGACATCGATACCCATGGCGCGCAACTCGGCCTCCGCCTTCACCGCATAGGTCATGCCGATGCCGAAGGAGACGATGGTGACGTCCTTGCCGGTCTTGTGGACACGCGCCTTGCCGATCGGCAGCACGAAATCATCCATCTTCGGCACATCGAAGGATTGGCCGTAGAGAATCTCGTTCTCAAGGAAGATGACCGGGTTCGGATCGCGGATCGCGGCCTTGAGCAGGCCCTTGGCGTCGGCTGCCGTATACGGCATCACCACCTTCAGGCCGGGGATGTGGCTGTACCAGGCAGCGTAGCACTGAGAATGCTGGGCGGCGACGCGGGCCGCGGCACCGTTTGGCCCGCGAAACACGATCGGCGCGCCCATCTGGCCACCCGACATGTAAAGCGTCTTGGCGGCGGAGTTGATGATCTGGTCGATCGCCTGCATGGCGAAATTGAAGGTCATGAATTCGACAATCGGCCGAAGGCCTGCCATCGCCGCGCCGACGCCAACGCCGGCGAAGCCATGCTCGGTGATCGGAGTATCGACGACGCGGCGCGGGCCAAACTCCTGCAGCAAGCCTTGCGTGATCTTGTAGGCGCCCTGGTATTCGGCGACTTCCTCACCCATGACGAAGACGTCGCCGTCGCGGCGCATTTCCTCGGCCATCGCATCGCGCAGTGCTTCGCGCACGGTGGTCGAAACCATTTCGGTGCCGGCTGGAATGTCCGGATCGGCTGCGATGTCCGCCTTGGGTGCGGCGGCAACCGGTGCCGACGCTGGCTTGGCGGCTCCTGTCTTTTCTTCGGCGGGAGCTTCCGCCTTCGCTGGCGCTTCAGCCTTCGCAGGTGCCGCCGACTTGCCGACATCGGCAGCGCTTTCGCCGTCTTGCAACAGCACGGCGATCGGCGTGTTGACCTTGACGCCTTCGGTGCCGGCGGCAATCAGTATCTTGCCCAGGGTACCTTCGTCGACAGCTTCGACTTCCATCGTCGCCTTGTCGGTTTCGATTTCGGCGATGACGTCACCGGCGACAACCTTGTCGCCTTCGTTCTTCAACCACTTGGAAAGATTGCCCTCTTCCATCGTCGGTGAGAGAGCGGGCATGAGAATTTCGATCGGCATGTCCTGGCCCTCCCGTTACAATACGATATCGGTCCAGAGCTCGGACGGATCCGGCTCTGCGTCGTTCTGGGCGAATTCGGCGGCGTCGGCGACGATGTCGCGAACTTCCTTGTCGATGGTCTTCAACTCATCCTCGGTCGCCCACTTCTTGCCCATCAGACGCGCCTTGACCTGCTCGATAGGGTCGTGTTCGGAGCGCATCTTCTGCACTTCTTCCTTGGAGCGGTATTTCGCCGGATCGGACATCGAGTGACCGCGGTAGCGATAGGTCTGCATCTCGAGAATCAGCGGGCCGTTGCCAGCACGGCACCATTCGGTGGCGAGATCACCTGCCGCCTTCACCGCGCGCACATCCATGCCGTCGACCTGGATGCCGGGGATCTTGAAGGAGGCACCGCGATGAGAAAAGTCGGTCTCGGCCGATGAGCGCGACACCGAAGTGCCCATGGCGTAGCGGTTGTTCTCGATGATGTAGATCACCGGCAGCTTCCACAGCGAGGCCATGTTGAAGCTTTCATAGACCTGGCCCTGATTGGCCGCGCCATCGCCAAAATAGGTCAGCGACACATTGTTGTTGTCGCGGTAGCGGTTGGCAAAGGCCAAGCCCGTACCGAGCGACACTTGCGCGCCGACAATGCCGTGGCCGCCGTAAAAATGCTTCTCCTTGGAGAACATGTGCATGGAGCCGCCCTTGCCGCGCGACAGGCCGCCACGGCGCCCGGTCAGCTCTGCCATGACGCCGCGCGGCGACAATTCCATTGCCAGCATGTGGCCGTGGTCGCGATAGGCGGTGATCATCTGGTCGCCGTCGATCAGCGCCATCTTCATACCGGTGACGACCGCTTCCTGGCCGATATAGAGGTGGCAGAAGCCGCCAATGAAGCCCATGCCGTAGAGCTGGCCGGCCTTTTCCTCGAAGCGGCGGATGAGCAGCATGTGCCGGTAGGCGGCAAGCTCCTCGTCCTTGCTGAAATCAGCTGGCTTGGGCGCGGAAAGCCCCGACGTTTTTGTGGATTTGGCAGGCGCTTTTCTGGCGGCGGTGGCCATGCATCACTCCCTGTTGGCGTCTCTTTGCGGACATTAGAGCAGGATCAATCTGCTCTGGGGAGATCAGCTACTCCCCACCGATTTTGGTGAGGCTAACACGCGTCAGAGCGTTGCGCCATGCCGAAATTGCATAGCTCACATGCGTCTAAGCGATTAAAATCATTGAAAATATTGGCTATTAACCGAAAATCGGTTACTTAGCCGAGACCGGCAACATGATGGTGATTTCGTCAGCCTGGGACAGATTGAGCGCCTTGCGCGCCTGCTCGTCGAGCATGTCCCTCTCGATCGACCCTTCATGCATGAGCCGAACGCGCCGTTCGAGCTCGATCCGGCGTGCCTTGATCGCGTCGAGCTGGTCTTGCAGCGCAACCGTCTGGGCTTCCAGCTGATATTTCGAATTGATGCCGAATTCGCCGTGATAGGCATGAAAGCCGAAATAGGCCAGGAACGCCACGCAGAGCGAGGGAATGATCAGCCGGCCGGTGTTTCTCTGCTTGTGTTGACGCGTCCACATTGCCCGAACCCTCGCGGCCGCGAACTCATGCGGCTCACCATCTTTTTCGCCCGATTGTGCTTAACGGACGGTTACGGATGGCAGGCTCGCGGGCGCCGAAATGAAAAAGGGCGGGAATGCTCCCGCCCTTTCCTTCGATATCCGGGATTCGCTTGCGATATCCGGAGATACGAGCGTTTCGGATCA
>JBDSLV010000075.1:0-6756 GCA_039916205.1 Mesorhizobium sp. | reverse complement strand
CGACGAGCAGCGCGATCACCGCGAGCACCGGCTGGATGCCCCACTTGAGGAACGACGACGCGCCGATGCCGATGGCGAGCCACAGCACGTAGCGAAAGGCGGTCGACGAGATGCGCGCGGCAAGCGCGGCGCCGAGCACGAGGATCGCGGTGAGCGCGAGGCCGACCATGCCCGCGAACATCGGCGTGAAGCCGTGGAACAGCATGTAGACGAGCGCCGCCAGCGGCAGCACCAGGTACCAGTTCCTCACCAGCGCCGTCCACGGATTCGGGCACTGGTCTTTCGGCAGGCCGACCAGGTTGGCGCGACCGGCCTCGAGATGGACCATCAGGAAGGCGGTGAAGTAGTAGAGGAAGGCCGGGATCACCGCCGCCTTGACGATGTCGGCATAGGGCACGTTCAGCGTCTCGGCCATGATGAAGGCGACCGCGCCCATCACCGGCGGCATGATCTGACCGCCCATCGAGGAGGTCGCCTCGACCGCGCCGGCGAAGGCCGCGCGGAAGCCGAAGCGCTTCATCAGCGGAATGGTGAATTGGCCGCTGGCGACGACATTGGCGACGCCGGAACCGGAAATAGTGCCCATCAGCGCCGAGGACAGCACGCAGACCTGGGCCGGGCCGCCACGCCAGGTGCCGACCAGGCCGAGTGCGAAATCATTGAACAGCGCGATCATGCCGGCCCGTTCGAGGAAGGCGGCAAAGACGACGAAGATGAAGATATAGGCGGCTGAAACGTAGATCGGCGTGCCGTAGATGCCTTCGGTGCCATAGGCGAACGTGTCGACCAGCTGGGCGAAATCATAGCCGCGATGGATCAGCGGCGGCGGCAGGTGATTGCCGACAAAGCAATAGGCAAGGAAGATGAAGGCAATGATGGCCAGCGGCAGCCCCATCAAGCGGCGCGCCGCCTCGAAAACCAGCACCACCAGCACCGTGCCGACGATCAGGTCCGGCGTGGTCAGAAAGCCGGAGCGGCGGATGAGGTCGGTGTAGAACACCCAATTGTACAGGCCGGTGCCGAAGCCAAGCAGGCCAAGTGCCCAGAAGATGGCCTTTGCCGTTGCGCTCTTGGTCCGCAAATTGGCGATCAGGCCAAAGCCAAGCAGCAGCAGGAAGCCGACATGCATGGCCCGCACCACCTGGCTTGGAATGCTGCCATAGGCAGCTACATAAATCTGGAACACCGAAAAGGCGACGGCGATCAGAAACGCCGCCTTGCCGGCGATGCCCTCGCCGAAGCCCGGCGGCAGGCCTTCGACGGGTTCTTCCTCGGCAGCGATTTCAGGATGGGTCATCTGGAGCTCCTGGAGGATGTCTCTCGAGGGCAAGGCTATCGCATATGGATTCCTGCGAAGAAGGACCCCACCCTACCCCCTCCCCACCAGGGGGAGGGAACGCCGCCGCGCCTTTGTGGGGGTATTCGTAGGGCGAAAGCCTATGCGACAACCCTCCCCTCAAGGGGACTCTACTTGATGAGCCCTTTTTCCTTGTAGTAGCGCTCGGCGCCGGGATGCAGCGGCACCGGCATGCCGTCCAGCGCCTTGGCCGGATCGATCGCCTTGGCGGCGGCGTGGGCGGCGGCGAGCTGGTCGAGATGCTCGAACAGCAGCTTGGTCATCTGGTAGGCCGTCTCGTCGGAGACATCGGCACGGGTGATGAGGAAATTGCCGACGGCGGCGGTCGCGACATCCTCGCTTTGGCCCTCATAGGTGCCCTTGGGAATGACCACGGAGAGGTAAGGCGCGCCGATCTTGGCGACATCCTCGGCTGGCACCGCAACGACATTGATCGGCAGCGAGGTGGCGAGGTCGCGGATCGAGGCGACGCCAAGCCCGGCCGATTGCAAGGTAGCGTCGAGCTGGCGGTTCTTGATCAGCTCAACCGATTCGGCGAAGGGCAGATATTCCACCCGTCCGAGATCCTCGTATTTAAGCCCGGCTGCTGCAAAGATGGCACGCGCGTTGAGCTCGGTGCCGGAGGCAGGCGCGCCGACGGACAGGCTCTTGCCCTTGAGATCGGCCAGCGTCTTGATGCCGGACTCCTGGCTGGCAACGATCTGGATGTAGTTGGGATAGATGGCGGCGATGCCGCGCAATTTGTCGAGCTTGCCGGGATAGCCGGCTTCGGTGTTGCCTTCGGCCGCCAGCTTGACGGAATCGCCGAGCGCGAAGGCAATCTCGCCCTTGCCTTGCTGCAAAAGGTTGAGGTTTTCAACCGAGGCCTTCGTCGCTTGCACCTGGGTGCGGGCGCCTTCGATGCCCTTGCCGTAGATTTCCGACAGCGCGACACCGAGCGGGTAATAGACGCCCGACGTACCGCCGGTCAGCACATTGATGAATTCCTGCGCCTTGGCCGACACCGCGCCAAGGCCAAGCGAAAGCGCCAGCGCGCTTGCCGCAACGAACTTCGTTCTGAAATGGAACATTCTGATCTCCTTCCTGAAATAATGGCCGCCGCACCGCCTCCCCGGTGCTGCCCGGGCAACTCTAGACGGCGGACCGGAAATGCCAACCCGCAATTCACCGGATTAGACGAATGCCGGATTAGACGAATGGTTGAGCATGGCGGCCGCGCATGCCAGCTTGCGTGAAATGCCGCCGGCGCCGAAAGATTTTTCCGGCGCCTGTCGAAATCGGGCGAGGCGGCGCGACATACGTTCGGCCCGCCAAGGAAGCGGCCTTCGAAACCAAGGGAGAAGACCATGCGATACATGCTTTTGATCTACGGCAACGAAGCCGCGATGGCGGCGGCGCCCAAGGAAGCGGGCTACCAGATGAGCGCCGCTTACAGCACCTACACCGAAGCGCTGAAGACATCAGGCGCATTGCTTGCAGGCGATCGGCTGCGGCCAACCCAGTCGGCGGCCTCGGTGCGGATTGTCGATGGCAAGACCAACGTGCTCGATGGTCCCTATGCCGACACCAAGGAACAGCTCGCCGGCTTCTACATGATCGAGGCCGAGGATGCGGATGCCGCGATCGCCTGGGCCGCGCGCTGCCCCGGCGCCGGCACCGGCACGATCGAAGTGCGCCCGATCTTCGAACAGGCCGCCATGTGACGCCAATGGCGCGCTGACCGCGCGGGAGAAAAGACCATGCAATACATGCTTTTGATCTATGGCAACGAGGCCGCGATGGCGGCGGCGCCGAGTGAAGCCACCTACGAGATCAGCGCCGCCTATGGCGCCTATACCGAGGCGTTGAAGAAATCCGGTGCGTGGCTCGCCGGCGACCGGCTGCGGTCGACGCAATCGGCGACCTCGGTGCGGCTGGCCAACGGCAAGACCAATGTGCTTGACGGTCCCTATGCCGACACCAAGGAGCAGCTCGCCGGCTTCTACATGATCGAGGCCAAGGATGCCGACGCCGCTCTTGCCTGGGCGGCCCGTTGTCCCGGCGCCAGCACCGGCACGATGGAAGTGCGGCCGGTCTGGCCGCACTCGGAATACTGGCCGTAATGGCCAGCCGGCCCGACGCGGCGCGGGCGGTAGCGGAAGCCGCCGCCCGGCAAAGCTACGGCAAACTGGTTGCCTATCTCGCCGCGCGCACACGTGACGTGGCTTCGGCCGAGGATGCGCTGGCCGATGCCTTTGCCGCCGCGCTCGAGCGCTGGCCTCGGACCGGCGTGCCCGAGAAACCCGAAGCCTGGCTGCTTGCGGTGGCGCGGCGGCGGCGTGTCGACGCGGTGCGGCGGCGGCTGACCAGCGAAGCCGGCCAGGGCCACCTCAAGCTGATTGCGGAGGAGATGGAAGCGCGCATGACCGATGAAGATCTGCCCGACGAACGGCTGCGGCTGATGTTTGCCTGTGCCCATCCGGCGATCGAAGCCGGCGTTCGCGCGCCGCTTATGCTGCAGACGATCCTCGGCTTCGACGCGGCAACGATCGCGTCCGCCTTCCTGGTTTCGCCCGCCACGATGGGCCAGCGCCTGGTGCGTGCCAAGACCCGTATCCGCGAAACCGGAATTCCTTTTCGCGTACCCGAGCGGACCGAACTTGGCGAGCGTCTGGAGGCGGTGCTGGAAGCGATCTACGCCGCCTTTGCCGAAGGCTGGTCGGACCCTGCCGGCACCGAGACGCGGCGGCGCAATCTGGCGACGGAAGGCATCTGGCTCGGCCGGCTGGTGGCCTCGCTGCTGCCCGACCAGCCGGAGGCGCTTGGCCTGCTTGCGCTGATGCTGTTTGCCGAAGCGCGGCGCCCGGCGCGGCGAGACCCCTCCGGTGACTACGTGCCATTGGCCGAGCAGGATTGCGCCTTGTGGGACGATGCCTTGATCGATGAGGCCGAGGCCCTGCTTGGGCAGGCCGCCACCAAGGGCGTCATCGGCCGCTACCAGTTGGAAGCAGCGGTGCAATCCGCGCATGCGGCGCGGCGGCGCACCGGCCTGACCGACTGGGCCGCGATCAGGGATCTCTATGATGCGCTGTCGATGATTGCCGGTTCGCCTGTCGTGGCCATCAACCGCGCCGTGGCGGTCGCCGAGACCGACGGCGCCGCAACAGGTCTCGCCGCGCTCGACGAACTCAGCGGCGACAGCCGGCTTGCCGACTATCAGCCCTATTGGGCGGCACGCGCTGGTCTGCTCGCCAGGCTTGGCAGGACAGCGGATGCCGCCGAGGCCTATGACCGGGCCACCGGCCTGGAGCGGGATCCGGCGGTGCGGCGCTTCCTTCAGGCAAGACGCGCGGCGCTTGTCAAAAACTGAATGCCGGAAGACGCAATTTGCTCCCGGCAATCCTGTTCAGGCGGGCCACATCTCGTGCGAAATGTTGAGTTTCTTCATCAGGGGATGCGCACGCAGTTCGGCCCAAAGCCGTTCGATGTCGGGCCAAGCCACTCGCGCCTTTTCAGGATCGGGATGCCAGGCCACCAGCATGACGAGATAGATGTCGGCCAAGGACAGGCTGTCACCGACCAGCCAGTCACGGCCCTCCATTGCATTGTCGAGAACAGCGAAGCCGCGATCCATCTCGGCAAGCGCGGCCTGCTTCACCGCCTTGGTGCCATCGGCATCGGTCGTGTAGCGATGGGCATAGTAGAACCGCAGGATGGCGGGATAGAGCACCGACGACATGAAGGCCATCCAGCGCAGGAAGTCGATGCGGGCCGGCGCGTCGACAGCAGGCGCCAGGCCGGCGTCGGGATGCTGCTCGGCGAGCAGGATGCAGATCGCCGCGGATTCAGTCATTGAACGGCCATCCGGCAAGGTCAGCACCGGAACCTGGTTCAGCGGGCTGATGGCAAGGAAGGCCGGATCGGGCTGGTCGGACCTGGGCACGTCGATCTGGTCGAAAGGCGCATTGGCCAGGGCAAGTGCCGCCTCGACGACAAAGCCGCCGCTGCCCGGGCGGGTATAGAGCTTGTACATAAAATCCTCCACCGGCCCGCACAAAGCGAGCCGGTGGCGATATGATACGGAACCAGCCTCCTGCTCAAGCGAGCGGCGGCCGCCACGACGGCTTTTTTCTGCGGGCCAGCCTGTCGGTTGGAGAACCGCTACGCACTTTTCCTGGAATTGCCTTAGGCGCCGAGCCCTTCGAACAGGATCGTCGACAGATAGCGCTCGGCAAAGGACGGGATGACGACGACCAGCGTCTTGCCCTTGTTCTCCGGCCGTGAGCCGACGACGATCGCTGCCTGCAAGGCTGCACCCGATGAAATGCCGACCGGCACGCCTTCGAGGCGGGCGACGAGCCGCGCATTGGCGACGGAATCCTCGTTGGAAACCTTGACGATCTCGTCATAGACGGTGGTGTCGAGGATTTTCGGCGCGAAGCCGGCGCCAATGCCCTGAATCTTGTGCGGGCCGGGCTGGCCACCTGACAGAACCGGCGAGGCTTCCGGCTCGACGGCGACGATCTGCACCGAGGGTTTGCGCTTCTTCAACACCTGGCCAACGCCGGTGATGGTGCCGCCGGTGCCGATGCCGGCGATGAAGATATCGACGCCGCCCTGGGTATCGTTCCAGATTTCCTCGGCCGTCGTCGTGCGGTGGATTTCCGGATTGGCCGGGTTTTCGAACTGCTGCGGGATGATGGCGTTGGGAATGGTTGCCGCCAGCTCATCGGCCTTGGCGATGGCGCCCTTCATGCCTTTCGGCCCTTCGGTCAGCACCAGCTCGGCGCCAAGCAGGGCCAGCATCTTGCGGCGCTCGATCGACATTGTCTCCGGCATGGTCAGGATCAGCTTGTAGCCCTTGGCGGCAGCGGCGAAGGCCAGCGCGATGCCGGTATTGCCCGAGGTCGGTTCGACCAGCGTGGTCTTGCCGGGGGAAATCTTGCCGGACGCTTCCAGCGCCTCGATCATCGCCACGCCGATACGGTCCTTGACCGAAGCGATCGGATTGAAGAACTCGAGCTTGGCCAGGAGGTTGGCGACGATGCCCTTTTCCTTGGCGAATTTGTCGAGCCGCACCAGGGGCGTGTCGCCGATTGTTTCGGTGATCGAATTGTAGACGCGGCCGCGGCCGGGCACGCGTGCGGAGGTGACGGGCTTGTTCATTGGTTTCGCTCCCAGGATTCAGGCAAATTCAAACGGCTGGCACAGAGCAGCCAGGATAGGACTTCCAGCCGCGCAAGATAGGCTGTCGGCCGACAATATCCGAGTGGGGACCATGCTGAAAACGCCTTTCCCTCGGAAAAACGTTTCGCGATGCAAGCTGTTGCCGGAATGGTTTGGCGTGGAGCTGGTTATTGGCGGGCGGCAATCGCCGCCGCCGCCCCGATCATGAAGCCGGCGGCCGTACGGTTCAGGGC
>JBDSLV010000074.1:0-6047 GCA_039916205.1 Mesorhizobium sp. | reverse complement strand
GAGGTCTACCTGCTTGGCCTGTTCCTCAACCTCGGCGACATCACCATCAAGGGAAATGTCTATACCGGCCCGGTGACCTTCGGTGCCGCCCAGCAGGGCTACAACTATCAGATGGATGCAAATGGCGTCGTCACCTGGCTGGGGCCGCTTGGCGGCTACACGGCCGGCGGCAATTCGCTGTCATTGACCCAGGCAACGCTGGACGGCGAAACCACCCCGTCCTTCGACATCATCATGAAGCAGCCCGACGGTGCCTTTACCGCGTCGACCTGCACGAAGGCCAAGTAGCCATCCATCAAGCATGAGCCTGCCGCCATCCGTGCGGCCGTGAACGCCCTCCGCCATATGTCATCGGGATGTTGCCAAAGCAGACTAGGGCAGCGGTGCGCCGTCACCATCCACCCTGAGAGGCAGACAAATGGCCAACACCCCGTCTTCATCCTCCCCTGTCATTCGCGACGTCATCGCCGAGCGCGTATCGCGCCGGGCTCTCTTGAAGGGCAGTCTCGCATCTGGCGCTCTGATCGCCGGCGGCAGCTTCGTCGGCTCGCTTTTTGCGGGTGAGACCCATGCCGCGGCCGCCCTTTCGACGCTCGGCTTTCCCGAACTGAAGCGCGTCTACGACAAGACGCACGCAGCCGCCGAAGGCTATGAAACCACTGTCGTGGCGCGCTGGGGCGACCCGCTCGTTGCCGGTCTGCCGGATTTCAATGGCAACGCCGTCACTGCCGAAGAGCAGGAAAAGCGTTTTGGCTACAATTGCGACTACATCGCCTTTCTGCCGCTACCGAAAGGCACGGTGAATTCCGACCACGGCCTGCTTTGCGTCAACAACGAGTACATTTCGCCCAACGTCATGTTCCCCGGCATGACCGAGGACGGGGCCGGCAAGGCGATGAGCAAGGAACAGGTCGACCTTGGCATGGCCGCCATGGGCCATTCGATCGTCGAAGTGCTGTTGACGGACGGCAAGTGGTCAATGGTCGAGGACAGCCCGCTCAACCGCCGCATCACCGCCAATACCGAGATGACCGTCTCCGGTCCTGTCGCGGGCCACGCATTGATGAAAACCTCGGCCGATGCAACCGGCACGAACGTGCTGGGCACCAGTTACAATTGCAGCGGTGGCTTTACGCCCTGGGGCACTGTGCTGACCTGCGAGGAAGGCGTGTCCGACCTTTTCGGCGGCGACCCGAAGAAAGCGTCAACCGCCGATCTGCTTGACCGCTATGGCTTCGATGGTGGTGACATTTATGGCCGTGGCCGCTTCCATGACCGCTTCAACCTCGACAAGGAGCCGAACGAGGCCAACCGCTTCGACTGGGTGGTCGAGATCGACCCCTATGATCCCAGCTCCAGGCCGGTGAAGCGCACCGCACTCGGCCGCATGTCGCACGAGGCGTCCACAGTGGTCCTCAACAAGGATGGCCGCGTCGTCGTCTACATGGGTGACGACGACTATTTCGAATACATGTACCGTTTCGTTTCGGCCAAGTCCTATGATCCAGCCAATCCAGCGTCAGCCAAGGATCTGCTGGACGACGGTGTGTTGTCGGTTGCCCGCTACGACGCTGACGGTTCCATGACATGGCTGCCGCTGGTCCACGGCCAGGGCAAGCTCACCGCCGAGAACGGCTTTGCCGACCAGGCGGAAGTGCTGCTGAAGACGCGTTTCGCGGCGGATGCGCTCGGTGCGACACCGATGGATCGCCCCGAGGACATCGAGACCAATCCCGTGACCGGCCGCGTCTACGCGGTGATGACCAAGAACAAGAAGCGCGACGAGTCGAAGGTCAACCCGGCCAATACACGTCCCGAAAACCTCTGGGGCCACATTGTCGAGCTCATCCCGCCCGGCGGCCGTGGTGCCGATGCCGACCATACGGCGGACAAATACGCGTGGGACCTGTTCGTGCTTTGCGGCAATCCGAAAGACGCAGCCGTTGGCGCCACTTTCCATCCGGACACGTCCGAAAATGGCTGGTTTGTCTGCCCCGACAACATCACTTTCGATCCGGCTGGCCGGCTCTGGGTGGCAACCGACGGCGCCAACGATTTCGGCCTGCCGGACGGCGTCTATGGTGTCGACACCGAGGGCGCGGCGCGCGGCCTGCCGAAACTTTTGTTCACCTGCCCGCATGGCGCCGAGGCAACCGGCCCCTGCTTCACGCCGGATGGCACGACGCTGTTCCTCTCGGTCCAGCATCCAGCCGAGGACGCCGAGACGCTCGACAAGGCGCAGACCCTGTGGCCCGACTTCAAGGACGGTCAATTGCCGAGGCCGTCCGTCGTTGCCATCCGCCGCAAGGACGGCCAGCCGGTCGGGGCATAGCTCCGTGTTGGGAAGAGCGCGGAGCGCCTGAGCGCTCCGCGCAGCAGTCCGGGAGGACGCTAGATCGTCTTGGCCGACATCTGTTCGGCGATGTAGTCGGCCTGGCGGATCGCCAGCGACACGATCGTCAGGGTCGGATTTTCAGCCGCGCCCGTGGTGAACTGGCTGCCATCCGAGACGAACAGGTTCTTGATGTCATGCGCCTGGCCATGCTTGTTGACGACGCCATCGGCGGCCTTTTCGCTCATCCGGTTGGTGCCGAGATTGTGCGTTGACGGATAGGGTGGCGTCGGAAAAGTCCGGGTTGCGCCCACCGCGGCATAGAGTGCCTGACCCTGCTTGTAGGCGTGGTCGCGCATGGCGGTGTCGTTGGGGTGATCGTCGAAATGCACATCGGCGATCGGCATTCCGTGGTCGTCCTTCATGTCGGCATGCAGCGTGATGCGGTTTTCCTCGCGCGGCATGTCCTCGCCGACAATCCACAGGCCTGCCATATGATCGTAGTGGTCGAGTGCGGTGGTGAAGGACCGGCCCCAGCCGCCCGGGTCGAGGAAGGCAGCCATGAACGGCAGGCCGAGCGACAATGTTTCAAATTCATAGCCGCCAACGAAGCCGCGTGACGGGTCGTGCCGCGCCTCATCGCGGATGATGCCGGCCATGGTGGTGCCGCGATACATGTGCACCGGCTTGTCGAAAATCGCATAGACCGAGCCGGTGGTGTGGCGCATGTAGTTCTTGCCCACCTGCCCCGACGAATTCGCCAGACCATCCGGGAACTTGGATGAGGCTGAGTTCAGCAACAGCCGCGGGCTTTCGATCGAGTTGCCGGCAACGGCGACGATGCGGGCCTTCTGCTCCTGCAACTTGCCATCCTTGTCGGCATAGACGACACCGGTGACCTTGCCAGCATCGTCATGGTTGATCTTGATCACCATGGCGTTCGGGCGGACTTCGAGATGCCCGGTCGCCTCGCCCTTGGGGATCTCACTGTAGAGCGTCGACCACTTGGCGCCCCATTTGCAGCCCTGGAAGCAGAACCCGGTCTGCTGGCAGGAGTTGCGGTCATCGCGCGGCTCGGAATTGATCGCCATCCGGCCGGTGTGGCATTCCTTGTAGCCGAGCTTGTCGGCCCCGGCCTTCATCACCTTGAAATTGTTGTTGCCGGGCAGACCGGGGATGTTGTTGGTGCGCGTCACCCCCATCTTGTCCTCGGCCTTGGCGTAGTAGGGCTCGAGGTCGGCCAGGGTGATCGGCCAGTCGAGCAGGTTGGCGCCCTCCAGCTTGCCATAGTTGGTCAGCGTCTTGAATTCGTGCTCCTGGATGCGCAGCGATGCGCCCGCCCAGTGCGTGGTCGAGCCGCCGACCGCCTTGACGATCCAGGCCGGCAGATTGGGAAAATCCTTGGCCACCCGCCAGTCGCCAGTCGTGGTGCGTTTGTCCGTCCAGGCGAGCTGGGCGAACGAATCCCACTCGTCGTTGATGAAGTCCTCGAATTCGTGACGTGCGCCGGCTTCCAGGATGACGACGTCGATGCCCTTCTGGGCGAGCTCATTGCCAAGCGTGCCGCCACCGGCGCCCGAGCCGATGATGACGACCACGCCATCGTTTTTCAGATCAAATGGTGCTGCCATGGTTTCCTCCCATGATTTCCGTTGTGTGCGCTGACGGGACGAAGCGGCTCAGAGCCATTCGATATCGTCGAAGCCGCGCGCGATGTAGCCGCCCTTGGAATAGGCTTCGCCCTCGTAGCCGAAGATCGGCCAGACCTCTTTTTGGTTGTAGAGGCCGACGACCAGTCCGCCCCGGATCGCCTGGAAGAACGGCGCCTGCTCGATCTGCTTGAGCACCGCGACACGTTGGTCCTCCCAGCCGAGCCCCCGGTACCCTGTCTCGCCCGACTTCTTGTCGAGATCGGCGATACCCTCTTCGATCATGGTCTTGTAGTCCGCGTCCTTGCCGGCCTTTTCGTCATGGCCCTTGACCGCGATCGCATAGTATTTGTCGGGGACCTGATCGTGTGGGTAGATGTCGCGCGCCATCTGGATCAGCGTCGCCATCGCCTCGGGTTTGAGTGTGGATGCCTCGAGACCCCAGGCATGTTCTGGGCTGATGACCGCACTGCCGGAGATGACAAGCAATGCGCCGATGCTGCCGCGCTTGAGAAGCTCGCGGCGCGAGAGCCCAGGCTTCCCGTCATTGATCGGCTTCCTGTCATAGATCGTGACCATGTATTCCTCCCTGCTTGCTATTTGCGCCCTGACGAGCGCCGTTGCTGGCACCGCGCCTGCCGGCGCGGTTGCGATGCCTCCTATTGAAACCGTCCTCCCCGTTGCAGGACCTCGATCTTGTAGCCGTCAGGGTCCTCGATGAAGAAGAAGCGGGCGATCAACGCTCCGTCGCGGTTGAACTCGACAATCTTCCTGGGGTTGAGGCCAAGCGCGCCGAGCCGGTCATGCTCACCGTCGAGATCGGTGACAGAGACCGCGAGGTGGCCGTAGCCGTCGCCAAGCACATAGGGCTCCTGCCGACCCTTGTTCACGGTCAGCTCAAGTTCGAACCCCGTCTCGGCGTTGCAGAGATAGATGAGGGTGAATGTCTCAAGGTCCAGCCTGTCGGCGACATCGAGGCCGAATGCGTCTTGATAGAAGCGGACGGATCGGGCCTCGTCGAGAACCCGGATCATCGAATGGATCGCCTTTGCCAAATCAGTCTCCGCCGTGATGCACGAGAACGATTATTGGCGGCATTGGCAAAAGGTGGTGGCAGCCGGTTACCACGTGAAAAGACTGTAATTTCATTTGTCGCGGTAGGGACGAAAGTCCGATTGCAGTTCCACCGGTTTTGCCGGAAAGTATTTGCTGGGGACGGGCGTGCGGTGTCAAAATCGCGGGTCCGCCCGCCCAAGACCAACAAGCATGGGAGGTTTACCGGATGTGCAGGGTTTTTGCGGGCCAGGACCCCGAAGGCTATCGCCAGATCAACCGGTCGATCCGCATTGACGGGCATTCAACAAGCATCCAGCTCGAAGCGACGTTCTGGGAATTGCTTGATGAAATCGCCGAAAACCAGAACCTGACGACACCGAAATTCATCTCGAAGCTTTATGACGAAGCCATCGAGATCAATGGCGCGATTCCGAACTTCGCCTCCATGCTGCGCACAACCTGCGCGCTCTATCTGCGCGGCCATCGGCCGGGCATGGAAGAACCGTCAGTGCCGAAACAGAGGGCCGCCTGAGCCGGCCTCTCCAAAGCAATTCCGGGAAAAGTGTGAAACGGCTTTCCGTCCGGAATTGCGACAAAAACAAGGAGATAGAGCGGGTCCGCGTTTGCGTGAAACGATGAGCCGCCCTACGACTCCAGCACATCCTTGACGATCGTCGCCAGTTGCTTGAGCGAGAAGGGTTTCGGCAGGAAGCCGAAATGCGCATCCGCTGGCAGGTTTCTGGCGAATGCGTCCTCGGCATAACCGGAGACGAAGACGAACTTGATATCCGGTTGCCGTTTGCGCAATTCACCAAGCAGCGTTGGACCGTCCATTTCCGGCATCACCACGTCGGAGACGACGATGTCGACCTTGCCGCCCAAAGCTTCGAACACTTCCAGAGCCTCGACGCCCGACGACGCCTCGTGCACGGTATAGCCGCGCGACGTTAGCGCCCGCATGCCGCCCATGCGCACCGCGTCCTCGTCCTCGACGAGAAGCACCGTCGCCG
>JBDSLV010000073.1:0-16600 GCA_039916205.1 Mesorhizobium sp. | reverse complement strand
CCTCGTCGCAAATGAGCGTTCCGGGCGGATTGAGCAAATCCCCCATTCCGGGCGCATCGGGATCGTCGAAGGACGACCGCACGAAGGTACGCACCCTGTGCACCATGGCAAGCTCGACCGAACGCACTTGCAGAACCTTGGCGCCAAGCGAAGCCATTTCGAGCATTTCCTCGAAGGAAATCTTGGTCAGCCGCCGCGCTTTCGGCTCCATGCGCGGGTCGGTGGTGTAGACCCCATCGACGTCGGTATAGATGTCGCAGCGGTCAGCCTTGACCGCCGCCGCGATGGCGACCGCGCTGGTGTCCGAGCCGCCACGCCCGAGCGTCGCGATACGGTTGTCCGGCCCAATACCCTGGAAACCGGCGATCACAGCCACCTGACCCTCGCCGAAGCGCTTGATCAGGAAGGCACCGTCGATGTCGAGGATGCGGGCCGCGCCATGCGCATTGTCGGTCTTGATCGGAATCTGCCAGCCCTGCCAGGACCGGGCATGCACGCCCATGTTCTGCAGTGTGATTGCCAGCAGGCCCGCCGTCACCTGCTCGCCTGAAGCAACGACAGCGTCATATTCGCGCGCGTCATGCATCGGCGACGCCTCGCGCGTCCAGCTGACCAGTTCATTGGTCTTGCCGGACATCGCCGAGACCACCACCGCGACCTCGTGTCCCGCATCGACCTCGCGTTTGACGTGACGCGCCACATTGCGGATGCGGGCGATGTCGGCGACGGATGTCCCGCCGAATTTCATCACGATACGCGCCATGGAAGCGAAATGCCTTTGACTGAAGCCGGCCGGAGCCGAATGCGGAGGAATGCGCCCGGCTGATGCCGGCTGCTGAATGCGCGGCCTCCTTAGCCAAATGATCGCGGTTTCGCAAGGCTGGCAACGATTGTTGCCTGGAAGCCGGCGGCATATTGCGTTCCGCCGCGGTGCCGCTTACGAAATGCTGCCCGCGGGGAAATTCCTTTTGGTTCGGCATAACAGATGATTGCTCGTCTTCGGCGTGCCATGCGATGGCAATCGCTTCCGCTCGTCATCGGCTTCGCCGTGCTGGCGTTGATCGTCGGCACGCGTGCCATTCTTGTCGAGGGTCAGAGCGCCGGCCGTGCCGCCGCCCGCGAGACGATCGAATATCAGGAACTTCTGTCCGGACTGCTTTCGATGGCGCAGGATGCCGAAGGCGGCCAGCGCGGCTACCTGCTTTCCGGCGAGAAATCCTATCTTGAACCGTATCGGCAGGCCGTAGCCGCAATACCAGGACAACTTGCCCGCATCGACGCCATGAACGCTCCGGATGACGAGATCGTCCAGCAGATCGCCCGCATCAAGGACGCACTGTCGCAAAAACTGGCTGAACTCGCCGAGACGATCAGCCTCTACGACCATGGCGATGCTGCAAAAGCGCTGGAATTGGTGCGTGGCGGCCAGGGCAAAGCCGCGATGGATCAGATCCGGGCCAGCATGGACACCATCAGGCGTGTCAGCGGCGCCGCGCTCAGCGCCCGCGATGCTCACACCGATCAGGTTGAGAACTGGCTGCGCATTGGCTCGCTGGCGGCACTGCTGGCGATCTTCCTGCTCGGCGCTTACACGATCCGCGAATCGCGCCGCCGTTTTCGCGAGGTTGTGACTGCTCAGGACGAACTGACCAGAAAGAACGTCGCGCTGAGCAATGAAATCCTGACCCGAGAAAAGGCCGAATCGCAGATCCGCCAGATGCAGAAGATGGAAGCGGTGGGTCAGCTCACCGGTGGTATCGCCCACGATTTCAACAACATGCTGGCGGTGATCATCAGCGCCATGAACCTTGCCCAGCGCAAGCTGGCGCGTGGCGAGCACGACATCGCGAAATTCATCGAGGCAGCGACCGACGCCGCGACCCGTGCCGCCAACCTGACCGCCCGGCTGCTTGCCTTCTCGCGCCAGCAACCGCTGGCGCCGCAGGTCGTCGATACCAACCGGCTGCTGACGGGCATGTCCGACCTGTTGCGCCGGGCACTGGGCGAAGGCATCCGCGTCGAAACGGTGCTGGCCGGCGGCTTGTGGAAGACCCATGCCGACCCGAGCCAGATCGAGAATGCCATCCTCAACCTCGCCGTCAACGCACGTGATGCCATGGGCGAGGACGGCAAGCTGACCATCGAGACCGCCAACAGCCACCTCGATGACAGCTATGCCACCACCCATGCCGAGGTGACAGCGGGCCAATATGTGATGATCGCTGTCAGCGACACCGGTTCGGGCATGTCGCCCGAAATCATCACCAAGGCCTTCGAGCCGTTCTTCACCACCAAGCCGGTCAACAAAGGCACCGGTCTTGGGTTGAGCCAGGTCTTTGGTTTCGTCAAACAGTCGGGTGGACACGTCAAGATCTACTCGGAGCTTGGTGAAGGCACGACGATCAAGATCTATCTGCCCCGGTTCTTTGGTGCCGAAGAGGCCACCTCGCCCGCTGGCCGGCGCGGCGATTCCGCCGCGCCGGTGACCGAAACCATCCTCGTTGTCGAGGACGATGCCCGTGTTCGCGCCTCCACCACGGATGCCTTGCACGAACTTGGCTATACCGTCGTCCATGCCGGAAGCGGCCAGGAAGCCTTGCAAAAGCTGGCGGAGACCCCTGGCGTGGCGCTGTTGTTCACCGACATCGTCATGCCGGTGATGAATGGCCGCAAGCTCGCCGAGGAAGCGGTCGCGCGCCAGCCCGGTCTGAAAGTGATCTTCACCACCGGTTTCACCAGGAATGCCGTGGTCCACAATGGCGTGCTTGACCATGACGTGCATTTCCTGGCCAAGCCCTTCACCATCGAGCAGCTCGCCGCCAAGCTGCGCGAGGTGCTCGATACAAAGTAGATCGCGCGGCTTTGTCAGCATTGAAAATTGCTGCCTTGACTTTCCTCGCCTCACACCCGACTTCCTAGCGTCCGAGGAGACCAAGCCATGCCAGAGCCCCGCCGATCGACGATCGACGCTGGAGAAGTCGAGCGCTTCTCCGCCCTTGCCGCCGAATGGTGGAACCCGAACGGCAAATTCCGCCCACTACATAAGTTCAATCCGGTGCGGCTTGCCTACATCCGTGACCAAGTGGCGACGCGCTTCGGCCGTGATCCGCGCGCGGCAAGGCCGTTCGAAGGCCTGCGCTTCCTCGATATTGGCTGTGGCGGCGGTCTATTGTGCGAACCGATGTCGCGGCTTGGCGCCGAAGTGGTCGGCGCCGATGCCTCGGCCACCAACATCGAAGTGGCCAGACTGCATGCGGCGGAGGGCGGTGTCAGCGTCGACTACCGCGCCACCACTGCTGAAGACCTTGCCGATGCCGGTGAAAAATTCGACGTCATCCTCAACATGGAAGTGGTCGAACATGTCGCCGACGTCGACCTGTTCGTTGCCAAGTGCGGTGAAATGGTCAGGCCCGGCGGCATCATGTTCGTCGCCACCATCAACCGCACGCTGAAGGCGCTGGGACTGGCCATCATCGGCGCCGAATACGTGCTGCGCTGGCTACCGCGCGGCACTCATCAGTTCGGCAAGCTGGTGCGCCCCGAAGAGCTCGAAAAGGCGCTTGGCGGCGCTGGCCTCACCATCATCGACCGCAGCGGCGTTACCTACAACCCGCTTGCCGACCGCTGGTCGCGGTCGAAGGACATGGACGTCAACTACATGGTGCTGGCTGAAAAAGGCAGTGTCTGAGGGCTGAGGCGGAGAGTTTGGACCGTGGACACTGGAACAGCCCGACAGCTAACGCTTGAACTCCCCGAAGCGGTCGAGAAATCGCATTTCGGCAAGGCCGATTTCCGGGTGCGCAACCGCATCTTCATGTCACTGCCCGAAGACAATCGCGCCGTGATCAAGCTCGATCTCGATCAGCAAGAGATGATGGCTGCCGCCGAACCCTTGGTTTTCAAACCCGTGCCGGGCGGTTGGGGCCGCAAAGGCTGGACGTCGATCATGCTCGACGCCTGCGATGACCAGACATTCCGCAGCGCCATACGAACCTCCTGGCGAAATGTTGCCCCCCCGGCCCTCAGGAAAGCGTTCGACGCAAACCCGCTCTGATGGCGCCGACGGTCAAGTTTTCTGGCTCTGGGCTTTTGTGGTGATGAACACGCCGGCGGTGATGATGAGCGCGCCTGCCCAGGTCATGAGCTGATAGTGCTCGCCGAGAAAAATCGTTCCGGCGAACAGCCCGACCGCCGCCGCCACATAGCCGATCTGGCTGAGATAGACCGGGCCGCCGACCGCTTGCAGCCGGAAGAAGAAGGCGAACATGGCTGAGGCCGACGCGACCTGTGCGACCACCACCAGCGGCACCGCGCCAAGCGGTGAGAAGGCCTTGAGGCCCAGCAGCACAAGAATTCCGACAAACAGCATTGCCGCGGATGCAAGGTGGCTGCCGACGGCAAGTTCGATCGGCCCGGTGCCTTCCGGCCAGTCGACCGTACGGTAGATATTGCCAGCAGCAAGGCTGACCGGGATGAGCAATCCCATCACCACCCAGAACAGATCAGCCGGCTGGCCGGCTTCGCCACGTGTCACCGCCACCATCACCGCGCCGACGAAGCCGACGGCAATGCCTGATATGCCCAGCATGTTGGGCCGCCGGACGCCAAGCAGGATCGAGAACACCAGCGTAATGACCGGCGACAGGGTGAACATGATACCGGTATAGCCGGCGCCAAGGTGCGGGATGGCCGAGAACATCAACAGGTTCGGGGCGGCATAGGAAACCGCGGCGGTGACGAAGAAGTAGCGCAATTTGTGTGGCGTCAACCGGATGCGCTCGCCGCGCAGCAGGAGCGCGAGCAGCAGCACGCCACCGGCGCCGAGCGAGATCACGAAGGCCCAGACCATGGCGGGCACACCGGCAGTCGTGGCGAGCTTGCCAAATGGCAGGGTCAGGCCGAGCAGGCCGCCAGTGACGATCAGCAGGCCGAGGGCTGATTCCCAGAGAATTTTCATCGGAGGTTCCGTCATTGAAGCGACGCTTGGCCGCCCTTGTATCTTGAGGTAAGATAATACAAAGATTCTTAACGTCAAGATATTTAATGGTGAGACAGATGGATCGTGCGGCAAAGGCGGTCGAGCAATGGAACAGGGAGCGGCCCGATCTGGATGTGTCGCCCATGGCCGTGCTTGGACGTCTCAACGAAGCGTCCTCGCTGATCGCTAGGGATCGGCTGGCACCGCTGTTTGCCCGCTTTGGGCTGCAGGCCGGCGAGTTCGACGTGCTGGCGACATTGCGCCGCTCGGGCGCGCCGTTCGCACTGACACCAACAGCCCTCTATGAAGCGACGATGGTGACGTCGGGCGCCATGACCAATCGGCTCGATCGCCTTGAAACATCCGGATTGATCCTGCGCGGCCCGCATCCCAGCGACCGGCGTGGGATTGTAGTGCAACTGACTGGGAAGGGCCTTGCTCTGATCGATGAGGCAGTCACCGCCCATGTTGCTAACGAACATGAGATCTTGTCTGGCCTCACACGCACCGAGCGCGACACGCTTTCCCACCTGCTTGAGAAATTGATCGGCAGCGCGAAGGCGACGACCAGCCAGGACAACGGCTGATTGCGACTCCAATCGCCCGATCGGACAGTGATGTCAGGTCAATTCCGCTCGTCCGGAAAACTCGGGATCGGCATGAACTCGATGCCGTCCTCGGCCAGGCTCTTGGCTTCATCCAGCGTCGCCTCGCCGTAGATGCCCCGCGCATCGCTCTCGCCGAAATGGATCTTGCGTGCTTCCTCGGCGAACTTGTCGCCGACATAGTCGGCATTCTCGCGCACCTTCTCGGCCATCGCCTTCAACTGCGCCAGCGCCTGCTTCTGCGCCTCGCCCATGGCCAGCGCGATCTTTTCTCGGCTGCGTCCGGTGGAGACCGCCGGCGCCATCAGCGCTTTTTGCACCTTGTGCGAACCGCAAGACGGGCAATCGACGAAACCCCGCTTCTTCTGGGTGTCGAAATCGTCATTGCTGCGAAACCAGCCTTCGAACTCGTGCTCACGCTCGCAGATCAGGGAAAAACGGATCAAGAGGCGGCACCCCTGAGGCGCGGCGCCTGGCCGGCATTGACGGCGAAGTCGCGCGCATTTTTCAGATTGGGGATTTTCTTGCGCGCCGCCAGCGATTGCGCCGGGTCGATCTCAGCGACGATCACCGCCGGCTCGTCATGCGCTGCTTCGGCGATGATGCGGCCCCATGGATCGACGATCAGCGAATGGCCATAGGTCTCTCGGCCGTCCTCGTGCAGCCCGCCTTGCGCCGCCGCCACGACATAGGCGCCGTTCTCGATGGCGCGCGCCCTGAGCAGTACGTGCCAATGCGCCTCGCCGGTCTGGCGGGTGAAGGCTGCCGGCACCGAAAGCAGCTCGGCGCCGGCCAGTGCTTCGGAGCGGAACAGCTGCGGAAAGCGCAGGTCGTAGCAGACGGCAAAGCCGAGCCTAGCGCCGGCAATGTCGGTGACGACAGCTTCAGTGCCGGGCTCGTAGGCCGCTGACTCCCGCCAGCTCTCGCCATTGTCGAGATCAACATCGAACATATGGATCTTGTCATATGTAGCGAGCGTGGCGCCGTCCGGGCCGAACAAAAGCGCCCGGTTGGCGAGCTTGCCGTCTGCGCGCAGGACGGCGGTCGAGCCGATATGCAGGAAGACGCCGAGCTCGCTCGCCAGCCTGCGGCCGGTCGAGACGATGATGTCCTTGTCCTCCGAAGTGAACGAGGCGGCACGGGCCTCCTTGTCGCGGATCAGCGCTCCGGTCATTTCCGGCGTCTGGATGTAGGTTGCGCCCAGGCCTGCCGCCTCGCGCACCATCCGTTCGAGATCGACCGCGTTGCGCTCGGGGCTCTCGCCCGAACGCATCTGGATAGCGGCAGCCTTGAAAACACCCATCATCATATCCTCAAACCGTCGAGCCGTTGGCGAGCATTTTGTCGAGCCGGCCTTCGGCCTCCAGATCGTGGAGGTCGTCGCAGCCGCCGACATGCGTTTCGCCGATGAAAATCTGCGGGAAGGTCGAGCGGCCATGGGCTCGGGAAATCATTTCCTGGCGCAGTTCAGGCGAGAACGACGCATCATGCTCGGTGAAGGCGACGCCCTTGCGCTCGAGCAGCCGCTTGGCTGCTGTGCAATAGCCGCACATCATGCGTGTGTAGATGGTGACATCAACCATGATGAATTCCGCAGTCTCTTCCAGACTTATGCATCCGTTGCCGACTTATATAGTCGTGGTCTCGTCCGCCCGAAAGTCCCCCGGCAGCACGCAGGCGAAGGTCAGCACATCGACGGCGGCGGCGCCACCTCTTTTCAGCGCCTTGGTGGCGGCCCGCACGGTGGCGCCTGTCGTGTAGACATCGTCGATGAGCAGCACACGCCTGCCGGCAATCTCGATTTCCGCCTCCGCGGGCACCCGAAAGGCGGCGCGGACATTTTCCTCGCGGTCCTTGCGTTCAAGTCCAACCTGCTGGCGGGTGGATTTTACGCGCCGCATCGCGGCCGGCGCGAAAGGAACGCCGCTGAGTTCTGACACCGCCCTCCCGAGCTCCGCCGACTGGTTGAACTTTCGCCTGAAGAAACGCCGCCAGTGCAGCGGCACCGGCACCACCACATCCGCATCGGTGATGAGGTCGGCGCCGGCGCGCAGCATCCAGCGCGCCATCCACGGCGCCAGATCGGTACGATCCTGATATTTCAGACCCTGCACCATCTGGCGGGCGACGCCGGAGTAGGCAACGGCCGCCCGCGCCCGCTCGAAAGGCGGCGGATCGGCGATCGCCTCGGCGGACAGAAACCCCTCGCCCATGTGGTGGGTAAAGGGCGTACCCATGACCGGGCACCAGGGCCGCTCCAGCAGCCGCAGCTTGGGCCAGCAGGCGCCGCACAGCACGCCGGGCTGAGTGACATGACGGCGGCAACCGGTACAGACCGGAGGAAAGAGCACGCGCGCCGGCCATGTAAGCGCCGCTTGGGCGAACCGCCTGATTTCGATACGCTTGATCTTGGACATGCGATTGGTCACGTGATCGGTTCTCGGGGTGCCGTTGACAACTTGCCCTTGGAGGTCACATGGACCCTGCGCCGCACTATATCGCAATGCGGACAAACGAGGACCTGCCTTTGCAGCCAATAATGGATAGCTCTCTGTGGCTGGCGCACAAGCGCCGGGCGCTTGCCAATCCGGTCGAGGGTGCGGACTTCCTCATGCGCCGGGCGGCTGACGAACTCGCCGACCGGCTGGGCGCGGTCGAACGCAAGTTCAGCAAGGCAGCCGTGCTGTTCTGCCAGACCCCGGCGGCAACCGACGTGCTCGCCGAAAGCGGCAAGGTGAGCGACACCATACGCGTCGAGGCCGATGCATCATTCCTGCGAGGGGCGGCCGGGCTGGTCGCCCCCCTGGAAACCGTACCGTTCGCGCCCGAAAGCCTGGATCTTGCGGTTTCCCTGCTCTCGCTGCAGGCGATGAACGACATCCCCGGCATGCTGATCCAGATCCGCCGCGCGCTGCGGCCCGACGGACTTTTCCTCGGTGCCTTTGCCGGCGCGGGCACGCTCGTTGAACTGCGCGAGAGCCTCCTTGCCGCCGAGACCGAACTTTCCGGCGGCGCCAGTCCGCGTGTCATCCCGTTTACCGACGTGCGCGATGCCGGCGCACTCTTGCAGCGCGCCGGCCTCGCCCTCCCGGTCGCCGATGTGGAGACCGTGACGGTGCGCTATGCCAGTCTGTTTGGCCTGATGGCGGACCTGCGGGCGATGGGCGAAACCAGCGCGCTCGCCGATCGCAGCCGGCGGCCTGGCACACAGATGCTGTTCGCCCGCGCGGCTGAAATTTATGCCGAACGGTTTTCCGACCCGGATGGCCGGGTAAGGGCTAGTTTCTCGACAGTATGGATGTCTGGCTGGGCGCCCGATGCCTCACAGCAAAAGCCGCTGAAACCGGGGTCCGCCACCGTCTCGCTCAAGAAAATCCTGGAAAATCCCGAAGCGGGCTGATCCTGCGCCCCATTGCGCCGTGATCAGTGCGCGCTGAAAGCGTTGACGAATCTGCTGTCATTGTCGGTGAACAGTGCGGAGACGGCGTTCAATGCCTGGCCGATGCCCGCGACGATGGCAAGCGACAGCACGGCGACGATCAAGCCGTACTCGACGGCCGTCGCACCGTTTTCATCTTCGAGAAAACGTCGCAGTGTTTTCATGGTGTCGATCCCTCTTGCCAGGACCTTACCGCCGATCTGTTAAGAAAGGTTAACGGCAAAGGCTTAACAGGCGCTGAAACGGCGCCCTTTCGAAAAGGCATTGACTGTCAGCAGTCGCCGCTGCTTCTGCCATTGGCCCTGATAATACAGACCGAACTTGGCTGCGGCTGCAGCACGCTTCTGCGCAACGTGTATGTCTCTCGATGACTGATCGAGCCGGTGGCGGTCATGTCGAGACCGGCGGCAAGATCGTCGCGCGCCGATTGCGATCGTGTCTGGCTGTCAAGGAACGGTGTCGCGATAAGGGCGAGCGCCACCGCGGCCGAACCGAACAGCAGCGTAATGCGCAGTATGCCCATGCCGGCGTCGGTGGCTCGAAAACCACGATCCGGCCGGATAGAGTCCCAATCCCTCTCAAGGCTCATGCAATGGCTCCCCAGCGAATCGGCGGCGCGGCAGGACACGGCCTTGGCTCAATTTTTCACGGCAAGATAAATCTTCCATTAACGCTGGCTGATAAGAGGCCCGCTCAGGAAAGCAGCATCCTCACAGAAGGTCGATAAGGAAAGGGATCAGCGGCGCATCGGCCGGCGGCATCGGATAGTCGCGCATCTGCTTTGGCCTCACCCACTTCAGCGCCTGGCCTTCCCTGGGCTGGGCAATGCCGCGGAAACGCCTGCAGACGAACAGCGGCATCAGCAGATGAAAGTCGTCGTAGGAATGGCTGGCGAAGGTGAGCGGCGCCAGGCACGGAATATCGGTCTCGATGCCGATCTCCTCCTGCAACTCGCGGATAAGGCATTGCTCGGGTGTTTCGCCTGGCTCAACTTTGCCACCCGGAAACTCCCACAGGCCGGCAAGCTGCTTGCCCTCGGGCCGTTGCGCCAGGAGCACGCGGCCGTCCGTGTCGACCAGCGCGCAGGCCGCGACCAGGAGCAGGCGTTTGCCTGAATTCGCGACGACGCTCATGCCTCGGGCGGCCGGCGATAATGATAGCGATAGACCTCGTTGAAGCCAAGTGAGTGATAGAGCGCAAGCGCCGGCACATTGCCGGCCTCGACCTGCAGCCAGGCCTCGCGCGCGCCGCGCAGCCGCGCCCATTTCAGTGCCGACAGGATAAGGTTTCGGCCATGGCCCTGGTTGCGCACCGACTTTTCGGTGGCCACCTCGAACAGTCCGGCGAGATCGCCGTCATGGACGCAGATCAGCGTCGCCAGCGGCTCGCTGCCATCCTCGAGCGCGAACAGCCCGGCCTCGGGCTGGATGGCGCCGATGATTTCCGACAGGCCAGGCCGCAGCGACACATCCGAGCCACTCACCTTGAGCGACGCGCCGATGAAGCGGCTGATGTCCTTCAAGGGAATCTGGTCCATCGCGGCATCAAGCTGGGCCTCCGCCAGCGGCAGGCGCATCACCACCGATTCATCGAAGCTGCTCCAGCCCTCGCTGTCGAGATAGTTCGAAAGGTCGGGACCCGACAGTGGCGAGATACGGAAGGTCAGCGGCCTGCCATAGGCATCGAAACGCCGGCTGGCGCGGCCAATGCGATCGGGAATGTGCTGGATGTCGCCCGGATCGAGAGGGTTGACCGAATTCAGCCGCTTGGCGGGATGGCCAGCCGTCAGCCGCACAACCCAGGTGCCGTCATAGTGAACGGCCGCCGCCGGCCAGGCGCGAAAGCCGGCCGCCTCGTAGCGGCGCACCGTTGCCAGCATGCTTGCCGGATGCTTGGAAACCAACGCCATCAACTCCGATAATCACCGTTGATGGCGACATACTCCTTGGTGAGATCACAGGTCCACACCGTCGCCTTGCCGCGGCCGATGCCGATATCGGCACGGATGCGGATCTCGTCACGTTTCATGTAGGCCGAGGTCGCCTGCTCGGAATAGGCGGGATCGCGCTCGCCTTCATGCGCCAGGCGATTGTCGCCAAACCAGATCGACAGCCGGTCGCGGTCGGCGGGTTCTCCCGCCTTGCCGACAGCCATGACAACACGGCCCCAATTGGCGTCTTCGCCGGCAACCGCTGTCTTGACCAGCGGCGAATTGGCGATCGACAGCGCGATGCGCTTGGCCGACCTGGCGGATTTCGCGCCGGTCACGGTCACTTCAACCTGCTTGCGGGCACCTTCGCCGTCGCGCACCACTTGCAGCGCCAACGACTTCAGCACCTTGCCGAGCGCGCGGCGGAACGCGCCGAGACGCGCGTCCTTTGGATCGGTGATGGCGGGCGCACCGCGCCTGGCAGCCGCACCGGTGGCAAAGATCAGCAACGTGTCGCTAGTCGAGGTGTCGCTGTCGACGGTGACCGCGTTGAACGTCTTGGCCGTGCCGCGCGACAACAGATCCTGCAGCACTGGGGCTGCGATCGCTGCATCGGTGGCAACAAAGGAAAGCATCGTTGCCATGTCAGGCGCGATCATGCCCGCGCCCTTGGCAATGCCATTGATGGTGACATCGGTGTCGCCGACTTTGACCGTCGCGGTTGCCACCTTCGGATAGGTGTCCGTGGTCATGATGGCTTTCGCCGCCTCGGTCCATTGGTCGGGCCTGCCGTCCTTGACCAGCCCTACGAGCAAATGGCTGAATTTGGTGGTGTCGAGCGGTTCGCCGATGACGCCGGTCGAAGCCAGGAATATCTCGCCAGCCGTGCAGCCCGCCGCTTTCGCCGCCGCTTCACCGGTCATGGCGGTCGACTCGCGCCCCTTCCTGCCGGTAAAGGCATTGGCATTGCCGGAATTGACGACCAGCACCCGCGCCTTGCCGCCACCGAGGTTCTGGCGGCAGAAATCGACCGGCGCCGATGGGCATTTCGACTTGGTGAACACACCGGCGACGGTGGTGCCAGCGTCGAAAACCATGGCCAGCAGATCGGTGCGGTTCTTGTATTTTATCCCCGCCTCGGCGGTGGCGATGCGCAGCCCCTCGATCTCGGGCATCTCGGGATATTTCTTCGGCGCGAGCGGCGAAATCGTATCGGACATGGGGAACCTCGGGCGGCGGAAAACGCTGGGGAAACGCCGGTTTGCCCGATACCGCGCGCCGGCGCAAGGCGTTTTCGCGGTCGCGGCGAGAGCCCGATACTTACCATGTTTCGCCCCATGGCCCTGTTGTGTTGCAAATTTGTTGGCGCTGTCACGGGCAGTGGCGTTATGATCCTCGCCCATGGGCAGGCTTGTGATCTTGGTGTCGGCGTTTCTGGGGCTTCTGCTCCTGAGCGCCGATGCGCAGCCGGATCGGCGGGTCGCGCTTGTCATCGGCAACGGCACCTACGACGAAGCGGGCACGCTGGCCAACCCGGTCAATGACGCGCTCGACATCGCCGACAAGCTGCGCGCCATCGGCTTCGAAGTCATCGAAGGCAATGATCTCGGCAAGCGCGAGCTCGAACGCAAGATCGGCGCGTTCTCCGACGCTCTTCAAGGCGCGGGTGTCGGGCTTTTCTACTATGCCGGCCATGGCCTGCAGGTCGAAGGACGCAACTTCATCGTGCCGGTCGATGCCCGGCTCGACATGCCGGTCAAGCTCCAGCTCGAAGCCGTGCCGATCGACGAAGTCCTCGACATCATGGAACAGCAGACCAAGGTCAGCCTGGTGTTTCTCGATGCCTGCCGCAACAATCCCTTTGCGCGTAGTCTCAGCCGCAACACCGCCAGCCGTTCGGCGACGGCGCTTGCCGGTCTTGCGCAGTTCGATTCGACGCGGGGCTCGTTCATCGCCTTCTCGACCGCGCCCGGCGCCGTCGCCATGGATGGAACCGGGCGCAACTCGCCCTTTGCCGCGGCACTTCTGCGGCACATCGCCGAGCCCGGCCAAAGCATCAACGACATGATGATCGCGGTGCGGCGCGACGTTGTGTCCGAAACACGCGAGTCGCAGCGCCCCTGGGAGCAGGGCTCGCTGCTCGAGCGTTTTGAGTTCGTCCCCGACGGCCAACCGGCCCCTCCTCCCAAGCCGGCCGCCGCGCCCGCGCCGGCCTCGCAAGTGGCCGCGTTGGAACGCTCGGTCGGCGACGACAAGGGCTCGATCGAGAAATTCCTGCGCCGGGACTATCTGGCGCCCGACACGAAAGACATGCGCGAAACCGTCAAGCGGCTCTACGGACCGTCCGCGACTGTTTTCGGCACCCCCTACGACACCGAGGCATTGGTGAAGGTCAAGACCGACTGGTTCGCGCAGTTTGCTTCGTGGTCGTTTGATCTCGAGCCGGGCAGTCTTCAGGTGACGCCGCGTGGCGAGGATCGCGTGGATGCCGTCTTTGCAATGAACTACGATTATGTGCCGAAAGACAAATCGGCGACGCGCCTTGCGGGCAAGGCACGGGTAACGCTTGAACTGGTCAAGGCCGACGATGGCTGGCGCATCACCTCGGAAACATCGGCGGCAGCCGCCAATTGAACTCCGCTGACCCGCGCTCTTTCTGATGGTTTCCTGTCCCTGATAATTTGAAACGCCCCGTTTCGTTTCCTCCAGTGGTCACCTATGATGGCGGCGAAACGTACTGGCAGGAAAAACGAGATGGGCGAAGGCGCGGATCCCGGGCGCAAGTCGATCGGCGCGCGACGCAACCCCGCCAGTGCCGGCGCCATTCTGGAAGCCGCTGAAGCCGTGCTGGTCGAAGCCGGATATTCCGGATTTTCAATAGAGGCGGTGGCGCGCAGGGCGCGCGCGGGCAAGCCCACCATCTATCGCTGGTGGCCGAGCAAGGCTGCATTGCTGCTTGACATCTATCAGCGCCAGAAGCGCGTCGACAATCCGGACACCGGAAACATCGAGGACGATCTCGTTGGCTTCCTGAACAGCCTGTTCTCGCATTGGCATGACACGTCGTCGGGCAGCATCTTCCGTTCGATCGTTGCCGAAGCACAGTCGGATGCAAGTGCTGCCGCGGCCCTTGACGAGTACGCGAAAGGGCGCCGCGCCCATACCAGCCGGATGATCGAGCGCGCCAAGGCAAGAGGTGAGGTCGCGGCCGATGTCGATCCGATCCTGGTTGCCGACCTGATCGGCTCCTTTGCCTGGGTGCGCCTTTTGACCAACCGCCTCGACGGTGAGGGGGCAGCCATACGCGCCGCCGTCCGCTATGTGCTGAAAGGCATAGCCGCCCCAGGCGGGCCCTAAAACAAAAAGGGCGCGGCGAGCAACCTGCTGGCCGCGCCCTTTGGAGACTGCGTGACTTACTTGGCGCTTTCCAGCGTATCGACCGCCTTCTTCAGGTTCGCATCCGGAATTTCAACCTTGGCGGCGCCGCGCAGCGACTTGACCAGCGCGAAATACTTGTCGCGGATGACGGCCTGCTTGGCCTGATCCTTGACATCGTCGAACGCCGGCGGCTGCTTGGTGCGCTTGTCCTCAAGCTTGATGACGTGCCAGCCGAACTGCGACTGCACCGGCTCCTTGGTGTATTTGCCGACTTCGAGCGCGAAAGCCGCCTTGTCGAATTCCGGCACCATCTGGCCAGGTCCGAACCAGCCGAGATCGCCGCCATTGGTCTTGCCGCTTGGGTCGCTGGTGTGTTCGTTGGCGAGCTTCTGGAAATCGGCGCCGCCGTCGAGCTGCTTGATGATCGCCTCGGCCTCTTCCTTCGTCTTCACGAGAATGTGACGGGCATGCACCTCGTTGACGGGCGGCGTGCTGGCGATTTCCTGGTCGTAGCGGGCGCGAATCTCGGCATCCGTCACCTTGTCGACGACCCCCTTCTCGACCATCTCGCCATGCAGGGCGCGCTGCTGCAGGAACGCCATGCGGCGCTGAAAGTCGGGATCCTTGTCGAGCCCGGTGGTGACTGCCTGGGCGGCCATGACGCGGATCTCGATGGCGGCCGAAAGGGCCGCGGCGCGGCGCTGTTCCGGCGGGAGCTGCGCAAACTGCTGCGACAGCTCGCCCTCAGCGAGCACAAGGTCCGCCTCGGTCAGGGTCTGGCCGTTGACCGTGGCGATCACGGTGTTTGGGTCGACAGGCGCGGCGGCGGGTGCCGTTGCGGCATCGGTCGGGGCGGGAGCGGCTTCCTGAGCCATGACAGGCGAAAGCGAAAGAGCCGACAGCCCCAATGCCAGACCAAGGCTGGCAAGCGACGCGCGGCGGAACAATAAGGACATCAAGTTAACTCCGGTGAGGGATTGTTAAGAGCGGGTGGCTTCCAGATCAGCCAGATTGTGGCGGAATTTGGCGCGCCCGGCAGGGCCAGCGCGGCGTTGACATCAGTTGAGCCCCCTCTTATCTGTCCATCGACTTTGCGTCCAGAACCGTTTTCCGGGCGCTTTTTGTGTTTGCCCGGGTTCAGGCGGTGCTTCACGTGGAATTGATGGGGCCGGCCGGTACTCATCTCAAGATTGAGAATTCTATCGAAAGGACCAGTGGATGGTCAGTCTCGGCGGTCTCGCCCGTAAGGTTTTCGGTTCCTCCAACGACCGTCGGGTCAAATCGACCCGGCCTCGCGTCGAGGCGATCAATGCCATGGAAAACGAGATGCGGGCGCTTTCCGATGCGGAACTCACCGGCCGCACGGAAAAATTCCGCCAGGACATCGCCAACGGCGCCAGCCTTGACGACCTTTTGGTCCCGGCTTTCGCGACAGCCCGCGAAGCGGCCCGCCGCGTGCTTGGCATGCGGCCGTTCGATGTCCAGCTGATCGGCGGCATGGTGCTGCACAATGGCGGCATCGCCGAAATGCGCACCGGCGAAGGCAAGACGCTGGTCGGCACGCTGCCTGTCTACCTCAACGCCCTCGCCGGCAACGGCGTCCACGTCGTTACCGTCAATGACTATCTCGCAACGCGCGATTCCGAATGGATGGGCCGCGTCTACAAATTCCTCGGCCTGTCTGTCGGCGTCATCGTCCATGGCCTTTCCGACGAGGAACGCCGCGTCGCCTACGCCTCCGATGTCACCTACGCCACCAACAACGAACTCGGCTTCGACTATCTGCGCGACAACATGAAGTACGAGCGCGCGCAGATGGTGCAGCGCGGTCACAATTACGCGATCGTCGACGAGGTCGATTCCATCCTGGTCGACGAGGCGCGCACGCCGCTGATCATTTCCGGTCCACTTGAGGACCGTTCGGAAATGTACAACACCATCGACACCTTCATCATCCAGCTGCAGCCGCAGGATTACGAGATTGATGAGAACCAGAAGACCTCGATCTTCACCGAGGAAGGCACCGAGAAGCTCGAGAACCTGCTTCGCGACGCCGGTCTGCTCAAGGGCGAGTCGCTCTACGACGTCGAGAACGTCGCCATCGTCCATCACGTCAACAATGCGCTGAAGGCACACCGGCTGTTCCAGCGCGACAAGGACTATATCGTCCGCAACGACGAGATCGTCATCATCGACGAGTTCACCGGCCGCATGATGCCCGGCCGCCGCTATTCGGAAGGCCTGCACCAGGCGCTCGAAGCCAAGGAGCA
>JBDSLV010000072.1:0-4620 GCA_039916205.1 Mesorhizobium sp. | reverse complement strand
GACCAGCAGGCGTGTGCCGGCGCCCCAGTCCCTCCGTTTGCGGATTGCACTGGGCAGGATGACCTGCCCCTTGGTCGAGACGATGGTCGTGAGCTTTTCCGCAGCAGCCATAACGGCAATCCTCAGAGGTAAGACAAACGTAAGATACCGTAGCTGCGCATTGAGTTCAAACCATTTCGTTGCCGACGGCCCTCAAACCCGTGTGCCGCCCACCGTCATCTGGTCCATTCTGAGATGCGGCTGCCCGACGCCGACCGGCACGCCCTGGCCGGCCTTGCCGCACATGCCGATGCCCGTGTCGAGCTTCATGTCATTGCCGATCATCGACACGCGGTGCATGGCATCAGGGCCGTTGCCGATCAGCATGGCGCCCTTGATCGGCTGCGTCACCTTGCCGTTCTCGATCATGTAGGCCTCGGTGCATCCGAAGACGAATTTTCCCGACGTGATGTCGACCTGGCCGCCGCCGAAGGAGACGGCATAGATGCCGTTTTTCACCGAGGCGATGATTTCCTCCGGCTCCATGTCGCCCGCGGTCATGTAGGTGTTGGTCATGCGTGGCATCGGCTGGTGGGCATAGCCTTCGCGCCGCCCGTTGCCGGTTTCCTTCATACCCATCAGCCGGGCGTTCTGGCGATCCTGCATGTAGCCAACCAGCTTGCCGTCCTCGATCAGCACGTTGCGGGCCGAGGGCGTGCCTTCGTCATCGACAGTGAGCGAACCGCGGCGTTCGGCCATGGTGCCATCGTCTACAACGGTCACCCCCTTGGCGGCGACCTGCTGGCCAAGCAGGCCGGCGAAGGCCGAGGTCTTCTTGCGATTGAAATCGCCCTCCAGCCCATGGCCTACCGCTTCATGCAGCATGACACCCGGCCAGCCACTCGACAGCACGATATCGAAAGTGCCGGCCGGAGCGGGTATCGCCTCGAGATTGACCAGCGCTTGTCTCAGCGCCTCCTGGGCGGCGTGCTTCCAGCTGTCTTCGGTCAGGAACTCGCCGAAGGCCTTGCGGCCGCCCATGCCGTAGGAACCGCTCTCCTGGCGGTCGCCATCGCCGACCACCACCGAAACGTTGATCCGCACCAGCGGGCGGATGTCACGCACCACCTGGCCGTCGGCGCGCACGATTTCGACATGCTGCCAAGACGAGGTCAGCGATGCCGACACCTGGCGCACGCGCGGGTCTTCGCCGCGCAGCCACGCGTCGATTTCCTGCAGTAATTTTGCCTTGGTCTCGAAGGAAGGCGAGGGGATCGGGTTCTCCTCGCCATAGAGATGGCGGTTGGTGCGGGCAGGAGCCGCGGCAAGCGTGCCGGAGTAGCCGCCCTTGACTGTCGAAACGGCGTCGGCAGCGCGCAGCAGCGATGCTTCGGAAAGGTCGCTGGAATGGGCGTAACCGCTGGCCTCGCCGGCGACGGCGCGCAGACCAAAACCCTGGTCGGTGTTGAAGTTGGCGGTTTTCAGCCGGCCATTGTCGAAGATCAGCGCTTCACTTTCGCTGTATTCGAGAAAAAGCTCGCCGTCGTCAGCGCCGTTGATAGTGTCGGCAACGATCTGCTTGATGCGATCGTCTGAAATGTCGAATTGGCCGATCAGGCTGTTCATGGCGCATCCTTCCGCGGGAGGAATTGTGTTTGCCACGATGTAGGCGCGAAGACGCGTCCAGACAATCGCCAATGACGATCATGTCAGCCGATTGACGACAGGTGCTACTTCGCGTTGATGAAGTCCTTGATGTTGGTGATCATCGAGTCCCAGTTCGAGAACTGCTCCTCAAGATTGGCCTTGGTGATGCCGCCGATGAAGCTGACATCCATCTTGAAGTTTGACCCCTCGCCGGAATAGGCCTTCACCCAACGATACTTCTTGTTCCATTCATTTGCCTGCTCGGGAGTGAAGGCATCGGTGTAGCCTGCGGAGAATTGCAGGGATTTGCACATCTCGTGGTTGTCGCAGCCATAGAAGTAGATGACGTATTTCACGCCTTCGAGCCGGCCGGAGACCATGGGGTCGCCGCTGTCGTCCTTGTCGAGCTTGGCTGAGCCGTAGCCCTTCGCCAAATCCACGATGGCTGCCGGATCGAGCGTCTTGAGGACTTCGGCATCCTCGGCCCGAGCAACAGAGATCGCACCGGCCGTAAGCACGCCGGCAGTCATCAAGAGAGAAAAAGAACGCATTTGAGGTCCCCACCGCCAAAGCCTAACCGAGCCGAATTCTGCTCCAGGATCAGCTTTGGCGCAAGACTTTCAGATCAGGGCAGGGCCGCGAAACCGTCGGCGAAACCCTTGAGGTCGACGGGAATGCCAATGCCTTCTTCAGGCGTCTGGAAGACGATGAAGGTCGCGGATGTCCCGGTCTTCAGCGTGTCGAGCAGCGGCTTTTCGAGAATGACCTCGGCATAGCAGCCGTCCTGGAAGCAGCGCACGAAATAGGCCCGGCCGATATCCTTGCCGTCGACATTGAGGCCAAGCCCGTTGGGCAACAGCACACCAAGCGGTGCCAGCACGCGCAGGATTTCAGCCTTGTTGTCGGCGGTGCGCAGCACGACGACCGACAGCCCCATCTCCGGGCGGTCTTCGGCAACGACATTCTGCATCATGACGCATTGTTCCGACGTGGCGCCGGCCGGTGTGTCGCAGATGATCGACCATGCCCCATGTGTCGAGCGCACTGTGCCGCTCGGTTGCGCGGCATTGGCCTGGCTGACCCCGGACAAAGCGATTCCAGACAAGGCGGCGAGAAAGATCGCCTTTGCCAAGTTTCTCGAAAGCCAAGGGTTCATGAGGGCTCCATTACGAATCACGGCACTTTAAGCCGCGCCAAAGCCAAGTAAAGGACAAGACCCCAACCGGTCTGCCCCCAAATAAGCCAATGCAGCGCTTTTCCTTGCCAATTTCGCCCGAATTGCGACGATCTCCAGGGTTTGGCATGGCGGACCCACCGGAATGCGGCGGCCGGCCGACATTAGGCGATTCGTCCGGGCCGCGGCTCAGTTCAAAGGCACATCCGGGCTTGCGCGCAAAAATGCCGCACAGTTTCCTCCGCTCCTTTCTTGCGGAGGGAAAAAGAGTATGGTTTGAACCACCTTGAAACTGTCGGGATTCCCGTCCTGGCATTGTTCGATATTCTCGCACCACGGCCGCGAGGAACTGGGAGATGATGAGGGCGATGAGAAAATTCCGAGCAAGCGCCAATTTTCTAGCAAGTGCTGGGGCCGCTGCCACGCTTTTCGCCGGCACATCCGCCTACGCGGATCAGCCCAGGGACTGGGAGACCGGTTTCCAGGCGCCGGCGACCGACATGATGCGACAGATCGAGTGGTTCGGAAATTACACGATGTGGTTCATCGTTCCGATCACCATTCTGGTTCTGTGCCTTATCGCCTATTGCATCATCAAATTCCGGGCGAGCGCCAACCCCGTCCCCTCCAAGACCAGCCACAACACGCTGATCGAGGTGATTTGGACAGTTGGACCGGTAGTCATCCTGCTTTGCATCGCCATTCCTTCGTTCCAGCTGCTGACCGCGCAATACACGCCGCCGGAAGAAGCAAAGCTCACCATCAAGGCCACTGGCAACCAGTGGAACTGGGACTATGAATATCAGACCAAGGACACGCTTACGTTCAATTCCGCCATCCTCCAGGACGGCGACCGGACATCCGCCGGCAAGGAAGACCGCAAGATTTATCCGCGATTGCTGGCTGTCGACAACGAAATGGTCGTGCCCGTCAACACCATGACCCGCGTGCTGGTGACGGCAACGGACGTCATCCATTCCTTCGCCATGCCTGCTTTCGGCATCAAGATGGATGCCGTGCCTGGGCGCACCAACGAGACCTGGTTCAAGGCAGACAAAGAAGGCCTCTACTACGGCCAGTGCTCGCAGCTCTGCGGCAAGGACCACGCCTTCATGCCGATCGCGATCCGTGTCGTTTCCGACGCGCAATACACCGGCTGGCTGGCAGCAGCCAAAACGAACCTGCCTGGCGCCAACAAGGCGCTGATGGCTGAGGTCGACAGCGCGAACAAGGTAGCGGCCGCCGGCAACTGATGCCGCGGCCAGAAAAGATTCAGGGAACGGAGCGGAACATGGCAGGCGCTGCAGCTCACGACGACCACGACCACAAGCCGTATCACGGCTGGGTCCGGTGGGTGTATTCCACCAACCACAAGGATATCGGCACGCTATACCTGATCTTCGCGATTTTCGCGGGCATCATCGGCGGCGCCTTGTCGGTCGCCATCCGCATGGAGCTGCAGGAGCCGGGAATCCAGATTTTCAGCGGCCTGGCGCAGATGGTCTACGGCATGAACGGCGACGCCGCGATTGACGGCGGCAAGAGCATGTACAACGCTTTCGCCACCGCGCACGCGCTGATCATGATCTTCTTCATGGTCATGCCCGCCTTGATCGGCGGTTTTGCCAACTGGATGGTGCCGATCATGATCGGCGCACCTGATATGGCTTTCCCGCGCATGAACAACATCTCGTTCTGGCTGCTGCCGCCGGCCTTCATCCTGCTGCTCTCCTCGATGTTCATGCCGAGTGCCCCGGGCGCCTATGGCGTCGGTGGCGGCTGGACACTCTATCCGCCGCTGTCGACTTCGGGTCAGCCCG
>JBDSLV010000071.1:0-20816 GCA_039916205.1 Mesorhizobium sp. | reverse complement strand
CGCTCGGCATCCGCCAGCAGCGCGCGCGTCGTCGCCACCGGCTCGGCAACGCCTTCTTCGGCGACATGCAATGCGAAGCCAGGAAGCTCAAAAAGATTGGGTTCGATATGCGCTGCCTGCTCGCGGTCGACACGGCTGATGCCATAACCCCATGAGGAATGCTCAGAGGCATAGGCCTCCAATTCCGCCGCCGGCATGTCCCAGCACAGGCTGCCGCACCAGGTCAAGGGAATGCCGGGCAAGTCCTTTGCCAGCCGGTTCCATTCGGCCATGGCGCGCTTGCGCAACCGGAAATACGGTTGGGGATTGCCAAAGCTCGCATTGATCCAGGCAAAGGAGTTCGGCGTTGCGATGCCGCCGGTCTCGCTGTCCGTGATGACGGTCACCCGTGCGCCCGCCTTGGTCAGGTGCCAGGCGATCGAGGCACCGATGATGCCGGCGCCGATGACGATGACTTGCTTTGCTGTGCTCATGCTAACCTCTGCCGATTGGTGTTCACTGGTGCCACCGCAGCGGACCTATGACAAGTTCGGGCAAGGCCAATCACCCCAAAACCGTTCGACAGACCGAAAACGCGCTGCTAGAAGCCCGCGCCACAGATAGGATTTCGCAAATTGGCTGAAGACATCGAACAGGAAGTGGCGCGCCGCCGCACCTTCGCGATCATCGCGCACCCCGACGCCGGCAAGACCACGCTCACCGAAAAGCTGCTGCTGTTCGGTGGCGCCATTCAGCTTGCCGGTGAAGTCAAGGCCAAGAAGGACCGCATCCAGACCCGGTCCGACTGGATGAAGATCGAGCGCGAGCGCGGCATCTCGGTCGTTACCTCGGTGATGACCTTCGAATATGAAGGCAATGTCTTCAATCTTCTGGACACGCCCGGCCACGAGGATTTCGCCGACGACACCTACCGCACGCTGTCCGCCGTCGACTCGGCGGTCATGGTCATCGACGCCGCCAAGGGCATCGAGCCGCGCACGTTGAAACTGTTCGAGGTCTGCCGCCTGCGCGACATTCCGATCATCACTTTCATCAACAAGATGGATCGAGAAAGCCGCGATCCGTTCGAGATTCTGGATGAGATCGAGCAGAAGCTGGCGCTCGACACCGCGCCCATCACCTGGCCGATCGGCCGTGGCAAAACCTTTTCTGGCACTTATCATCTGTCGCAGAATGCAGTGCGCAGGGGCGACGGCGAGAAGGAGCGCACGCCGGTCAATGGTCCCGATTCCAACCGCGTCGCCGGCCTGTTGCCGGAGAACGAGCGCGAAGCCTTCATCGAGGAACTGGAGCTCGCGCGAGAGGCGTGCAGACCCCTTGATTTAGAAGCCTTCCGAGAAGGCCATCTGACGCCCGTCTACTTCGGTTCGGCGCTTCGCAATTATGGCGTTCGCGACCTGATCGAGGCGCTTGGTGCCTTCGGCCCGCCGCCGCGTGCGCAGGAGGCCGACACCCGCAAGGTCGAGGCGACCGAGGACAAGATGACTTCCTTCGTCTTCAAGATCCAGGCCAACATGGACCCCAACCACCGCGACCGCATCGCCTTTGTCCGCGTCTGCTCCGGCAAGCTCGAGCGCGGCATGAAGGCGAAGCTGGTGCGCACCGGCAAGCCGATGAGCCTGTCGGCGCCGCAGTTCTTCTTTGCCCGCACCCGCGTCACCGCCGATGAAGCTTTCGCCGGCGACGTCGTCGGCATCCCCAACCACGGCACACTGCGCATCGGCGACACGCTGACCGAAGGCGAGGAAATCCTGTTTCGTGGCGTGCCGAACTTCGCCCCGGAAATCCTGCGCCGCGTCCGCCTTGGCGACGCGATGAAGGCAAAGAAGCTGAAGGAAGCACTGCACCAGATGGCCGAGGAAGGCGTCGTGCAGCTGTTCTCGCCGGAGGATGGCTCACCAGCCATCGTCGGCGTGGTTGGCGCGCTGCAGCTCGACGTGCTGAAGGAACGGCTGAATTTCGAATATACGCTGCCGGTCGAATTCGAGATGTCGCGCTTTTCCATCTGCCGCTGGATTTCGGCCGACGACAAGCTGGAAGTTCATCGCTTCGTCGAAGCGCATCGCGGCGATATCGCCCGCGATCTGGACAACGACCCGGTGTTCCTCGCCCAGCACGCCTTCTCGCTCAACTACGAAGCCGAGCGCTGGAAAGCGATCAAGTTCGCCGCCATCAAGGACTATCAAGTTCGCGACCAGGCGGCCTAAGCGTCTTTCCTTCTCCCACAAGGGGAGAAGGAATGGCGCCTACACTCATCCCTTCGCGGCCTCTTCCAACTTGGCGATCTCGATCTTTTTCATCTGCATCATCGCGTTCATTACCCGTCCGGCCTTGGCTCGGTCTGGGTCCTGAAGCAGTCGCGGCAGCTGTTCCGGCACGACCTGCCAGGAAACGCCGAACTTGTCCTTCAGCCATCCGCAGGGTCCCGGCTCGCCGCCGCCTTCGGTCAGCTTGTTCCAGAAATGATCCACCTCGTCCTGCGTCTTGCAGTCGATCGACAGCGACATGGCCTCGGTGAACTTGTATTGCGGGCCGCCGTTGAGCGCCTGGAACTGCACGCCGTCGAGCTCGAACGAGGCCACCAGCACTTTGCCTTCCTGAGGATGGCCTTGCGGCCAGCGGGCGACACTCAGCACCTTCGAATTCTTGAAGATGGAGACATAGTGGTTCATGGCCTCTTCGGCCTCGCCGTCGAACCACAGGAAGGTGGTGATCTTTTGCATTGTCATGTCCTCATGTTCTCTTTGGGGTGAAGAAGGTCAGGCAGCGCCTCTTGCGGCGGCCTGCAGGGAAGCAAGATGGGCGTCGAGCTGGGCGTAGCTTTCGGCCATGCCGCCCGTCATGCCGGTGCCTAGCGCGCCATCGCGGGCAGCCTGCGAGGCGTAGAGCACGGTCTGTGTCAGCAAGGTCTTTCCGGTCTGTTCGGTGAAGACCACGGTTCCCACCGTTTCGCCGCCAGTCCAGTCCTCGTCGAACAGCTCGGTAGCGACGAGCCGGCTCGGCCGCACTATCTCGCGGTAGGCGCCGCTCATGCCCATCACCTGGCCATCGCGATGCTGCCACACATAGCGCGTGGCGCCGCCAACCCTGAGGTCGATTTCACAGACGGCCAGCCGCCAGCCGTCCGGGCCATGCAGCCAGCCTTTCAGCAATTCCGGGATCGTCCAGCAGTCGAAAACCATGGGGCGAGGCGCATCGAAGACGCGGGTGATCTGGACCTCACGGTCACTGGGCGTGGTCACGGTCAATGTGGCGACGGTCGAGCCGGGCAGGCTGGTGGTGCTCAAGATGATCCTCCTGATGTTTGTCCAAGGACGTTCGGCCAGTTGGCGATCCGACATGGGCTGGATCTTTTTGGCTATTGCTCGCTGCCGCCTGGGGTCTTCTCGGCCTTCAATGCACCCAGCAAGGCATCGAGGCGGGTAAAATTGCCTTCCCAGATCTTGCGGTAGCGCTCCAGCCAGTCATTGGCTTCTGCCAGCGGCTTTGCTTCCAGCCGGCAAGGCCGGCGCTGCGCATCGCGGCCGCGCGAAATCAATCCAGCATTTTCCAGCACCTTGAGATGCTTGGAGATCGAAGGCTGACTCATCGCGAAAGGCTCCGCCAGTTCCATCACCGACGCATCCCCCTGGATGAGGCGGGCTAGAATGGCGCGCCGGGTCGGATCGGCAAGTGCAGCGAAAGTGGCGTCCAGCTGGTTCATCTGATATCCATAGCCAATAAGGTATATACCCGTTTGGCTATATATCGGTTGGCCACTCTCGTCAACCGGCGTCGTGGATTCCGTGGCGCAGTGTAAAATTGTGGCCAGACCACGCGGTGGCGTCTATAACGCCTGCGGTTCGAATTCAGCGCCGCCACGCTCCATTGAGTGCAGCCAGCCAGCTAAGGAAAATTCATGCCTGCCTATCGCTCCCGCACCACCACCCATGGCCGCAACATGGCCGGCGCCCGCGGCCTGTGGCGCGCCACCGGCATGAAGGACAGCGATTTCGGCAAGCCGATTATCGCGGTGGTCAATTCCTTCACTCAGTTCGTGCCGGGTCACGTCCACCTGAAGGACCTTGGCCAGTTGGTCGCACGCGAGATCGAGAAGGCCGGCGGCGTCGCCAAGGAGTTCAACACCATCGCTGTCGATGACGGCATCGCCATGGGCCATGACGGCATGCTCTATTCGCTGCCGTCGCGCGAGCTGATCGCCGATTCCGTCGAATACATGGTCAATGCGCACTGCGCCGACGCCATGGTCTGCATCTCCAATTGCGACAAGATCACCCCCGGCATGCTGATGGCGTCGCTGCGCCTTAACATCCCGACCGTTTTCGTTTCCGGCGGACCGATGGAAGCCGGCAAGGTGGTGCTGGGCGGCAAGACGCAGGCGCTCGACCTGGTCGATGCGATGGTTGCCGCCGCCGATGACAAGATTTCCGACGAGGACGTCAAGATCATCGAGCGTTCGGCTTGCCCGACCTGCGGCTCCTGCTCGGGTATGTTCACCGCCAATTCGATGAACTGCCTGACCGAGGCACTCGGCCTGTCACTGCCCGGCAATGGTTCGACCTTGGCAACCCACGCCGACCGCAAGCGCCTGTTCGTGGAAGCCGGTCACCTGATTGTCGATCTCGCCCAGCGCTACTACGAGCAGGATGACGAGACCGCGCTGCCGCGCAACATCGCCTCCAAGGGCGCGTTCGAGAATGCCATGACGCTCGACATCGCCATGGGCGGCTCGACCAACACCGTGCTGCATATCCTTGCCGCCGCCCATGAGGGCGAGATCGACTTTGACCAGGACGATATCGACATGCTGTCGCGGCGCGTCCCTGTTCTGTGCAAGGTCGCGCCCGCCAAGTCGGACGTGCATATGGAGGACGTTCACCGTGCCGGCGGCATCATGGCGATCCTTGGCCAGCTCGACAATGCCGGGTTGCTCAACCGGGACCTGCCAACGGTGCATACCGCGACACTGGGCGAAGCGCTCGATCATTGGGACATTTCCCGCACGACCAGCCAGAGTGTCCGCGATTTCTTCCTGGCCGCCCCCGGTGGCGTGCCGACGCAGGTTGCCTTCAGCCAGGACCGCCGCTGGGACGAACTCGATCTCGACCGCGAGACCGGCGTCATCCGCTCGGCCAAGCATCCCTTCTCCAAGGACGGCGGCCTTGCCGTGCTGAAAGGCAATCTGGCGCTCGACGGCTGTATCGTGAAGACCGCCGGCGTCGATGAGTCGATCCTGAAGTTCACCGGACCGGCGCGGGTCTTCGAAAGCCAGGACGCCAGCGTCAAGGCGATCCTCTCAAATGAGATCAAGGCCGGCGATGTCGTCGTTATCCGCTACGAGGGACCGCGCGGCGGCCCCGGCATGCAGGAAATGCTCTATCCCACCAGCTACCTGAAGTCGAAAGGCCTCGGCAAAGCCTGCGCACTGGTCACCGACGGCCGCTTCTCCGGCGGCACCTCGGGCCTGTCGATCGGCCATGCGTCGCCGGAAGCGGCGGAAGGCGGGCTGATCGGGCTGGTACAGGAAGGCGACACGATCGAGATCGATATCCCCAACCGTACCATCAACCTCGCCGTCAGCGATGCTGAACTGGCTGTTCGCCGCGTGGCGATGGAAGCCAGGGGAGCGGCCGCGTGGAAGCCCGAGGAAAAGCGCAAGCGCAAGGTGACGACGGCACTGCGGGCCTATGCCTCGATGGCAACCAGTGCCGCCAAGGGCGCGGTAAGGTACGTGCCGGAGTAGGATCTTACTTCCCTTCTCCCCCTGTGGGAGAAGGTGGCCGAGCGAAGCTCGGTCGGATGAGGGGTGTTCCAGCTTGGCCACCTCTCCTCCGCCAAAAAGGCGTAAGAGCCTCGCTTCTTCCAGCACCCCTCATCCGTCTTGGCGCTGCGCGCCAATCCACCTTCTCCCACAGGGGGAGAAGGGAGGCACTCACGGCATCAACTGGTATTCATAAAGCTTCTGATACAACCCGCCCTGATTGAGCAAGGTCCGGTGCGCGCCGCTCTCCACCACCTTGCCGGCTTCCAGCACAACGATCGTGTCGGCCTGGTGGACGGTCGACAGGCGGTGCGCGATGACGATGGTCGTGCGCCCCACCGTCAGCTGCTGCAGGGCTTCGCGGAACAGTGCTTCCGATTCGGCATCGAGCGCGCTGGTCGCTTCGTCCAGCAGCAGGATTTCGGCATTGCGCAGCATGGCGCGCGCGATCGAGATGCGCTGGCGCTGGCCGCCTGACAACAGGCCGCCGTTCTCGCCGACGTCCGTCTCATAACCTTTCGACATGGCGCTGATGAAGGCATGTGCGTTGGCGGCCTTGGCGGCGGCGATCACTTCAGCGTCCGTCGCATCCTCGCGCCCCAGGCGGATGTTGTGCATCACCGTGCCGGCAAACAGGAACGTGTCCTGGCTGACATAGGCGATCTTTGCCCGCAGCGAGGCCAGCGTCACCTGCGAAATGTCCTGGCCGTCGAACAGAACCTTGCCGCCTTGCGGGTCGTACATGCGCATGATCAGGTTCAGCATGGTTGACTTGCCGCTGCCGGAAGGCCCGACCAGCGCCGTCATCTTGCCCGGCTCGATGGTCAAATCGAACTGATCGAGTACCGGCGGTCCGTCCTGGTAGGCGAAGCTGACATTGTCAAAACGGATCTCGCCCGGTCCGGCCTTGAGCGGCTCGGCGTCCGGCTTTTCGGCCAGCGTCAGCGGCCGGTCGGCCAATTGGAACATCATCCGCACGCCGACGATGCCGGTTTCCAGCGCGATACGGACACGCGCAAGGCGCTTTGCCGGTTCGTAGGCAAGCAGCAGAGCGGTGATGAAGGCCATGATCCGGCCGGGGGTTTGACCACCTTCCACGACAAGGAAACCGCTGACCAGGATGACGCCAGCAATGGCAAAGCCGGCCAGCGTTTCCATGATCGGACTTGTGCCGGCCTCCAGTGTCGCAATGCTGTTGGCGCGGTTCTCGACATCGGTAACCGCCTTGTCCATGCGCTTGCGCATGGACGCTTCCAGATTGAACGATTTGACCACCCGCACGCCGATCGCCGTTTCCTGCATGACCTGCACGATCTGGCCGATCGAGCGGAATTCCATTTCGGAAATCTTGCGGACACGTTTCAGGATGCGGTTGACGCTGTAGATGGCGATTGGTCCGACAATGAATGACACCAGGGACAGGACTGGCTGCTGGACGAACATGACGAGCAGCAAGCCGATCAGGGTAACCAGATCCCGCACATAGGACGTGACGATCAGGTCCAGAACATTGCGCGCGGCCTGCGCATTGTTGGTCATGCGGTTGATCAGATCCGCTGATGACGTCGAGTGGTAGAATTCGATGCCTTGCGCCAGGATATGGTCGTAGATCTTGCGCTGCCGCTCGGCGATGATGGCGTTGCCGACCCGGCTCATGAAATAGCCCTGGACGAAGGTCGCCAGGCCTTTGATGGTGAAGATGGCCGCGACCGCGGCGGCGATCAGGTTGATTTGCGTGATACGTTTCGAGATCACGAACTCATTGGTGATGTCGCGCATGACCAAGGCGCTGGCCGCCGTCATACCGGCTACAACCAGCATCGACAGGATGGCGACGGCGTATCCGAACCTGTGCTTGCGAAAGGATTCCTGGAGCAGCCTCATGACAAGGCGCTGGTTCTCCGTCGAGCGGAAAAAACGAAACAAACGGCTGATCCTTGAAACCGGGACAACGAAAAGCGGCTTATAGAGTGAGTTGCGACGAGATGGAACCATCTGGCGATGACGGAAAGAAACCGCTGCGGCAGGCTGTCTTTTGCGCCACGATGAAGGAATAGATGATTCTTCGAACGGGATGACGGCAGATGAGTTTCGACCTTGTTGTACGCGGCGGTACCTTGCCCGACGGCACCATCGCCGACATCGGCATCATCGGTGAGACAATCGCGGCGATAGAACCGGCTCTCGACGTCAGCGCCGGCGAGGTGATCGACGCCCGTGGCAATCTGGTCTCGCCGCCGTTCATCGACCCGCATTTCCACATGGACGCGACGCTTTCCTATGGCATTCCGCGCATCAACGCTTCGGGCACGCTGCTGGAAGGGATTTCGCTATGGGGCGAACTGAAGCCGCTTCTGACGCATGAAGCGGTTCGCGACCGCGCGCTTGCCTATTGCGACTGGGCCGTGTCGATGGGCCTGCTTGCCATCCGCACCCACGTCGATGTCTGCGATGACAGGCTGCTGGCGGTGGAAGCCTTGCTCGACGTCAAGAAGACGATCGCCCCTTATATCGACCTGCAGCTTGTCGCTTTTCCGCAGGACGGGTTCTATCGCTCACCGACAGCTCGCGACAACACCATCCGAGCGCTCGACATGGGGGTCGATATCGTCGGCGGCATTCCGCATTTCGAGCGCACCATGGCCGATGGCACGCGTTCGGTGACGGAGCTTTGCGAGATCGCCGCCAGGCGTGGGCTGATGGTCGACCTGCATTGCGACGAGACTGACGACCCGTTGTCGCGCCACATAGAACAGCTGGCCTATGAGACGCAGCGGCTCGGCTTGCAGGGCAAGGTGGCCGGTTCGCACCTTACCTCCATGCATTCGATGGACAATTACTATGTCTCCAAGCTGTTGCCGCTGATTGCCGAGGCGGGGGTGTCGACGATCCCCAACCCGCTGATCAACATCATGCTGCAGGGCCGCCACGACACGTTTCCAAAGCGCCGTGGCATGACCCGGGTCAAGGAGATGCTTGCCATGGGCATCCGCGTCGGCTGGGGCCAGGATTGCGTGCTCGACCCCTGGTATTCGCTGGGCACCGCCGACATGCTCGACGTCGCCTTCATGGGCCTTCATGTCGCCCAGATGTCGAGCCCGGCCGACATGGCACGCTGCTTCGACATGGTCACCAATGTCAACGCGGCTATCATGGGTCTCGATCATCTTGGCCTGGCCGTTGGCAAGCGCGCCAGCCTCGTGGTGCTGGATGCCGGAAACCCGATTGAAGCTCTGCGTCTGCGTCCGGAACGCCTTTGCGTCATCGCACGAGGCAAGGTGGTGGCTGAGCGGACCAGGCAGGATACGCGGCTTTCGATCGCCGGGCGGCCTGCCACGGTGAACCGCAGGCACGATTCCTCCGGACAGGCGCAATAGGACGCTGAGTCTGCATCAAAGCGCCGCGCTTCCTGTACCGGCCGACTATTCCGCAGCAGCGACCGCGCGGGTCGGTGGCTCAGATACAGCCGATTCCCGACGCTGGCCTTGCCATTTTCCGGATTTCTCCTCGTCAAGGCAGCCGCTTCCGTCTACGACGCGGCTTGTTGAGCACACAGACGAGAGAACCTGGGACGGTATGGAGCAGCCCGCAGCGAAGAATTCCGCAATCAAGAACGTGCTGCTGGCCGGCATTCTGCTGATGCTCGCCGGCGATTTCCTGTTTGCGCTGAATGACGCGATGGGCAAGTGGCTTGTCGCCAGCTTTTCCGTCGGCCAGGTTGTGCTGATCCGCTCTATCGGTGCCTTCTTCGTGCTCGGCCCGATGATCGCGCATCAGGGGCCTGCCAAGCTGTTTCGCATGGAGCGCCTCGAGCTTCAGCTGCTGCGCGTCGTCATGACCACGCTCGACACCGCGTTTTTCTATGCAGCGGTTGTCTATCTGCCGCTCGCCGACGTCATGAGCTTCTACATGGCCGGCCCGATCTATGTCGCCGCGCTGTCGCATCTGCTGCTCGGCGAGAAGGTTGGCTGGCGCCGCTGGGTGGCGATCCTGCTTGGCTTCTGCGGCGTGCTGATCATGCTGAAACCGTCCTCGGCGGCTTTCTCGTTGTCGTCGAGCTTCGCGCTCGCCGGAAGCATCTCCTTTGCCTTCGCCATTATCCTCAACCGGCGGCTTCGCGGCACCAGCGACACCAACCTTGTGACTTGGCAGACCATCGGCACCATGGTGGTGGGCGGCGTGCTGACCATCGGCGCCTGGCAGACGCCGTCATCGCTTGACTTCGGCGCCATGCTGCTGCTCGGCATCGTTTCCTGCGGCGCGCATCTGATGATTACCCGGGCGCTCAAGCTGGCGCCGGCCTCGACGCTGGCGCCGCTGCACTATACGCTGCTTCTGTGGGCGGTGGTCTTCGGGCTGGTGTTCTTCGGCGATGTTCCAGGCCCGCGCATCCTGATCGGCTCGGCAATCGTTGTTCTCGCTGGCCTGTTCATCTTCCACCGCCAGAAGGTGGTCGACACAACAGTACCGCCTGAAAACGTGCCGAAGGGCGTGAACTAGGTTTCTGGCATCTAGCCGTTGCGCACCGCTGCCAGGTGCCGCGAAAACTCTGGCGTCTCCATCAGCGCCTTGCAGCGTGCGAACCGGCCGTCGGCATAGGCGCGGAAATCATCGACGGGGTTGTTGTTGGCGAGCTGGATCAGTCCCCACAATGTCCACAGCAGATCGCACATCGCCTTGTAGATGACGATACGGCCGCGCTCAGCGGGTTTGGGCTCGCCGCCGAAATAGGCGCGCATCATCTCTTCGTCCTGCGCGGTATCGAATTTGCCTTCGACGCTGAGGTCGCCGAGATCCCAGAGCGGATCGTTCATCCCTGAATACTCCCAGTCGACAATCCACATCCTGTCGCCGGTATCGAGAAAATTCTCGCACAGCGGATCGCAATGGCAGGCGACAAGCGGAAGCGAGTGGGCGGCGAGCGTGGACCGCACAATATCAGCCTCGCGCACCACGTCATGATAGCCGGCGGGCAGGGCGACATCCCTCGTCGACAGCACCTTGAGATAATCGTCGATCATCGCGAACAGTTCGAAACGAAAGGGAAACACGGCACCCGATCCGTGCAGCTTGCGGAAGGCCTCGCCTGCGCGCGCCGGGCTGCCTGCCCTGGTCTTGAATGTCTCCGGTGACATGGTCTGCGCGCTGGCGATGAAGCGCGTCACCATCACGCCGGTCTTGCCGTCGGCATGCAGCACTTCGGGGCTGACGCCGGCCTTGGCGGCTTCCTGTGCCGCCACCGCTTCGTTGGCGCGGTTGATATATTCCTCCGTGCCCTTGCCGGGGATGCGCAGGCAGAAGTCGTCAGCCTTGAACACCAGATTGGTAAGGCCGCCGAGCCGCTCTATCTTGCCGCTGAAATCCCTGAACAGCGGGACCGCCGCCATGGCTTGCCGGGCGAGTGCGAGATCGTCGCTCATGCCCTCAGCCTTTCCATCTTCGGATCATAGAGCGTGCGCGGTCCGCGCGTCGCCTTGTAGGTCTTGCCGAAGGCCTCGATCTCAAATGCGGCTTCGCCGGCCAGCTCTGCCGGGAGGTAGCCGAAGGCAATGGTCTGGCCCAGCGTATAGCCATAGCCGGTCGACGAGGTCGAGCCGACGACCTTGCCGCCGAACAGGATCGCCTCGCCGCCGTGGAATGGCGCGAAACCATCGACGGTGAAGGAGCAGAGCTTGCGCTTGACGCCTTCCGCCTTGATCTTCGTCAGCGCCGCGCGGCCGATGAAATCGCCCTTGCCCAGCGCCACCGCGAAACCGAGCCCGGCCTCGTAGGGATTGTAGTCGGGCGTGATGTCGCCGGACCAGTAGAGATAGCCTTTCTCCATGCGGCAGGCATCGACGGCGCGATAGCCGGCATCGGCGATGCCATGCGGCGCGCCCGCCTCGCGCAGCGTCTCATAGACATGCACGGCATATTCCTGCGGCACGTAGAGTTCGTAGCCGAGTTCGCCGACATAGCCGACACGCACGGCGAGTGCCGTGGCATTGCCAAGCTCGATAGTGCGCGCGGCGAGGAAGGGCAGGGCGTCATTGGAAACATCATCGTCGCTGACCGACTGCAGGATGTCCCGGGCGCGCGGCCCGCACAGGTTGATCGTGGCGTACTGATTGGTCACGTCGCGCAAGGCGATGCCGTCAGGCAGGTGTCTCGACACCCAGTGCTGGTCATGCACGCCAAAGCTGGACCCGGTGACCAGGAGGAAACGATCCTCGCCGAGATGAACGATGGTCACGTCGGCCTCGATGCCACCCTTCTCGTTGCAGAGCTGGGTGTAGACGGCTTTGCCCGGCGCGCCGGAAAGGTCGTTGGCGGCGATGTGCTGCAGTGCCGCCAACGCGCCCTTGCCCGCAATCTCGAACTTCGAGAATGAGGTCTGGTCGATCAGGGCCGCCCGTTCGCGGATTGCCCGCACCTCGCCGCCAACAGCGTCGAACCAGCCGGGTTTGCCTTCGAAACTGCCCAGTTCGACCGACTTGCCGTCATCGGCGGAGAACCAGTTGGGCCGCTCCCAGCCGAATTTGGAGCCGAACACCGCGCCATTGTCGCGCAGCGTGCCGTGCAGCGGCGAAAGCCGCAACCCGCGCCCGGCATGCGATTCTTCCGCCGGCCAGTGGATCTTGTAGTAGGCGCCATAGGCCTCGATGGCGCGTGTTTCGAGATAGCGGCCCTGCGCCTGCACGGCGCCGAAGCGGCGCACGTCGAAGGGCCAAAGATCCATGCCGGCGTCGCCATGCAGGATCATGTTGGACAGCGCCAGGCCAGCACCGCCCGATGCCGCGATACCGGCGGTGAAGCCGCAGGCGACGAAGAAATTGTCGAGTTGCGGCGCCAGGCCCATGATCGGCTCGCCATCGAAGGACACCGGGATCGGCCCGTTGATGACGGTCTGGATGCCGATCTCGTTGAGCACCGGCAGCCGCTCCGCCGCTGGCAGCGCGAACAGCTCCAGCCGTTCCAGGTTGGGCGCGAAAAGCTCGCGGCCGAAATCGAGCGGCGGCATACCGCGCCAGCAGCCCTTCGAGCCATCCTCCCAGCCGCCGATGGCAAAACTGCCGGTGTCCGGCTTGAGATAGAAATTGTGGTCGGGGTCACGCAGCGTGGTCAGGTTGGGGTCGAGCTTCAGCGTCTTTTCGGTAAGGAAATACTGGTGCTCGACAACGCCCGCTGCCAGCGGCACACCGGCCATCTTGCCGACGCGCTTGGCCCACAGGCCGGCGCAGTTGACCAGGATGTCGCAGGAAATCGAGCCGCCATTGGTGACGACGCCAACCGCGCGCCTTCCCTCGAGAACAATCTCCTCGACCGTCACGCCTTCTTCTATGCGGGCGCCGTTCTGTCGGGCGCCCTTGGCATAGGCCATGGTCAGCGAATAGGGATCTATATAGCCGTCGCCGGGAATGTAGGCGGCACCTTCGATGCCGTCCTTGATGATATAGGGAAAATGCCTGGCCGCCTCATCGGCCGACAGCGAATGGCATTCGACACCGAAGCTCTTGGCCTGCGTCATCGAGCGGCGGATTTCGCTCCAGCGCGCGGCACTGCCGGCAAGGCGGAGCGAACCTACCTTCTTCCAGGAAATCGCCTGCCCGGTCTCGGCTTCGAGGCGGTCGAAAACAGCAACCGAATTCTGCATCAGCCGGGTCAGGTTTCTCTTGCCGCGAAGCTGCCCGACCAGCCCGGCCGCATGCCATGTGCAGCCATGGGTGAGCAGCGATTTCTCGACCAGCAGCACATCCTTGGCGCCGTCGCGGGCAAGGTGGTAGGCGACCGACGTGCCGATGGCGCCGCCGCCGATGATCAGGATATGGACGTGACGATCCGCGTGGAAACTCATGGCTGCACCGTCACGCTTTGATCTTGCTCATGGATGGGTCGTATAGCGGCTCGAGGTGGATCTTTGCCGGCGTCCGTTCCATCGCCACGACCAGTTCGTAATCGCCGGAGCTGAGAAAGTCGTCGCTCACTCCGTCAGCATTGCGAACGTAGCCGTAGCCGATGTTCTTGCCCAGCGTGTAGCCATAGCCGCCGCTTGTGAGGTAGCCGACCGGTTCACCATTGCGCAGGATCGTCTCTCGCCCGACCAGCACGATTTCCGGGTCGTCGACCGTGAAGCTGGCAAAGCGTTTCGTCAGCGCCGTGCCGCTGACCTTCTCAAGTGCGCGCCGGCCGACGAAATCGGTGTTCTTGCGCAGCTTGACCGCCCAGCCGAGCCCAGCTTCCTGCGGTGTGTCGTTGGGCGTGATGTCGGAACCCCAGGCGCGATAGCCTTTTTCCAACCGCAGCGATTCCAGCGCCCGGTAGCCGATTGGGCGGATGCCGTGCTTCTCGCCTGCCGCCATCAGCGCATCGAAGATCTCGCCTGTAGCCGCGATCGGCACATGCAGCTCCCAGCCGAGTTCGCCGACATAGGTGACACGCAGCGCCCGCACCATGTGGCCGGCGATCGAGATTTCGCGCGCGTGGCCGAACGGGAAGCCGGTATTGGATACATCCGCATCGGTCACCTCAGCCAGCACATCGCGTGCGCGGGGCCCCATCAGCGACAGCGTACCGAAATCCTCGGTGACATCCTTGAGCGTGGCATCGAGGCCATCACCGATGTGATCGCAGATCCAGGACAGATCATGGGTACGGAAACCCGTGCCGGTGACGATGTAGAATTTGTTGTCGCCCAGCCGCGCCACCGTCAGGTCGGCTTCGATGCCGCCGCGTGTGTTGAGAAGCTGGGTGTAGGTCAGCCGGCCGACCGGCTTGTTGACATCGTTGGCGCAGATCCAGTCCAGCGCCTTCAAGGAGTCCGCGCCGCTCAGCTCATACTTGGCGAAGGACGACTGGTCGAAAATGCCGACCTTTTCACGCACATGGCGGTGCTCGTCGCCGACCGCCGAAAACCAGTTCTGCCGCCCCATCGAATAGACGTCCTTGGGTTCGACGCCTTCTGGGGCGAACCAGTTAGGCCGTTCCCAGCCAAGCTTGGAGCCGAACACGGCGTGGTATTTCTTCAGCCGGTCGTAAAGGGGCGAGACGATGCGCGGCCGGCCGCTGGTATATTCTTCGTGCGGGAAGCCGATCGTGTAGTGTTTGCCGTAGGCTTCCAGTGTGCGGTCGCACACCCACTGCCTGTCGCGGTGCAGGTTGGAAAAACGCCTGATGTCGACCACCCAGAGGTCGAGCGGCGCTTCGCCATCGACCACCCATTGCGCCAGCACCCAGCCGGCGCCGCCGCCAGACGCGATGCCGAAGGCGTTGAAGCCGGCGCCGACGAACATGTTGGCGCATTCCGGTGCTGCGCCGAGAATGAAATTGCCGTCCGGCGTAAAGCTCTCCGGCCCGTTGATCATCTGCTTGACGCCAACCGTTTCGAGCGCGGGAACCCGCGCCATCGCCTGGCTCATGTGCTGCTCGAAATGATCATAGTCGTTGTCGAACAGCCGGAACTCCCAGTCGTTCGGCACGTCGCCGCCAGGAAGGTTGGTTGCCCACGCCTGCGGGTTCGGCTCATAGCCGCCCATCACCAGCCCGCCGACTTCTTCCTTGAAATAGGTGCGGCGGTCAGGATCGCGGATGGTCGGCGCATCGGTCGACAGTCCGTCGATCTTCTCGGTGATGATGTATTGATGCTTCACCGGCTGCAGCGGCACGTTGATGCCGGCCATGGCGCCGACTTGCCGCGCCCATTGGCCGGCGCAGTTTACCACCTTGTCGCAGGCAATGTCGCCCTTGCTGGTCTTCACCACGGTGATGCGGCCGTCCTTCATCTCGAAGCCGGTAACGCGGACATCCTCGAACAGCCTGGCGCCGTGCATGCGTGCGCCCTTGGCCAGGGACTGGGTGATGTCGGAGGGGCTTGCCTGTCCGTCGGTCGGCAGCCAGGAGGCGCCGACGAGATCGCTCGTCTCCATCAGTGGCCACATGGCCTTTACTTCGGCCGGCGACAGCAATTGCATGTCCATGCCGAAGCTCTTTGCCGTTGTCGCCAGCCTTTTGTACTCGGTCCAGCGGTCGGCATTGGTCGCGAGCCGCAGGCAGCCGGTCATCTTCCAGCCGGTGGCCAGGCCGGTCTCGGCCTCAAGCCCCTTGTAGAGATCGACCGAATATTTGAGGACGCGGGTGATCGAGGCCGATGAGCGCAATTGGCCGACCAGGCCGGCGGCGTGCCAGGTCGAGCCCGACGTCAGTTTGCCCTGTTCGAGCAGGATGACGTCGGCCTTGTGGTCGCGCGCCAGATGGTAGGCTGTCGAACAGCCGATGATGCCGCCGCCAATGACGACGATCCCGGCCTGCGTTGGCAATGTCATGATTTTTGTGCCCCGTATTTCGTTCTGTAGCTGTCCAGCGCGACGTCGAGCCGCGACAGGTTCTCAGCCGTGTAAGCGACATAGTCGGCGCCCGGCGCATCGAGATGCAGTTCCGAAACCATGCTCCACATCGCCTCGCGCAACAGCGAGGCACATTGCATGGCGGCGTGCGAGCGAAGGATCTTCTCGTCCGGCGCGCGGCTGAGGTAGGCGGTCAGCAATTTGTCTGACTCCTCCTCGGACATGCCGGCATTGGAGGCGACACCGGCGAGGTCGAACATCGCGGTGTTGAAGCCGGCATATTCGAAATCGATCAGCCACAGCTTGTCGCCGTCATCGAGCAGGTTGGCCGGCAACAGATCATTGTGGCCGAAGACGATCGGCAGCAACGCCTGCGCCCGCTCCAGCTCATCGGCAAGCGCGAGATAGCGCGGCAACTCGCTGGCCATGCGGCTGCCCTCCAGCGTGCGGGCATAGTCGCGGATGACATGAAAGACCCAGAACATGAATCCGGGACCGGAGACATGGTTTGGCATCTCGCGGTGAAAGCCGCGCATCAATGCGGCGACGCGGCCGATATTGGCGCGAACGTCCTTCGCGACATAGGTCTTGGCGCCGAGAAATTCCGTCACCATCATGCCGGGCTCCGCGTACTGGACAGCCGGCGCGAAACCCGCGGCGTGCGCGGCCCGTGCGGTCATCAACTCGCGGTCTCGGAATACGTGATGGAATGGATAGTCCTTGCCGAAGCGAACCACATGTCGTCCGGCAGCGTCCTTGACCAGGTAGTTGGCGTTGCTCAGTCCGCCGGTAAGCGGCTCGATATCGATGCTGCCCGCCCAGCAGGGCAGGGCACGGATGCGGTCTTCTGCGGTCACGAACTCATCCCTGGTTTTGTGGTGGGGTGCCAATGCGCCGGTCCGGCAGCGTCGGATTGCCGGGGCTGCGCAGGCCCGCGATGGGGAAGATCTCGTCGGTGCGGAGTGCGGGATCGGTATCCCGTGCCGCACCGACGAGCCCCATGTGCCAGGCTCTTCGAGACTGGCATCCGCCCCCGCGGATTCGAAAGACTCTCTTGCCTTGGCGCCGGGCGCTTCGCCGACGTTTCGGCACATATGTTTGGGTACGGCTCTGCCATCATTCTCCCGTGGCAGTCCGAGCCTGTCACAATGCCAATGTCACGCCGGATGGCCAGGCTTGTCAATGGAAACCTGTGGCTTTATCTGTTTTTTTGCCCGAAAATATGTCATGTTCCTTGTCATAAGTGATGAGTTTGCCATAGAATCGGTCACAGCGTAGCGATCCAGGCGGATGACGACAGATGAACCATTCGAAGCGGCATGGCGAAATCCTGCGTCTCTTGCAGGAAGAGGGCACTGTCACCATCGCCAGTCTGGCCGACCGGCTGGGCGTCTCGCTGGAAACGGTCCGCCGTGACGTCAAGCCGCTCACCAGCGATGGATCGATCCTGAAAATGCATGGCGCCATTGGCCTGCCGTCGATGGTCGGCGAAGCGCCGTTTGAGCGGCGCATGCGCGACAATGCCGACGCCAAGCGCGTCATTGCCCGCATGGTCGCCGCCACCATCCGCGATGGCGAATCGATCATGCTCGACACGGGAACCACGACCTCGTTCCTTGCCCGCGAGTTGCTCGGCCATCGGCGGCTGACGGTGGTCACCAATTCGTCCGACATTGCCCGCACGCTGGCCACCATCAACGGCAACAAGGTCTACATGGCGGGCGGCGAGCTACGCAGCGATTCAGGGGCTGCCTTCGGCGCCTCGGCGATTGACTTCGTCAGCCGCTTTTCGGTCAGCCACGCGGTGATCTCCACCGGTGCCGTCGACGCCGTCATGGGGGTCATGGACTACGATCTGGAAGAGGCGGAATTTGCCCGCATGGTGCTGTCGCGCGGCCAGCGTTCGCTTGTCATCACCGACCACAGCAAATTCGGCCGCCAGGGCCTGGTCCAGGTCTGCGGTTTCGATGGCTTTTCCGAGCTCGCCACGGATAGACCGCCGACGCGCGACATCGCCGCCGCGCTGGCGCAGGCCGGCACGCGGCTCAGCATCGCCGGTGGTGAAACCGGGTTCTGATCGGGTGTTATGACCTAGCCGAACACCAGCGATTGATGGGCGCAGACACCCGCGAAAGTGCCGCCTGATACGGCAAAGGCGATGTTATGCATCGCGCGCGCTGCATCGCCCGCTGCATAGACGCCAGGCACGGTTGTCTGCTGTCTGTCGTCGACGGTGATCACCGGGCCGAGGAAGCCCTCGGTGAAGCCGCAGCCGAGCTGTTCGGCGAGCGGACTGGCCATGGTGTTGCGCGGCGCCGTGAACATCGCCCTGACGCCGATGTTCCGGCCGTCGTCGAGGCGGACAATCAACCCGCCGGTCCCATCCTTTGCCATTTCGGCCACGCTGGTGGGCTCAAAGCGGACATTGTGCCTTTGCAAGGCCAGCATCTGTTCCGCGTCGGGCTCGAACTGGCTGTTGCCGAACAGCGTGACGTCGCCCCAGTCGGAGATCAATTGCGCCTGATGCAAGGACAGCGGGCCGGTGGCAAGCACGCCGAGCGGCCCGCCGGAAACCTCGTAGCCATGGCAATAGGGGCAGTGCAGAACACTCTTCCCCCACAGCTCGGTCAGCCCGGGCACTTCCGGCAGGATGTCGCGGACACCGGTTGCAAGCACCAGCCGTGCGGCGCTGAATGTCTCGCCACTGTCGGTGGTGACTTCGAAACCGTCGCCGGCGGCGGCCGCCATGTTAACACGCGCGTTGACAACCTTGGCTGTCGGATAAGCCAGCAACTGCTTGCGGGCGTCGTCGAGAATTGCACCGGGAGAGCGCCCATCCTGGCCAAGGAAGCCATGCGAATGTTCTGCGAACCGGTTGCGTGGCTGGCCAGCGTCGATCACCAGCACATCGCGCCGTGCACGTGCCGCCTGTACGGCGGCGGACAGGCCGGCAAAGCTGCCGCCCACAACGGCAAGATCATACTGCATGGCTGGACACTCCAATCAGGTCATAGCGGCGGCGGAAATCGGCGGTCAGGTCGGCCAGCGTGATGTGGCTGAGCTTTTCCGCCATCAGCCTCTCGGCTTCGATGCGAAAATCGTCGAGCACCGCGATCACCGCTTGCTCGACCAGGCAGCCGGGGCTCTCCGGCTTGGTGCTGAACGGCAGCAGCGTTTCGCCAAGCGCCGTGCTGATCTCGGCCAGGGATATGTTCTCAGGCGCCCGGCCGAGCAGCCAGCCGCCGCCGTGCCCACGCGACGAGGTGACGATGCCGGCGTCGCGCAGGCCGGCGATGGTGCGTCGGACCACGACCGGATTGGTGTGGATGAAAGTGGCGAGCTGCTCGGAGGTCAGCGCCTGTTCCGGCTTCTCGGCCATGTGGACGAGAATGTGCAGGGTTGAGGAAAGTCGGCTGTTACGTTTCATGTAACTTATTTAGTTACGATAATGCGCGATGTCAAACACAGCCCAACTTCCCGATGCGGTGGCTTGCTTCAGTCTCTAAGCCGGCATGGTGGCCGGTGGGAAAGTCATGCGGAAGCAGGTGCCCGTTGGCTTGCCTTCGAGTATCTCGATACGCCCGCCGTGCAGCTGCATGATCTCCTGCACCAGATTGAGGCCGAGCCCGGCACCGTGATCCTGCGGGCGCAGGCGATAGAAGGGCTCGAAGATACGTTCTCGCTCGGCTGGCGGAACACCGCCGCCTTCATCATGAACCTCGATGATGGCAGGCGCGATGACCTTGATTGTGATCTTGCCGGTCCGGCCGCCGTGCTCGATGGCATTCTGGACGAGATTGGTGACGGCACGCTCGATCGCGGTCCGGTCGCCGGTGGCGGTCAGCGTTTCCCTTTCCGGTTCGAAGGACATCTCGTAGCCGGCTGAAAACGCCATCGGCGCGAGATCGACAATAACGCTGTGAGCGATCGCCACGAGGTCGATCGGTTCGAACAGCACGGCCTGCCGGTCGAGACGCTGCAAGTCAAGAAGCTGGTCGGTCAGCGTCGACAGCCGGGCAGCATCCTGCAGCAGCCGCGCCCGTTCCGCTGATACACAAATTTATCTATTGCCTTTTTCTTTTTTCCTTCCGGTGAAATATCAAATTTAGTAATGATCTTAATAGTTGCATTTGGACAAGCGAGCTCGCAAGCGGTGCAGCCCGTACAGGCATGTTCATTATTTCCATCATGCGGCATTACCACTTCTCCTTTAAACCTTTCCGGTAAATGCATCGTTTCCCTGTTGTCAGGATACTCTTGCGTGATGATCTCTTTATGATGTGTGAAATAGTACAAAGTACGACGAAGCCCTACGGCCAAAGATTTCAGTCCGCTGAAAACATCTTTTATATATTTTACGATAAACATGAATGGTCAATAATTTTATCTTTTCTCAAACATCAAATTTTAATTCATCAATAATTGTAAACTCAATTATATCACAATCTTCACTATGACCTCCTCTGCTTCTCTCCCTCCTGGGGAGGATAGGAGGGGCTGTATTTTTAAAAATACCAACCCAATATCGCTATCGCCGTTACCAATAGTATATTAAACATACTGATCGGCAATAAATATTTCCAGTCCAGGTTCAGCAACTGATCGATTCGTAATCTTGGGAATGTCCACCGGAACCACATGATCAAAAATATTAGGAAAAATGTTTTTCCAAAAAACCAGATGCTCGATGGGATATAGTCCATCACATGATTAAAGCTTTGCCAGTGACCGATGTG
>JBDSLV010000070.1:0-14977 GCA_039916205.1 Mesorhizobium sp. | reverse complement strand
GTGTTGGTGGCGAGGATCGCGCCGGGCTTCGCCACCGTGTCGAGTTTGCCGAACACCTCTCGCTTGACCGCCATATCCTCAAACACCGCCTCGACGATCAGGTCGCAATCGGCGAGGTCGGCATAGTCGGTGGATCCCCTGAACAGGCCGAGCCGCTCGCGCCTGGCGTCTTCGCTGAGCGACCCGCGCGTGACGGAAACGGCATAGTTCTTGTCGATCGTCGTCAGACCGCGCTGCAGCGCCTCGCCGCTGGTCTCCAGCAAGGTCACGGGATAGCCGCCATTGGCAAACGCCATGGCGATGCCGCCGCCCATCGTGCCGGCGCCGATGACACCGACGCGGACTATCTTGCGTCTTGCGACATCCTTGCCGGGACCCTTTGCCGCCTCGCGTTCGGCGAAGAACAGATGCCGCTGCGCGCGCGACTGATCGCCGGCGACGAGTTTTAGGAACAGCGCGCGCTCCGCCGCCAGCGCTTCGTCGAACGGCAGCGTGATCGCATTGCGAACCGCTTGCGCACAGGCAACCGGCGCCTCGAGCCCACGCGCCTTTTTGGCGAGATCCGCCGCCTGTTTGTCGAAGGCTGCGAGATCAGTTTCCTTGAGCCGCTCGTCGCGGTTGCGCACCGGGGTGAACGGGCCGCCCTTGACGACCATTTCGCTGACGAAACGAACCGCTTGTGCGACAAGGTCGCGGTCGAAGAGGGCGTCGACCAAGCCGGAGACGAGTGCGTCGCCTGCGCTGATCGGCGCTCCCGAAACGATCATGCCGAGCGCCTTTTGCGAACCGACCAAGCGCGGCAGCCGCACCGTGCCGCCGCCACCCGGCAGCAGGCCGAGCTTGACTTCCGGCAGGCCGAGTTTGGCCTGGACGTCGGCCACGCGGAAATGGCAACCGAGCGCCAGTTCCAGGCCGCCCCCGAGCGCGGTGCCGTGGATTGCGGCGACCGTCGGCTTAGCAATGGTCTCGAGCATGGCGACGATGACGCGCAACTCCGGCTGCTGCATCGGCTTGCCGAATTCGGTGATGTCGGCGCCGGCAACGAAAGTCCGCCCGGCGCAGGCGATGACGATTGCCGCCACATCGAAATTGTCGCGCAAGGAAACCAGCGCCTGCATGAGCGGCTCGCGGACATGGAAGCTGAGCGCGTTGACCGGCGGATTGTCGATGGTGACGATGGCAACATCGCCGTCGCGGCTGACCTTCAGGAAATCGGACAAGCAAGACCTCTCAATGATGTTGAACGACCACGGGCACGCGGACGGGATTTACAGTGCCAAGCCGCCGATGGGAACCGGATGTCGGCCTGGCATAGAGCAGTTCTTCGTTTCACAGAAACGCCGAACTGCTCTATCTCATTGTTATGTCGCAGTTCCGGACGGAAAACCGTTTCACACTTTTCCTGAAACTGCTCCAGCGATTAGCGCCGGCCAGCGGCCTCAACCGTGGCCAATTCCGGCATCCCAGCACCCAAGGTGCGGCCACCGCGCCAGGAAGCCAAAGCCGCGACCAGATAAAGGACAGCCGAAAAGGTGAAGGCGAAGACCAGGCCGTGCTTGAACGGCCCCGACATCAGTTCGGGAAAGAAGGCGTGGCCGGTCAACGTATCAATGCTTTGTTGCGGCAGCGCATGCAGCACATCGGCCGGGATCAGCTCGCCCATCGGATTGTAGCCGAGGAAGGCGGCAAACAGGCTGGCGACCGGCGGCATGTTGGCAATCTGATGCGCGACCGCCTGCGGTACATGCTGTGCCAGCAGGCCGGCCTCCATGCTCCGCGGCAGGCTGGCGGCGAGGCCGAGGATCATCAGGCTGAAGAACAGGCCGATCGACAGCACCTGCCCGGCATTGGTGGTGGTGGCGCGCATGCCCGAGGCCTGGCCACGTTCACGCGCCGGCACCGAGTTCATGATCTGCGTCGCATTGGGCGCCACGAACAGCCCCGAGCCGAGCCCGTTCAGGAACAGCAGCGCGGCGAAGGCGGTGTAGGAGAAGTCGGCCGGCAGCGCCATCAGTGCGATGAAACTTGCCGCGCCCACGACCATGCCGCCGACCGCGAAGGGCACGCCGCCGACACGGTCGGAGAAATAGCCCGAGACCGGACCGGCGATCAGGAAGCCGACGGTCAGCGGCAGCATGAAGATCGCCGACCACAGCGGCGTCTCCTCGAAGGAATAGCCATGCAGCGGCAGCCAGATGCCTTGCAGCCAGACGATGAGCATGAATTGCAGCCCACCGCGCGCGATGCCCGACGCCAGATTGGCGATGTTGCCATAGGCAAAGCCCGGGATGCGGAACAGTTTGAGGTCAAGCATCGGCTTGGCGACACGCTGTTCGATGACCACGAAGGCGATCAGCGACAGGATGCCGATGGCAAACAGCGCCAGCACCTTGGGGCTGGTCCACGCCATGACCTGGTCGCCATAGGGCTGCAGTCCATAGGTTATGGCGGTTAGGACGAGCACAAGGCCGAGCCCGAAGCTGATATTGCCCAGCCAGTCGATCGTGTGGGTGGAGCGGTTCGGCGTGTCATGCAGCTTCAGATAGGCCCAGATCGTGCCGACGAGGCCGAACGGCACGTTGATCCAGAACACCAGCCGCCAGTCGGTATCGGCAAGCAACCCGCCGATCAGCAGGCCGACGAACTGGCCGCCGATCGCCGCCACCACATTGATGCCAAGCGCGAAGCCGCGCTCGTTCTCCGGAAAGGCATCGGTGAGCAGTGCCGTGGAATTGGCCATGATCAAGGCGCCGCCGATGCCCTGGATGATGCGCACGCTGATCAGATAGATGGCGGCGAAGTCACCCTGGCCTGGCAGAAGGCTGAGCGCGATCGACGCGGCGGTGAAGATGGCAAAGCCGAGATTGTACATTTTCGCCCGGCCGAACTGGTCGCCGAGCCGTCCGAAGGCGACAACCAGCACCGCCGTCGCGATCATGTAGCCGATGATTGCCCACAACAAATAATTGATGTTGCCGGGGTCGAGTGCCTTCAGGCCAATGCCGCGAAACACCGCCGGCAGGCTGATCAGCAGGATCGAGCCATTGATGGCGGCGGCCAGCATGCCAAGTGTGGTGTTGCTCAGAACCATCCATTTGTGGCTCTGTGGGCGCTTCGGTTCGGCGGCATTCATGCTGGCAACTCTCGAACGCGCTGGCATGGTCAGTGCAGGCGCTATATATGAGGATGGTCTCAGGTTTGGAAATATGAGGATGGCCTCGGAAAAGGCAAGAGCCTCGGCGTCGAATCCGCGTGCACCGCAGCAAAAAAGAGGCCGCGAGCGGGTCGCTGCCCTGATGGCGAGCGCGGCGCTGCTGTTTGTCGAGAAGGGTTTCGATGCCACGACGATGACCGAGATCGCCGCGCGTGCCGGGGCGGCGATCGGCACGCTCTATCTGTTCTTCCCGACCAAGGAGGCGCTGGCGGAGGCCATTCTGGCCGAGCACGCGGAAGCGCTGTCCGCTCAGCTCGAAGCCTTGCGGGAGCGCGCCAGCGGCCTGGCTCCGGCGGCCATCGCCGATGCCCTGTTCGACGTGCTGGGCGACTTTCTGGCCACCCACCCGGCCTATTCGGCGCTGCTCGACCTGCCCGGCGACGATAGCTGGCGGCGCACGATGCGCACGACACGGCGCGGCCAGATCGCAGCACTGTTCGCGCAGGCCGACCCGCCGCTGCCGGCAGGCCAGGCCGAGCGGCTAGCGGTCATCGTACCGCAACTGATGCGCATCCCGCTGGCACTCGTCGGCGAAAAGAGACTGCGCGACGGCGTGCTGGAGGAGTTGAGGCTGATGCTTGCGAGACATTTACAGGTCGGCGAGGGCTGACGCAGGCTGCCTTGGCGAACACCGCAGATATTCAGGTCAGGCCGAGTCGAAAATGGTTGATACCGAGAACCGGAGCGGAGCGTACTTGAAGTACGTGAGCACCGGAAGCGCAGGTATCAGCCATTTGCAGGCCGGCCTCACCTGAATCTTGTCAGCGCAGTGCCTTCTGGCCGCCCGCCACCGTGATAACCCCCACAATGATCAGCCCCGTCAGCAACAGCCGCACGCCGGCGCTGACGCCAAATGTGTTGAGCATCGTCAACAGCAGCACCAGGAACAGCGCCGCGCCCCAGACGCCGGGTACATTGGCCTTGCCGCCCGCCACCGAGGTGCCGCCGATGACGACGACGGCGATCGAGGCGAGCAGATATTCGTTGCCGATATCGACATTGGCGCCACGGAAGTAGCCGGCGAGCAAAGCGCCATCGATACCGCCGAGCGCGCCTGACAGCGTGTAGGTGAGAAAGCGGATGCGCCCGACGGGAACTCCTGCCAGCCACGCGGCGCGGATGTTCTGCCCGATCGCCAGCACCGAGCGGCCATAGACCATGCGCTGCAGCGCGATGGCCGCGCCGATGGTGAACAGCACGGTGAGGATCGCCAGCACCGGAATGCCCAGCACCTGCCAGTTGGCGAAATCGGCAAAGCCCGGCGGCGGCTTGATCTGCAGCCCGCGCCCATAGCTGATGTCGATCGACTGGATGATGAAACTTGCCGACAGCGTGGCAATGATCGGCGGAATGCGCAGCGCCCAGATCAGGAGGTAATTGGCGGCGCCAATCGCCATGCCGCAGGCCAGCGCCGCCAGCAGCCCGACCGCGATCATCGAGTCATTGCCGTCCATCACCTTCATCGCGACAGCACTGGCGAGACCGATATTGGCCGGCAGCGACAGGTCGACATTGCCGGGGCCGAGCGTGATGACGAACATCTGGCCGACACCGACGATGACGGTGAACACCGCCAGCGAAAGTGCTGCCGTAACCATGCCGCAGGCGCCATAGCCGCCGGTGAAGATGATGGTCGCCAGCCACACCAGCAGGGCGCCGGCAAAAGACCAGATCCATGGCTTGGTGAGCAGCGTTTTCAGCGATGGCATCGCTCACCTGTCCCTACGGCTGATTAGCACCCGGGCCGCCAGCACGATGATCAGGATGGCCCCGTTGGCGGCGACCTGCCAGTCCGGCGGAATGTGCATGAAGGTCAGCAGCGGCGATGCCGCCAGCGCCAGGGTCAGCGCACCGATCACCGCGCCGATCGGCGACACTCGGCCGCCGACGAATTCGCCACCGCCGAGAATGACGCCAGCGACCGCCAGCAGCGTATAGCCGTTGCCGATATTGGCATCCGCCGAGGTGGTGATGCCGATCAGCGCCATGCCGGACAAGACGCCGAACAGGCCGGCGAGCGCGAACAGCGCGATCTTGGTCTTGAGCAACGACCAGCCGGCACGGCCAAGCGCCGCCGGATTGCCGCCCGAGCCACGCAGGATCACGCCATAGGAGGTGCGCATCAGGCCGAAATGAACGACCACCGCGATCACCAGCGCCGCGATGATTGGAAACGGCACGAAGGGCGGCTTGAACGCCATGACCGAAAGCAGCCAGTCCGGCGCCTTGCCGCCGGGCTTCGGCAGCACGAGGATGGCCAGGCCCTGCCAGACGAAACTCATGCCCAGCGTCACCACGATCGAGGGCAGGTTGCGCAGATGGATCAGCGCGCCGAGCAGCGCGTAGACGCCGATCGATCCGAGCAGGATGACGACGCCAAGCAGAGGCGCGTCCTTCAGCCAGGTGGCGGTGACGCAACCGACGAAGCCGACAAAGGTGCCGATGGACAGGTCGAGCTCGTTGCCAGCAATGACGAACATCTGCGCGATCGTCGCCAGCGCGATCGGGATCGCCAGGTTGAGCATCAGGCTGAAGCCGAAATAGCTGATGGCGCGCGGATTGAGCCAGGCAATGGCGATCAGCACGATTGCCAGCGACAGTGCCGGCAGCAGGCCGCGCAACAGCCGTGCCCGTGCCGCCGCGCCACGTTCGGAATTCTTCGATCCATTATCGACGGAGGCAGCCGTCATCTCAGGCCGCGTCGCCGAACGAGGACTGGATGATCTTTTCCTCCGTCAACTCGTCGCGCCGCAGATTGGCGACGATGCGGCCGTTCTTGAAGACATAGATGTGGTCGCAATTGTCGAGCTCTTCGGTTTCGGTTGTGTACCAGAGGAAGGTGCGTCCACTGCGCGCCTCCTCGCGCACAAGGTCGTAGACTTCGAGCTTTGTGCCGATGTCGACGCCGCGCATTGGGTCGTCCATCAGCACGATCTTCGCATCCGATCCCAGCGCCCGGGCAAACAGCGCCTTCTGCTGGTTGCCGCCGGACAAGGAGAAGATGTTGTTGTTCATGTCTGGCGTGCGGATGCCGATCTTCTTTTGCCAGAAAGCCGCGAGCTCGGCTTCGCGCTGTGGCGAGATCAACAAGCCGTTGCGCAGGCGCGCCAGCGAACGAATGCCGATGTTCTCCGATATCGACCATTGCGGAAAAATGCCGTCCGACTGCCGGTCGCCGGCGACCAGCGCCACTGGCGCCGTGACCTCGATGCCGGTTCTGGCACGCGCGGCGGCGCCGAAGATCGCCAGCAGCAGATCGGTCTGTCCATGGCCGGCCAGGCCGGCCAGGCCGATGATTTCGCCGGCATGGGCGACCAGTTCGTTGTCATCCTGCTGACGCAAGGGGCGGGCCCGGACTCGCAGCGCTCCCTTTGGCGGCCTGTCGGCAGCGCCCTCAACGGCCTTCTCGCGCGCCTCGGCACCGCCCATGGCCATCACCAGCCTGTCGCGGTCGAAAGCCTCCGCTTCGTCGGCCACGACGACCTTGCCGTCGCGCATCACCACGATGCGGTCGGCATTCCACAGCACCTCGCCCAGCACATGCGAGATCAGGATGCAGCTTTTGCCGCTGGCAACGAAGCGGCGGACGAAAGCCAGCAACTGGCCGGCGGTGTGGGAGTCGAGCGAGGATGTCGGTTCATCCAGAATGACGAGATCGAGACGGTCCTGGGTGACGGTGAAGGCACGCGCCACCTCGACCATCTGGCGACGGCCGATGGAAAGATCACCGACAATGTCGGCTGCCGAGATACTATGGCCCGGAAAGATCTCGCCGAGCTTGGCCTCGATAAGATCGGCGGCACGGCGCCGCCAGCCGAAACCGCGCAGCGAAGCATGGTTTATACGGGTGTTTTCGGCGACGCTGAGGTTTGGACACAGCGACAATTCCTGGAACACGCAGCGTATGCCGAGCTTCTGCGCCCGCGACACCGAATAGTTTTCCTCGATACCGCCATGCACGCTGATCTGGCCGCTGTCGGGCATCAGCGTGCCCGCCACCATGTGCATGAGCGTCGACTTGCCGGCGCCGTTGTGGCCGACGAGACCGACGCATTCGCCGGCACGGACGCTGAAATCGACGCCCGCAAGCGCCCGGACAGCGCCGAAATGTTTTTCGGCACCGTCCAGTCTCACAATGTCGGCGCCGAAATGTTTTTCGGCGCCGCCCAGTCTGACGATATCAGCGCTGGCCTCAGGCATGCTCAACGATACCCAGTCGGCGATGCGGGCGGCAAGCGTTCAGCCATCACTTGATGTTGGCTTTGATGGCCGCGATGGCGTCCTCCTGGCTATATTCGTGGCTGGCGACGCCGCCCTTGACGATTTTCGGCAGCTCGGTTTCGAAATCGTCCTGGGTGAAGGCGAGATAGGGAACCAGCAGATCGTGCGGGATGTCCTTGCGGCCATCGAGCACCTGCTGCGCCACCCAGAAGGCCAGCGACGACACGCCGGGCGCGATCGACGCCGACCAGGTCTTGTAGCCGTCCTTGTCCTTCTGCTCCTTCCACCACTGCAACTCGTCCTGCCGGTTGCCCATGATGATGGTCGGGCGCGGCTTGCCGGCGGCGGCGAAGGCCTGTGCGGCGCCGTAGCCGTCACCGCCCTGGTCGACGATGCCGACGACGTCAGGCAGCGATGGCAGGATGGTCGCCACCGCCTTCTGCGCCGTGGTCTGGTCCCAGTCGCCGGTGACCGAGCCGACGATCTTGAATTCCGAATGGGCGGAAACGCCTTCGAGGATACCGGCATGAATGGCATCATCGATAGAGGTGCCGGCAAGGCCGCGAATTTCGAGGAGATTCCCGCCCTTAGGCTGGAACTTGGCCATCTGCTCGATTTCCTGCTTGCCCATGTCCTTGAAGTCGACAACGACGCGGTAGGCGCAAGGTTCGGTCACCGTGCCGTCGAAGGACACGACGACGATACCGGCATCGCAGGCCTGCTTGATGGCGCCGTTGAGCGCGTCCGGCGAAGCGGCGTTGATGACGATCGCGTCATAGCCCTGCAGAATCAGGTTCTGCACCTGGGCGGCCTGCGTCGGCACTTCCTTGTCGGCGGTGGTGAAGATGTCGGCGGCTCCGACGACCTTGTCGGCGACAGCCTTCTTGGTGACGATGCCATAGCTGTCGAGCATCGCCTGGCGCCACGAATTGCCGGCATAATTGTTCGAGAAAGCGATCTTCTTGCCGCTGGTGTCGGCCATGGCCGTACCGGCCGCGAGCATCGCCGCAAGCGTGCCCAAGACGAATAGTTTCTTCATGTTACTCCTCCCAAGAGTTGATGGTCTCACTGGCTGTTGAAGGCTGCTATCTTCCCGTCCCTGTTTTTTATGTATTATCAGACAAATGCAGAATGAGCAGCGGGCTGTCAACATCAATCGGCAACCGCCCCGGGCGATCAACTTGCGGTGCAATGATTGAAAAGGGTTCGCGTCCTGGTCTAGGGAAGGGTCCAGGAGACCGAATGGAATGGCAGTGACGCCGACTGTTGCTCAGGGCGCCCCGGGGATTCCGGCGCGCTGGACGTCAAGCGCCAAGAGTGGCGTCGGAACTTCCCTTTCGCCGGCCGGCCAGGTTTGGTTCACGATCAGCCACGGCATTCTCAACGAAATCTACTATCCGCGCGTCGACAGCGCCTGCACGCGCGACCTCGGCCTGATCGTCACCGGACCAAACGGATATTTCTCCGAGGAGAAGCGTGACGCCGCGCACGGCATCGAACCGTTCGAGGATGGCGTGCCGGCCTACCGGCTGGTCAACACCGCCACCGACGGCGCCTACCGCATCGACAAGCGCGTGCTGGCCGATCCGGCCCGTCCGGCCTTGCTGCAGGAGATCACCTTCACGCCGCTCAAGGGGGCTGCCGGCGACTACCGCGTCTATGCGTTGCTGGCGCCGCATCTGGTCAATGCCGGCATGGGCAACACCGCCTGGATCGGTGACCACAAGGGCAAGCCGATGCTGTTCGCGTCGGGCCGCGGCACCTGCCTGGCCCTGGCCTCGTCACTGCCGTGGCGGACCTGCTCGGCCGGTTATGTCGGTTTCTCCGACGGCTGGCAGCAACTGCATCACGCGGGCCAGCTCGATCCGGCTTGCCAACGGGCCGAGGACGGCAATGTCGCGTTGACCGGCGAGATCGGCTTTTCCGCCACGAAGACAAAGACCCTGCTGGCCCTTGGCTTTGGCGCGACGCCCGACGAAGCCGCTGAAAACGCCGCCGCCAGCCTCAAGCGGGGCTTCGAGCCCGCTGAAAAATCCTATGTCCAGGAATGGCGCGAATGGCAGGCGGGTCTGGTGCAGCTGGATCGACAGGCCGCATCCGGGGTCAATAGCTACCGCGTCAGCACCGCCGTGCTGGCGACACACCGCTCCATCGCCGTGCCCGGTGCGGCCGTCGCCAGCCTGTCCATCCCCTGGGGCTTCAACAAGGGTGACGACGATCTCGGCGGCTATCACCTGGTCTGGCCACGCGACCTGGTCGAGACGGCGGGCGGCTTTCTCGCCGCCGGCGACCCGGCAACCGCGTTGAAGATCCTTTCCTACCTGCACTCTATCCAGCAGCCGGATGGCCACTGGCCGCAGAACCTGTGGCTCGACGGCACCCCCTATTGGCCCGGCCTGCAGATGGACGAATGCGCCTTTCCGCTGCTGCTGGCGGACGCATTGCGCCGCGAAGGCCATCTGCCGCGAGCCCAGCTGCTTGCCTTCCTGCCGATGATCGAAAGCGCCGCCTCCTATGTCGCCCGCAACGGTCCCGTTACCGGCGAGGACCGCTGGGAAGAGGACGCCGGCTACAGTCCCTTCACCCTTGCGGTCGAGACCGCTGCATTGCTCGCAGCCGCCGACATGCTCGACATCTGCGGCAAGGTTGAGCTGGCAAATTATCTGCGCGAAACCGCCGATGTCTGGAACGACCAGATCGAGCGCTGGACCTACGTCACCGGCACCGCCGCGTGCGAGGAGGCCGGCGTCAACGGCTATTACGTCCGCATCGCGCCACCCGACAGCGCCGATGCCGCGTCGCCGAAGGACGGCTATGTTCCGATCAAGAACCGGCCGCCCGGCGACACCGATCGCCCGGCCGAGGCAATCGTCAGCCCTGACGCGCTGGCGCTGGTGCGTTTCGGCCTCAGGGCCGCTGACGACCCGCGCATTGTCGACACGGTCAAGGTCATCGACGCGCAACTGCGCCGCGACTTGCCGCAAGGGCCGCTCTGGTACCGCTACAATGGCGATGGCTATGGCGAGCACGCGGACGGCGCACCGTTTGACGGAACCGGCCAGGGCCGGCCCTGGCCCCTGCTGGCCGGCGAGCGCGCGCACTATGAGCTGGCGGCGGGCCGCAAGGCCGAGGCAACCAGACTGCTGGCAGCACTGGAAGGCTCGGCCGGCCCCGGCGGCCTGCTGCCGGAGCAGGTCTGGGATCAGCCCGACATGCCGGAGCGCGAATTGCTGTACGGCGGCCCGTCCGGCAGCGCCATGCCGCTGGTCTGGGCGCATTCGGAGCATATCAAGCTGCTGCGCTCCTTGCGCGACGGCGCGGTCTTCGACATGCCGCCGCAAGGTGTCAAGCGCTACATCGAGGACAAGACGGCCTCGCCGCGCAGGCTATGGCGCTTCAACAACAAGATCAGCACGCTGCCCGCCGGCAAGGCGCTGCGCGTCGAGCTGCCGGCCAAGGCGACGATCCACTGGAGCACCGACAACTGGACGACCGCTCATGACAGCGAGACAAAGGGAAACGCCTTCGGCATCCATCTTGCCGACCTGCCCCTGGCCGGCCTCGCCGAGGGCACCACGCTCACTTTCACTTTTTTCTGGCCGGACACCGGCGATTGGGAGAATGTCGACTTCTCCGTCACGATCGGCGACTGACCAGCAGACCTTCCAACTCCTCGAAAAACCAGGACGAGAACATGCAAATCGGAATGATGGGACTGGGCCGGATGGGCGCCAACATGGTTCGGCGCCTGATGCGCGACGGCCACGAATGCGTCGTCTACGACATCAATCCGGCCAGCGTCGCGGCGCTGGTGACCGACGGTGCCCTGGGCGCCGCCTCGCTCGCGGAATTCGTCGGCAAACTCGCCAAGCCGCGCTGCGTCTGGCTGATGCTGCCGGCGGCGATCACCGGCAAGATCGTCGATCAGGTCGCGGCGTTGATGGAACCTGGCGACATCATCATCGACGGCGGCAATTCCTACTACCATGATGACGTCGACCGGGCGGCGAAGCTCAAGGACAAGGGCCTCAGCTATGTCGATGTCGGCACCAGCGGCGGTGTCTGGGGTCTTGATCGCGGTTATTGCCTGATGATCGGTGGCCCTGACGAAGCGGTCCAGCATCTCGATTCGGTCTTCGCCACGCTGGCGCCTGGCGCCGATGCCGGGGCGCCCGCCCCCGACAAGGCAGCAGGCACCGCGCCTTTCGGCTACCTGCATTGCGGGCCGAGCGGCGCCGGCCATTTCGTCAAGATGATCCACAATGGCATCGAATATGGCGTCATGGCCGCCTATGCCGAAGGCATGAACATCCTCAAGGCCGGCAATTCCGGCAAGGTGAAGCGCGACGCGGACGCCGAGACCAGCCCGCTGCAGAACCCGGAATATTACCAGTTCGACATCGACCTCGCCAATGTCGCCGAGGTCTGGCGGCATGGCAGCGTCATCGGCTCCTGGCTGCTCGACCTGACGGCCGGCGCGCTCAAGTCCGATCCCTCGCTGGCGAATTTCGGCGGCCGGGTTTCGGATTCCGGCGAAGGACGCTGGACCTTGAAGGCGGCGATCGACACCGGCGTGCCGGCGCCGGTCCTGTCTTCGGCCCTGTTCGACCGCTTCTCCTCGCAAGGCGAATCCGAATTCGCCGACAAGCTGTTGTCCGCCATGCGCTACGCTTTCGGCGGTCATGTCGAAAAGCCGAAGTCGTGAAAGTACAAGGGGAGACATGCCTATGAGCCAGGAACGGTCCGATACGCTGGTGCTCTTCGGAGCGACCGGCGACCTCGCCCACAAGAAGATCTTTCCCGCCCTCTACGCCATGGTTGCCAAGGGCACGCTGACCGAGCCGGTGATCGGCGTCGCCTTCGACGCCTGGGACCTCAAGCAATTGCAGGACCGGGCTCGCGACGGCATCGTCAATGCCCTCGGCACGATCGACGAGAAGGTCTTCGCCAAGCTGGCCTCCATGCTGCGCTACGTCAGCGGCGACTACAGGGATGGAGCCACGTTCGAGAAGCTGAAAAGCGCGCTTGGTACGGCGCAGCGGCCGCTGCACTACATGGCGGTGCCGCCAACCATGTTCGAAACCGTGGTCCAGGGGCTCGAACAATCAGGCACCGCGCATGGCGCCCGGCTGATGGTGGAAAAGCCCTTCGGCCATGACCTGCAATCGGCACGCTGGCTGAACCGGGTGCTGCATCTGGTCTTCGACGAACAGTCCATCTTCCGCATCGACCACTATCTCGGCAAGGAAGCGATCCAGAACCTGCTCTATTTCCGCTTCGCCAATTCCTTCCTCGAGCCTATCTGGAACCGCAATTACGTCGAGAGCGTGCAGATCACCATGGCCGAGGATTTCGGCATCGAGGGACGTGGCCGCTTCTATGACGACGTCGGCTGCATCCGCGATGTCATCGAGAACCATCTGCTTAACATCCTGCTGCTGCTCGCCATGGAGCCGCCGGTCGGCCGTTCCGCCGACGACCTGATCGACGAAAAGGTGCAGGTGCTGCGCGCCATCCGTACCTTGGTCAAGGACGATGTCGTGCGCGGCCAGTTCAAGGGCTATCTCGCCGAACCGGGCGTGGCGCCAAACTCGCCGGTCGAGACCTTTGCCGCGGTGCGTTTCTTCGTCGACACCTGGCGCTGGCAGGATGTGCCCTTCTTCATCCGTGCCGGCAAGAACATGCCAGTGCATGTCACCGAAGTGGTGGTGCGGCTGAAGCGGCCGCCGCTCGATGTCTTCGATCCGATCAAGCCCACCGACCAGAACTATGTGCGCTTCCGCATCGATCCGCAGGTGATGATCGCCATCGGCGCCCAGCGCAAGGCACCCGGCGACGACATGATCGGCGAGCAGGTCGAGTTGACGGCGCTCGATGACAGCAAGGGCGACATGCCGCCCTACGAGCGGCTGATCGGCGATGCCATGAACGGCAACGGCCAGCTGTTCACCCGCCAGGACGCCAGCGAACTTGCCTGGCGCATCGTCGGCCCGGTGCTTGGCGACACCACCCCACCGCATCTTTACGAGCCCAAGACCTGGGGGCCGGTCGACGCCATGGCCACCTTCGGACCGCCCAATGGCTGGATCAATCCGGTCAAGTGATTTCTGGGAGATGACGCGATGAGCAAGACCGTGAAGCAGACCGTGGCGGACGCCGAGAAGATCGTGTTGTCGATCGATATCGGCGGCTCGCATGTCAAGATCCTCACCAGCGCTGGCGGCGCGGAGCGCAGGGCCGATTCGGGGCCGGACCTGACGCCGCAACAGATGATCGATGCGGTGAAGACGCTTGCCGACGGCCTGGCCTACGATGTCGTCTCGATGGGCTATCCCGGCCCGGTGAACCACAACCGGCCTTTGACCGACCCCGCCAATCTCGGCAAGGGCTGGGCCGGGTTCGACTTCGCCGGGGCGTTCGGCAAACCGGTGAAAGTCGTCAACGATGCCCTGATGCAGGCCATCGGCAGCTATGAGGGCGGCCGCATGCTGTTTCTCGGCTTGGGCACCGGTCTGGGTGCCGCGATGATTGCCGACAACGTCGCCCAGCCGATGGAGCTTGCGCATCTTCCTTACAAGAAAGGCAAGAGCTTCGAGGACTATGTCGGCGAACGCGGCCTGGAAAAACGCGGCAAGAAGAAATGGCGCAAATCGGTCTTCGATGTGGTCGACCGGCTTCGCGCCGCGCTGCAGCCGGACTATGTCGTCATCGGCGGCGGCAACGTCGACAAGCTTGACGAATTACCGGCCGACAGCAGGCGCGGTGACAATACGCGTGCATTCGAAGGCGGATTTCGACTGTGGCGCGACAAGGCGCTGATCGTCTGATATTGTGACATCTCAGTATAGTTGTTCAAAATAGCGTGTGGCATAGCCCTATATCATTGCGCTAAGCAGATTTGCCGACTACGAGTTCCACCGCACTACAGCGCCGCCTGCCCTTTATGGGCTAGGCAAGGGCTGCTGTAGCGCTTTGATTTTGTGCATGGTCCGAAACTCAATACCGACTTCCGGATTCATGAGGATAGACGGAGAAAATAGATTGACCGACGATAGCAACAACGCTCGCAAAGACATCGACCTTCTCGAGCTGACCGCTCACATCGTGTCCGCCTACGTCGAGAAGAACCGCTTGCCCGCCTCCGGCCTGGGTGATCTCATCGCCAGCGTCGCGACCTCGATCAGCGGGCTCGGCCAGCCAGTGGTTCCAGAGGCCGCGCCGCTGGTGCCAGCGGTCAACCCGAAGAAGTCGGTGACGCCGGACTTCATCATCTGCCTGGAAGACGGCAAGAAGTTCAAATCATTGAAGCGCCATCTCGGCGTTCATTTCGGCCTGACGCCCGATGCCTATCGCGCCAAGTGGGGCTTGCCCTCGGACTATCCGATGGTTGCCCCCAACTATGCCGCTTCGCGCTCGCTGCTGGCCAAGTCGATCGGCCTCGGCCGCAAGGCCGCTCCCAAGGCTCCTGTCAAAGCTCCCGCAAAGGGCCGCAAGGCCAAGGCCTCGGCCTAAACAGCGCGCACTGGCCCAACGCATCGGCCC
>JBDSLV010000069.1:0-6453 GCA_039916205.1 Mesorhizobium sp. | reverse complement strand
CTGCGGCCTGGGCATCGGCAACCAGCGTGTCCGACATGTAGAATACGATCGTGATGGCATCGTCGCCGATCACCGGATCCAGCGTGTTGAACACAAAGGTCTTGCCGGCGTTCGCCACGCCTTCCTGCACATGGACAGTCGTGCCCTTCTGCATCGTGCGCGCCGTGCGGGAATCGGCGGCGCGGTACCATTGGCCGGCGCTCACGTCGCGGATGCCGTTCTCGCTGGCGTCTGCCTGATCCTTCACAAGCACGCGGTCGCCCACGGCGGTCACCATACCGTCAATCGTGATCAAGCCGCCGGCGTCAACGTCAATTGGCCCGGTGGTCGCAAGGCGCACGGGTTCGCGTTCGCCGGTCAGAAGTCGAACGGCGGCAGTTGCAGGTCGGGCCATAAGGCTTGCTCCATTAAGGACCTCACTAGGGCGAGGCTTGAAAAAATCAGGGTTTTGGCGTTGAGTGCGCGGCTATGTCTCAAACCGCTCGAAGATTGACGGCCTTGCACCGTTTCCGGCTCTGGCTGGAATTCGATGTCCCTTGGAAGTGGGTGATCATCGTCTGGGTTGTCGGATGCGCCATTTTTGCCGCCACGCACCAAGGCCATCGAAGCGTCACATCCGGCGAACCGGAAGAATGCACCAAGGGCATGAGCATCCTCGACAGCTGCGAGCAGTGACGCTTACTGCACCAGCGAATGAAGCTGTTGCTTGACGCCTTTGTCTTCCAGACCGAAGCCGCCCTCAATGATCCACCGCCAATAGGGCAGGGTCAGAAACGGGATCATCTTCATGGCGCGGTCAATATCCGCCGGCGCAAGATCCGGATTGGTAGACGGATCGCCGTCGGTCAGTGTTGAGAGCGTGCGGCCGCCGACGCCGAGCAGCTGCGCCGCGTCAGTTCCCAATTGAAACGAAGGGCCAAGAATTGCGCCAAAGGCGTCGCGGTTCGCATATCGTGACGCTTGCTGTCGGCTGTCAGCATTCGGGTTGATCTTTTTGCCGAGGATCGAAGCAGCCGTGTAAAGGCCAGGCGCGCCGAGCTTTTCCCATGTGCTGTTGACCTCGAAGGCCATCTGGAAAATGCCCGCGCGATCGAGACCTTCAGCAAGCCATGTGCCTGGATTAGTGGACAGGACACGATTGTCCCCGCCTGCTTCGATCTGCTTCATCATATAGGTCAACATGCCGAAGGCGGTCATCGCCACAGTTCCGGTGATGAAGGAGCCGGGCCCCTCCTGCAGCCCGCGCATCAGCACGCGCTGGTTTGAAGCGAGGGCGAAGCTCTTGAACTGGATCAGGGCGCGGCCCTGCGGCGTGTGCGAGAACAGCGGCACGTCGGCGACCGACTTCGTGACGATGATCGAATCGGTATCCTTGTTCACCGCAGCAGCGAAAGCTCGGCGCGCACCGTCGTCGGTCCATCGCTCGAGCCCAGGAATATGCACGTTGCCTTGCACATCACCGAAGTCGTTGAACTGTTTGGCGATCCGGTCGGCCATGTCGGAGTTGATCCCGACATATCCCATGTAGCGCCGTTCGGCAGCCGAGAGCGCGCCATAATCCTTGCTCTGCACGTTCTTCAGCACGCGGTTTTGTATCAGCACCGAAGCGATCGACTTATGCATGTCGTTCCAGAACGGCAGCAGCGTCATCTTCGAAAAGATGTTGGCCATGTTGTCGACCATGCGCTCAAAGGGCGAGTGCATGGCATAGGGATCGGCAAGCTCGGCCATCGTGGCCAAGCGCGATTGCAGTGTGCGCTCGGTCACGGCGCCTAGAAGCTTGGCATCCTCGACCGCCAGCCTTACCGCCTTGAGATTGCCGAGCAGCGGAGCGATGCCCTCGCTCATGTAGCGACCCATGCCGTGGACCATTGCCGGCCGCACTGCGTCGGAGAGTGACGACACCACGACACCACCAAGCTGGCGCATAAAATTAAAAGTTCCGGCTACGCGCAGGACGCGGGCGAAATTGGTGTGAGCGCTGCCGACCTTGTACTGCCCGCGCAGCAGATCACGAACCGCGCCCAGATCTTCGATATTGCTCTGCTCGCTCTTCGTCAGCGCATCGAGCGCCTTGGTTTTCGCCTTGGGCTCGAGTTCCGTAGATGCCTGCACCGCTTCGCGAAGCCGGAGATAATCGGCCGTCACGCGATCGAGCTGGCTTTTCAGTGCCGGCTTGCCCTCGCCACCAAGACGCTTGTCCATCTTCGTCAGTTCGACGTCGGCCGCCATCACGCGGGCATAGCGCCGCCCGATCAATTCGATGTCGTGTTCAAGGAAATCTTCGATCAGGTGATCCGGGATGTTGAACGTGCGTTCCTTCAGCGGGCCTCGCGACGACATGGTCATGTCATAGGATGGCATGCCCTGATTTGCGCGACCTGTGAGTTGCGAGAATATGTCGTCGACAATGCCCTTCACATAATCCGCACGGTCGGCGGGCGAGACAAATTCGGGGATTTCCTGTTTCACTTTCGGGATCATCGGTTCCAGCTTGTCGGCCCTCACCTTCATGCCCTCGATGTCGGCGCGTAGCCGGTCCAGTTCGATCGACTTTGCCGCGAGTTCGGCCAGAATGTCCTGGTTGCCGCCGCCTTCGGCATCGAGCCGCTTGATCGCCTCAACGCGCTTGCTCAGCGACCGCTCTTTCAGCTTGCCCTTGAATAGATCGCGCCGCGTCGTGGCGTAGTCGACCACGAGAGAAACACGCGGCGATGCGTTTGCGATGTCCTTCACGCCATCCAGTTCAGTCTCAAGCTTGTCTACCTCCTCGCCGAGCATCTTCGCTTCCGACGCCGTGATGTCGCGTTCGTTGATAATCGCATCGGTCGACCGGTCGAATTGTTCAATCTCCTGCTCAAAGCGGGAAATGCGGGTGTCGAGACCTTCGGTGTTCCGCTCGGCACCGAGCACACGCCCGATATGATCGCGGACCTGCTTCACTGTGGCATTCGCTGGTAGCCCGACCCTGTCGAGCCATTCGGCGGCAGTTTTGTCGAGATTGTCTGCCGCGTCTGCCGCAGCGCGCTCTTCTTGTGTGCGCAAGGGATTGCCGGCCAGTTCCGACCGGATTGCTTCCAGGATGTCTCGATGGTCCACATACCCGGCGCCGTCGTTGGCGAGGTCTGCAAAGATTGCATCTTCAGCGTGGACGAAGTTATCAACGTCGCCGATACCGCCCTTCTTGACGAACATGCCGGGATGGGTCTTTGGGGTCACGCCCATCGCCCGAAGTTCGTTGTCGAGCTTACTGCCGACGCGGGCGCCACCCTTTGCCTTGATGATCGCCAGGACCGGCGACCGTACGGCAAAAGTCTTTTGCTTTCCTGCGGAGCGCTCAGCGGCGCGAGCCTGCTTCACGGTGTCTACCATGACGGCGTTTTCGTCGGCTCCACGCAATGTGGTGACCAAGGCCGGCGGCGCGCGCTCTTTCAGGACATCGAGGCGATCCTGTCGCATCTGGGTGAGCGCGTCGACACGCTTCGCCCGCCCGACCCCTCGATCTGCCAAGCGCCCTTCGATGTTGTCGAGGCGATCGTTCACTTTGCCAAAAACTTCGCGCTTCTTTTCGGCATCCACGATGCGGTTGCCGATGCGGATTTCGTCGGCCTTGAATTCAAGTTGCGAAAGCTGATCGTCGATCCAAGGTTTCACGATAGACTTGAACTTGCCTTCGTCGGCATTGAGCCGGTTCGAGTTCCACAGGCGCGTGAGATAGGACGTTGCCGTCTTGACGTTCACATCAGGCGGCAGCAGTCCAGCGGCGACGGCCTCATCCTTGAGAGGATCGAACAACGTCTTGCGCCAGGACTGCGCAGCCATCGACACCGCGTCATTCTCGCCGACATCGCCGCGACGCATCGCCTTGCTGACTGCGGTCCGGAAATCTTCCTGCGACATCTCAAACCCGCCCCTGGCCCGGGCGTCTTTGTATATCTTGCGCATATCGTCGAGACCCTTGGTCAGGGCGCCGCGATCCCAATATTTGACCGCGCTTTCGACCGCGATGTTGCCTTCACCGCGCACGTTCTTTTCAAGGTAATAGCCAGTCTCAGCCGTGTCGGCCATGATCTCGCGATAAACGGACGACGGGCTTTGTGCGGCGCGCAGCAGCGGATTGAAACCTGACTGCACCTTGCCGACCGTCGGCGCGCCCATTCCGCCGCCGATATCGTAGTCGGACAGTTCCGGCCGAGGCACCGCCGCCGAGCCGCCGCTATGCGCCGCAGCATCAGCCCATATTTCGTTAGGCGTCGGCACCTTGGCCTTTAGCACCTCCTCGACCGAGGAGAGGGCAGCAGTGCGTTCCGCGTGGCTGTAGAGCGCGCCGACGCCGCCGCCGAGAAGCGCGCCCAGCACCGCCCCAGAGCCGACAGCAATGGCACTGTCAGCCAGAGGGCGGGTTTGCTGGCTCGCCTGCAATGCAATTTCGGATGCACCGGCACCGAGAGCGCCCAGCGCAGCAGTCCGCAATGCCGTCCGGCCGACGGCAACGCCACCGCGCACACTGTCGACCAGGCCGCCGCCAGGGACCAGGCTTGGCAAGTCCACCACGGATGCACCGAACGAAGCGATTGTCGAAGCCCAGCCTCCGGCCGCCAAGACGCGGCGATCCTGATCTTCCATGTCGATCTGTGACTTCATCGCGGCAAGGCCGGCACGATTGAAGATCGGAGCGAACCGATCAGCGTGCTGCTCGTATTTCGTGCCCTTGATCGAGGCAAAGGCTTCGTCGCCTGTCATGCCGTCAGGCGTGGCCAGGTCGACGCCAGCCAGCTTGTTCGACGACATCGAGCCGATCGTGTTGTCCTGCCTGAAGGCGGCGCCAATGACCGTTGACAGGTCCGGGCTAAATTCGCTTTCAGCCGGTGGCGGCGAATAGTCCAGCGCCTTGAACTGGCCAAGGGCTGGATTGTCTTCCGGATACTGCACGATCGGCATCAGGAATTTCCTCCCGATCCGCTACGGAAGGCCTTGCCGGCATTCGGATCACCGCCACCACGCGGATTTTGTGGCCGCTGCACCACAGGCGGAACGGCCGCTTTCGCCGCGTCATCCTTCAGGTTTTGTGCCTTGAAGCGGGCAGCGCCCATTTCGGCCTCAGCATCGCGCGCCTTGATGAAATCCGATCGGCTCGGATCAGCCAGGATATCTTTCACCTTTGCCGCCGCGTCACGCTCAATCTTGTTGGCCTGGTTGTTCACGGCGCGGCTGGTCATGAAGCTCTGCTTCGCCCGCTCGCCGCTCGCCGCCACTTCGCCGTTCAGCGCCTTGGGATCGATGCCCCAGCCGCCGGTGTAGACCTGATCGAACTGGGTCTGCCCGGCGCCATCGGTGTACTGGTAGAAAAGTTGGTAGCGCGGCGGCCGCTTCAACTCGATATCCGATCGAGTGCGGCCATCAGCAACAATTGCCACGTTGTCGACCTTCCGACCAAGCGGCGTCGCGTATTCAGTCGCGGTCTTCATCGCGTCGGTGCGAAGATAGTCGTAGGAATCGTCGACCTTCGGATAGTGCAACTCTGGCGGCATGCGCATGAGGTTCGGCGAGCCCGAGATGTTGCTGACATTCCAGATCGCCTTGATTTCCGTCAACGCCCGCGCCTTCGCCGCGCCCGCGTCGCCGTTGGTCTGATAGAATTCGTCTTCGGCGAGATTGCGATATTCGGCCAGCAGCGCCTGCGATTGCACGGGCATCACACCGGAGCCAGGCTCAGACGAGAAAATCCCGGGATCGAAGGCGCCCGTGACATCGGACACCGTGACCGTTTTCATGAATTTTTCGAGCGCCGGCTTCAACGCCTCGCGGTTCACCTTAACCGCGGGGTCTTCCATCTGGAATGTCCGCCGCGCAGCGTCTTCGCCGGACATTCCGCGGTCGTTCACGAGATGCTGATAGGTCGCTAGTTTCTTCCGAACGTCCTCGCCACCGGAGAAATTGTTGAACGAGGTCGGAGCCTCGACTTGCAGTGTGTTCGCTGCCGACATTGCATTCGCGAAAGTCTGCGGGTCGGTCGACGCGGCACCCTGTTGCAGTTGCGCCTGCACCTGTCCGGGGATGTAGCCGGTGGACGCCACATAGGCCGCTGCCGCCTGCCCGCGCGTCTCTTCGGGGAGAGACGTCTGAAATTGCGCATAGGCCTTGTCGGCGATTTTGGTCTGATCACTGTCAAACCCGTTCACCGGAACTTTCTGCCCCGCGCCAATCGCGCTGATGATGGCATCGACCCCGGCACTGTCCTTGTTCTCGGTCTTCAGCATCTCGTAAAGGCTAGCCTGATCGCCCTCATTCAACTTGCTGCCGAGGATCAGGCCCGGGTCACGAATTGCACCGGTGCGGATGCCGAGTTCTAGGTGATCCTTGTAGGCGGTGTATTCGACCTTTGCCTGTGCCACATCGGCGGTTTGTTTCTGCCGATAGGCAACGTCATCTTGGTTGGCGAGCCCCAGCATG